>NZ_ATHO01000165.1 GCF_000445065.1 Sphingobium quisquiliarum P25 | reverse complement strand
GCATCGCGCGAAAAAGTGGGAACCGGTTTTTCGCAAAAAGCGATGCGGCGATCAAATAAGGTGCATCGCGCGAAAAAGTGGGAACCGGTTTTTCGCAAAAAGCGATGCGTGGATCGGATAGCCGCGCCGGACGGGACGTCATGCCGGTGGCGATCCGCCGGAAAGATGCTAGGAAGCCTTCATGCGATTGCGATGGACGATATGGGGCGCGGCGGCCCTGCTGGCGGGCTGCGCGACTGAACAGGCGGAGCTGGAACAGCCCGTCGCGGCTGGCGACATCATCCGCTTTTCGGCGGGGCCCTGTTTCGGCGTCTGCCCGGTCTACAGCCTGCGGGTGACGCCGGACGGATCGGGCCTGCTGGAGCCTGAGCGCTTCACCAACGTTCCGGGGCCCACCCGCTTCACCGTCACCCCCGCGCAATATCGCCACTTTCGCGCCGCATTGAGCCAGTTCCGCCCGGCGGCGGGCACGACCCGGCGGATCGCCAATGGCGAAAACTGCACGCGCTTCGCCACCGACATGCCGGGCTATACGATCGAGTGGGTGAGGGGGGGCGCGCCGCCCACGCGCCTGGAATATCAGTCCGGCTGCATGGATGCTGGCTATGGCAAGCTGCGTGCCACCATCGCCGCCGTGCCGCGCCTGTTGCAGATCGAACCGATGGTGAAGCCGTCCGCCACGCGATAGCGCACCGGCTTGAGTGGCGGGCGATGCTTGCCTAGATAGGTGCGCATGCCGGTCACTCCGATTACCGAATTGAACGAGCGGGCGCGCGACGTCTTCCGGCTGGTGGTCGAAAGCTATCTCGGCACCGGCTTGCCGGTCGGTTCCCGCACGATCAGCAAGCTCGCCTCGCTCAGCCTGTCGCCTGCCTCCATCCGCAACGTGATGCAGGATCTGGAGGAGCTGGGCCTGCTCGCCGCGCCGCATACCTCCGCGGGGCGGATGCCGACGGAAACGGGCCTGCGCCTGTTCGTCGACGGGATGATGCAGGCGGCCGAACCTTCGCCGGAGGAACGGCGCGCGATCGAAGCGGGCATATCGGAGGGCGGCCCGATCGAGGAAGCGCTGTCCGCCGCCACCGCCGCCCTGTCCGGCCTTTCCGCCTGCGCCGGGATCGTCATGGTGCCCAAGCGGGAGCCGGTTCTGCGCCAGTTCGGCTTCGTTCCGCTCAACGGCCGCCAGGCGCTGGCCGTGCTGGTGGGGCAGGACGGATCGATCGAGAATCGGGTGCTCGACCTGCCCGAAGGCGTCACACCGATGATGCTGAACGAAGCGGCGAACTTCATGTCGGCCCGCTTCGGCGGCATGACCCTGCGCGATGCGGGCGAAGCGTTGCGGCGCGAGATGGAAAATGAACGCAGCGCGCTGCAAGGCGCGGCGCGGGAACTGGTCGAACGCGGCATCGCCGTATGGTCCCACGATGCCGATGACCGCCCCGTGCTGATCGTCCGTGGCCAGGCGCATCTGCTGGACGACGGCACCGCCGCCGACCTGGAAAGGGTGCGGCAATTGCTGGAGCAACTGGAGGGCAAGGAGGAAATCTCGCGCCTTCTGGAAAGCGCGCTGGCGGGCAGCGCGACGAAAATCTTCATCGGTTCGGAAAACAAGCTCTTTTCCCTTTCCGGTTCTTCGGTCATAGCCGCCCCTTACCGGGGAGGCGATGGCCGGGTCGTCGGCGTGGTCGGCGTCATCGGCCCCACGCGCTTGAACTATGCACGGGTGATCCCCATGGTGGATTTCACCGCACAGACCTTGTCGAGATTGATGAGATGAGTGAAGAAAAGCAGAATATCGAAAATAGCGAACTGGTTGACGAACTGCCTGAGGATGCCGCGCCCGCGGGCGACGCCGCTGCGGAGCGGATCGCCGCGCTGGAAGGCGAACTGGCGGCGGCGAAGCAGGACGTGCTCTACGCCCATGCCGAAACGCAGAATGTGCGGCGGCGGCTTGAAAAGGAGCTTGCCGACACGCGCGCCTATGCCGCCACCGCCTTTGCGCGGGACATGCTGTCCGTGGCCGACAATCTCAGCCGCGCGCTCCAGGCCATTCCCGCCGAATTGCGGGAGGATGACAAGTTCAAGGGACTGGTCGCCGGGCTTGAAGCCACCGGCCGGGAACTGGAAAGCGTCTTTTCCCGCAACGGCATCGAAAAGCTGGTCTCCGTTGGCCAGCCGCTCGACCCCAACCTGCATCAGGCGATGATGGAAACCCCATCGGATGAAGCCGAGCCGGGAACGGTTCTGCTGGAAATGCAGGCAGGCTATACCATCAAGGACCGCCTCCTCCGTCCGGCTCTGGTGAGCGTCGCCAAAAAGCCGGACTGAACGGCAACGTCTGACACAGGAAAACCAGGCCCGCCCGGAGGAGACTCCGGCGGGCTTTTCCATGTCCGCGGCGCCCTGCGAAGACGCTCTGGCGAGGCAAGCCGCTCACGAGGGCCAGTCCAGACCTCAGTCAAAATCCCACGCCCGGAACCTGCCTCACCCCCTCCGTTCAGGATGCTCCACTCCGCACGGGATGCTCCCTCCGCTAGATTCGCCCCCGTCCGTTCGGGCTGAGCCTGTCGAAGCCCCTTCTTCTTCTTTCTTCTCCGAACGGCCTCCGAATCATCGCTGACGCCATTTCGCCGCGCCAACCAAGCACCCCTCATTTCGTAAATTTCTTCCAAGATATATCGCACCCTTGACGGCGTTTCAAATTAAGATATATCTCGACACATCATGAATCACTCGAAAGATATCCAGATGCATCATCATCTACATTCCAGAGCCCACAGGGCCTTCCGCGATCACCCCCGTTTCCTTGGTCCTGAAGGCTTCGGCCGCGGTTTCGGGCATGGCCGGGGCGGCCCCTTCGGCGGCGACCCGATGGGCGGTGGCCGGGGCCATGGCGGGGGAGGGCGCCGCCGCCAGTTCGGCAATGACGCGCTCAAGCTCATCCTGCTCACCCTCATCGCCCGGACTCCCCGGCACGGCTATGACCTGATCCGCGAGATTGAGGGCCTGTCGGGCCAGGCCTATGCGCCCAGCCCCGGCGTGGTTTACCCGACGCTGACATTGCTGGCCGACATGGGCCTGATCGCCGAGCAGGAGGGCGGCGGCGGCCGCAAGCTGTTCGAAATCACCCAGGCGGGGACCGATTATCTGGCCGGAAATGACGCCACCGCCCAGGAAGCGATGGCGCGTCTGGCCTCCCTCGCCAGGCGGGCCGAGCGGGTGGACGGCGCGCCGATCCGCCGCGCCTTGCACAATCTCTCCATCGCCGTCCGCACGCGGCTTGAAAGGGAGGGTGCGGATTCCCAGACCATGTTCGATGTCGCCGCATTGATCGACGAGGCGGCCAGCAAGATTGAAAGGCTCTGACGCATGACCCTGACCGCCCATGTGCCGACGAAGAACGGCAGCCGCTATCTCCAGCAACTCTGCAAGCATTGGAGCCACAAGTTCGAAACGGATTTCGACGCGCAGCAGGGGACGATTGCCTTTCCCATGGGCCCGATCCGCATGACCGCTGGCGAGGAAGCGCTGACCGTCGCCATCGAGCCGCAGGACGGCGCGGACGTGGAGCGCTTCAAGCAGGTGGTCGCCGACCATCTCGACCGCTTCGCCTTCCGCGAAGCCCCGCTTTCCTTCGACTGGCAGTAAACCGCGCGCCACGGCCCCAGCCGCTCGCGCCCGCCAAACCCCATGGCGGCGGGGCGGCAATCTGCCGGTCGAACGCCCTCTCGCGTTTTCGGGACATGGCGCTGGCGACGACATTTTGCCATCCTGCGGCTGTTCGCATGAACATCTGCCTCGCCCGCCAGATTAGCGCGGAGCGGGGGCCCGGCTCCTTCGGCAAAGCGGCAACAGCACCAGGCGCGCCCACTGTTCGCCGACCGCCCCGTTGCCCGGCACGCCCTCTACCTCGCCGCCCTCTGCACCGTCCGATCCGGGGAACTGCCTCTCGCCAATCTGGCAAAGCGCCTCAAAGCGGCTGGGAGCCAGCTAACGCCGCCATCGTTGCTCCCGCCCGGAAGCTCGTTGTCACGCTCGATGCCATCCTCAACGTAACCACAGTTGCTCAGCCCAGGCCTGATTCCGCGATCCTGCGCGTCTGCCATTCATGAATATCGAGATGCAGCTTGGAGAATCGATCCCAACAACGTCACGTATAATGTCATTGTGCCCGTCCCCGCGGTGCGAGGTCCGTTGCGAGCAGCCTCACGCACCTGTTCAGGTCATCGTACAGATCGCGGCCGGGGGGACTTCGCCGAATCATGGCATCTTGAAGGGTGCCTGGGCTCCACGGCCCTTTTGATCGGCAAGCGGCCACAGCACCAGGCGCGCCCGCTGCTCGACCGGCCGCCCCGCTGCCCGACGTGCCCTCTACCTCGCCGTCCTCTGCACCGTCCGATCCGGGGAACGGTCTCTCGCCAATCTGTCCAGGCGCTCAAAGCTGCTAGGAAGCCAGCAAACGACGCGGCCTCCCCGCTTGTTACCCTTGGGCCCATCGCCAAAACAAGGGGGCGCTTCTTCTCCGATGCTGCCAAGGCAACGGACCTCGGATCAAGCCTGTTCTTTGCGTGTCGAAGAATCCGAGGTGACGGCCGAGAAGCCTTCATGCGGACGCTTCTGTGCAAGACGATCATGCCCCATTTCGGCGGGGTGGGCAAAGCGGCTCGCGCGGGTGCTGAAGAAATTCTCTGGCGGAATGCGCGAAGCCGCGCGGCCGCTGAAAATTTCTCTGTCCTACAGGCCGATGTCCGCGCTAGGCTTTGTCCCGCTCTTTGAAATTTAACATAATATGTTGGAACCGGGTCCCGAAAAGCGCGGTTTTCTGCGGCCTTGTCGTGTCACTTATGTCACCCTGATCCTACAACATGGGGCAGGGCGGACCAGCGTTCCGATCACAGCTCCGGTCAAAGAAAAAAGGCGGACCTTTCGGCCCGCCCTCATTTCTAAACCATGCCGGAAAGCCCGATCAGTAAACGCGGGCCTTGGGCTGGATATATTCCGCCTCGTCGGTGAGCGTGTAATCATGCACCGGACGGTAATCCAGGCTGACCTTGCCGCCCTTGCCGCCCCAGCCGTCGAACCAGCTGACGGTGTGCTTCATCCAATTCTCATCGTCGCGGTTCGGGAAATCCTCATGGGCATGCGCCCCCCGGCTTTCCTTGCGGTTCTCCGCGCTGACCATGGTGCAGACCGCCTGGGACATCAGGTTGTCCAGCTCCAGCGTCTCGATCAGGTCGGTGTTCCAGATCAGCGAGCGGTCCGACACGCCGACATCCTGGAGCCGCGCATTGACCTGCGCCATCTTCTCGACGCCTTCGGCGAGCAACGCGCTGTCGCGGAACACGGCGGCATGCTTCTGCATCGTGTGCTGCATTTCCAGGCGGATCTTCGCGGTGGGCGAACCGCCCTTGGCGTTGCGGTAATGGTCGAGACGCGACAGCGCCAGATCGGCCGCGTCCTTGGGCAGCGGACGGTGCGACTCATTGGGCTTGATCGTTTCCTTAAGGTGCAGGCCGGTCGCACGGCCGAACACGACAAGGTCGATCAGCGAGTTGGAGCCCAGGCGATTCGCGCCATGGACCGACACACAGGCCGCTTCGCCGACCGCATAGAGGCCCGGCACCACGACTTCGGGATCGTCGCCAACCTTGGTCACCACCTGGCCATGATAGTTACAGGGGATGCCGCCCATATTGTAGTGGACGGTGGGGGTCACCGGCAGCGGCTGGCGCGTCAGGTCCACGCCCGCGAAGATCTTGCCGCTCTCGGTGATGCCCGGCAGGCGTTCGGCCAGCACCTTGGGATCGATATGGTCGAGGTGCAGGAAGATATGGTCCTTGTTCGGACCCACGCCGCGCCCTTCGCGCATTTCCATCGCCATCGAACGCGACACGACATCGCGCGACGCCAGATCCTTGGCCGAGGGAGCATAGCGCTCCATGAAGCGCTCGCCCTCGGAATTGGTGAGGTAACCGCCCTCGCCGCGTGCGCCTTCAGTGATCAGAACGCCCGCGCCGTAAATGCCGGTGGGGTGGAACTGCACGAACTCAAGATCCTGGAGCGGCAGTCCCGCGCGCAGCACCATGCCGCCACCGTCCCCGGTGCAGCTATGCGCCGAAGTAGCGGAGAAATAGGCGCGGCCATAGCCTCCCGTCGCCAGCACCACTGCCTTGCTGCGGAAGCGATGGATCGACCCATCCTCCATACAGATGGCGATTACGCCGCGGCATTCCTTGCCATTCGGGCCGTCTTCCATGATCAGGTCGATCGCGAAATATTCGATGTAGAAGTCAGCGTCATATTTCAACGATTGCTGATAGAGCGCGTGCAGCATCGCATGGCCGGTCCGGTCGGCCGCCGCGCAGGTGCGCTGCACCGGCGGGCCAGCGCCCATATTCTGCATGTGGCCGCCGAAGGGGCGCTGGTAGATCGTCCCATTCTCGTTACGGCTGAACGGCACCCCGGCATGTTCCAGCTCGATGACCGCGGCGGGCGCTTCGCGCACCATATATTCGATCGCATCCTGGTCGCCCAGCCAGTCCGACCCCTTGACCGTGTCGTACATATGCCAGGTCCAGTGGTCGGGCGAATTGTTGCCAAGGCTGGCCGCGATGCCGCCCTGCGCCGCCACGGTATGGCTGCGGGTCGGGAACAGCTTGGTGATGCAGGCGGTTTTCAGACCCGCTTCGGCACTGCCCATGGTCGCGCGCAGACCGGAGCCGCCCGCGCCCACCACGACCGTGTCGTAGGTGTGATCGATGATCTTGTAGGCTTCGGACATCAGGAAGCAGCCCCCTCGAATGCGATCTTCGCGATGGCGAAAATACCGGCAGCCGCGCCGGCGATGGTGTAGAAGTTGAGGAGCAGGATGGAGAAGAAGTTCAGTCCCTTGTCATGGACATAATCCTCCAGCATGACCTGCATGCCCAGGCGCAGGTGCCAGAAAACGCTGACCAGCATCAGCATCAGCGGCACGGCGACCAGCGGATTGGCGATCCAGTTGCGCACGCTTTCATAATCGAGGCCGGGCAGGGTGGCGAGATTGAAGACCAGCCACAGCACCAGCAGCAGATTGCTGACCGAGGTATAGCGGTGCGTCAGCCAGTGGCCAGCGCCATGCCGGGCCGATCCAAGTCCGCGGACGCGGCCGATTCCGGTTCCATTGCCCATCAGATTTTCCCCGCGAAGATGGTGGCCCACAGCGCGATCGTGGCCAGAGTGGAGAGGACCGGGATCACCAGCGACCATGTCTTGTTGGTGTGCAGCTCATAGCCCGCGCCCATGTCCAGCACCCAGTGGCGAATGCCTGACATCATATGCTGGAAGAAGAACCAGCTGATGCCGATCATGACGAGATAACCGATCGGCGAAGTCGCGCATTTGATGAAGGTTGCATAGGCATCCGGGCCGGTCGCGGCCGCCATCAGCCACCATACGACGCCCATCACGCCGACAGTGGCGAGACCATTTCCGGTGATGCGGTGCAGGATGGAGATCGCCATATGCGGCCCCCATTTCCAGATCGTCAAATGCGGCGAGAGCGGCCGGCTGTTGTTTCGCGCCATGGTTACTCCGTCCCTGAAGCTTGTCCCTGAGTCCCGTCCCCTTAGGAGCGATCGGTCAAGAGGGCAACCCGCCCTATCCATGCGGCGAAAAGTCACGGCTAAGAACTGATTAACCAGATTGCGCTATCACGTTGCCGACAAGGAAAGACATTGAGGTTTGCCGCATATGACGTCCGTCGCCACTCCGAAGAGCGCCATGATCGCAAGCATGGCGGAGATCGATCCCACCGGCGAATTGGCGGCCGGGCTACGCGAAATACGCGATCTGGTCGGCGAGAACGCTTCCACCATCGCGCACACTTTCTTCAATTCCTACATGACGCAGTCGAACTTGCGCGCGGCTTTGCCTGCGTCGACCATCGCGAAGATCGAAACGGAGGCGCATGAATATGTCCGCCAGAAGCTCAGCTTCTATGAAGCGGGCAGCTGGGCAACTTCGTCGATCGCCTGCGTCCGTCTTGCCCGCAAGCGCGGGCTGGCGCTTGGCGCAGTGCTGACGGCAGTGTCCGATGCGAACAAGCGGATTACCAGCCTCATCTGGCAAAAGGCTGCGGACGATGCGACGCGCCACCGGCTACTCGACATCGTCGTCATGGTGGGCATGGTCGATGCCAGCCTGATGACCAACGCCTTTGCGGGTGACGAGGCGGAAACGCAGCGGGACCATCGGCAGCGGATGGGCACTTTGTTCGAACAGCGGATCATGGGTGAGATTGACGGCTGCTCGCAACTGGGCGAATCGCTGCGCGAACAGGCGAAGGACGCCTCCGCCGCCACGCGCGGCATGCTGGGCAAGGCGTCGGAAGTCGCGGCTGCCGCCGAACAGTCGGCTCTGGCGATGCGGGAAGCCGCCCGCACATCGGCCGGGCTCATCCGCGCGATCGAGGACGCCCGTTCGGAAGTCGAAAGCGCCGCCGGCGTCGCCCAGCGCGCCGCGCGCCAGTCGGGCGAGGCCGTCACCATGTCCGCAACCTTGTCGGAACATGCAAAGTCGATCGAATCGATCCTGGGCCTGATCCGCGACATCGCCGGACAGACGAATTTGCTGGCCCTCAACGCCACCATCGAAGCGGCGCGGGCGGGTGATGCTGGCCGCGGCTTCGCTGTCGTCGCGCAGGAGGTCAAGAGCCTCGCCAACCAGACGGCGCGGGCGACCGACGATATCGCCGGTAAGATCGCTGACATCCAGGCCTCCACCCGGCAGTCGGTGGAAACCAACGAGCGCATCCGCGACACGGTAGGCGAAGTCCAGGCCTGCGCGGAGCGCATCCGCCATGCCATGGATGCCCAGGCGCAGACCGTCACCATGATCACCGCAGCGGTCGATGAAACCGCACTGGCCGCCGACTCGATGTCGACCACCATTTCGGCCATTCGTCAGGATACCGAGGTCGTAGCGTCCGAGATTGACCAGCTGGAACGCGGCTTCATGAGCGTGGAAGGCAAGCTCGCCAGCCTGCGTCATGAATCATCGGAGTTCGGACGGCAGGTCGCCTGACGCTTTTCCTGCCAGCCGCGCTGGGCTAAAGCGGCGGCATGAATGATGCCGCTGCTCCCCCTGCGCAAAGCTGGAAAGTCACTCTGCCTTGCACCCGCGCGGAGGCCGAGGCGCTGGACGGCGAAATCGCCACCTTCGCCGCGATGGATTCGCCCCCGGTATTGATGACCAGCGAGGCGGGCGGGGATGATGAAAATGCTTGGCGGCTGGACGCCTATTTTGAAGGCAAGCCGGAACCTGCCGCAATAGAGTTGCTCCGCAGTCTGGTGCCGAGTGCAGCGGACATGCAGCCGCAGGTTGAGTTGCTTCCCGACGAGGATTGGGTAACGCTCAGCCAGCAGGGACTTGAGCCGGTTACCGCAGGCCGCTTCCATGTGCGGAACCGTCCGGCCGATCCCGAAGAGGCGGGTCACGTCAATTTCCTGATCGAAGCAGGCCGCGCCTTTGGCACCGGGCAGCATGAAACGACGGCGGGGTGCCTCTTCATGCTGGACCGGATGCGCCGGATCGGAATGCGGTTCGGCAATGTGGCGGATATCGGCACGGGAACGGGGCTGCTTGCCTTTGCCGCGCTGCATCTGTGGCCCCGCGCCTATGCGACTGCTTCCGACATTGATCCCGTCGCGGTCGAAATTAGCGGGCACAATGCTATCGCCAATGGCGTGGTGATCGGCACCGGCATAGGCCAGGTAGCGCTCTATGCCGCAGCGGGAGTGGATCATCCTGCGATCGAGCAGCGCGCGCCTTATGATCTTGTGATCGCGAATATTCTTGCAGGTCCGTTGATCGAACTCGCCCCGTCGCTTTGTGCGGTGATCGAGGAAGGCGGTACGCTGATCCTTGCTGGCTTGCTGCGGGAACAGGCCGACGCGGTGCTAGCCGCCTATCGTGCGCAAGGCATGCGCCTTGCTGAACGCGCTGACCGGGGCGATTGGCCGACGCTGCGGCTGCGCAAGCGTCCGCGCATCGGCTGGAAGCGTCCGCGAAGGATCGACCGCAACGCGCGAGGCGAAGCCCCTGGCTTCGGCACGCTGTAAGGGAGCCTTTGATGACCATTATCCGCCGCGTCACCCTGCATGAAAGCGATGGCGATACGTTCGAAAGCATGGCGGTGTTCGACGATAGCCGGTCAACGCCTGTTCCGGGCATCCTGCTCTTTCCCAATGCACTGGGGAGCAAGGAAGCTGATTTCGCCTATGCCGAAAAGCTGGCGGCGCTTGGCTATGCCGTTCTGGTCGCTGACCTCTATGGGCAGGGCAAGCGCACCAGCCGTGCTGATCCTGATCCCGGCCTCTATATGGCCGAACTCAACCGCGACCGGGCGCTATTGCGTGAGCGACTCCGCCGCGTTCATGCACTTTTGAAGGACATGGCGGAGGTCGATCCGGCGCGCACTGCCGCGATCGGTTTCTGCTTTGGCGGCAAATGCGTTCTGGATCTTGCCCGCAGCGGCGCCGATATTGCTGGTGGCGTCAGCTTCCATGGCATCTATGATCCGCCGCCTTTCGCCAGCGCGTCGATTACCGCGAAATTGTTGATATGCCATGGATGGGATGATCCGCTCGCGCCCCCCGAATCCGTCCTGGCGCTGGCGCGCGAATTGACCGAGGCAGGATGCGATTGGCAGGTTCACGCTTATGGTCATACCGGCCATGCCTTCACTGACCATGATGCGAACATGCCTGACCGCGGGCTGGTCTATCAGCCCGCCGCCGATCGCCGCAGCTACCGCGCGATGCGGGACTTTCTGGCCGATTTGTTCGACTGACGAAGCCGAGCGCGGCTCAGATGTCGCTGATCATTTCCGCGAGCACCGCCAGGCAATCCTTGGCGAGTTGCATCGAACGAGCGGGGGACCAGCCAAATTCAGGATCGGGCAGGTCATCATTGTCCTTGAAAGGCATTTCCAATGTCATCGCCACCGCGCCGAAGCGTTCGGCGACCTGATTGGTGGACATGGTGAGGTTGGCCTTGCCGTCCGCCGCAACCGGATAGCCCATGCGTGTCTGGAAGTCGGGCGTTCGCATCGCCAGCGTTTCGCGGTAGCGGTGGAACAGTTCCAGCTGTCGATTGGTGATTGAGGGAATACCTTCAAATCCCGCCAGGAACACGGCAGGTATCGCCTCATCTCCATGCACGTCCATGGCGAAGTCCACGCCGCTCTGGTCCATCGCCTGGCGCACAAGGAAGACTTCGGGGCTTCTCTCCATCGATGGCTCATGCCATTCGCGATTGAGGTTCACGCCAGCGGCATTCGTCCGCAAATGCCCGCGCCGGCTGCCGTCGGGATTCATGTTGGGCACGAGGTGAAAGGTCGCCTGTTTGCGAAGGAGGCGAGCAACCGCGTCTTCCGGGTCGCACAGCCGGTCCAGCGCGCCTTCCATCCACCATTCCGCCATGCTTTCGCCGGGATGCTGACGGGCGTAAAGCCACACCTGCTTGGGTCCGTCGCCCAGCGTCAGCAGGTCAAGCGGCTGCTGATCGAGGGTGAGGCCGAGTTCGCGATGCGTAACGCCCGGCTGCACGGATGCCCAGGCGATCAGGTCATGGTGCCGTTCCATCGAATAAGGCGCGAAATAGGCCACCCATAGCGTGTTCGCCTCAGCGGGCAGGCGAATGGTCAGCGTACCGTCTGAATAGTGTGTTTCGGCAAGCCGCCAGCTTTCGCGATCTTCGCTGATACGGGCACGATAATTGGGCCAGCCATCGGGATAGGCCGATTCGCGGCAGTTGGTGATCGCCAATTCCACGGCGCGTCCGGCGATGCCCGATACGCGGAAATGAAACCATTGATAGAAGTCGCTTTGCCGGTCCTTGCGGATTTCAAGCTCTGCCCTGACGGCCGTGCCGCTATCGAAAATGGAAAGAACGCGAATATTGCCGCTGTCAAAGCCGCTCGTGATAGAGATGGTCATTTGACGGTTATAGTGCGCCCTGATTCACCGGGATAGCCCCCGACCAGCGCGGAAGCCAGCTTTTGCGCGGCTATGCCGGGCTGGGCGGCGGGCGAGCCTTCGCGGGCCTGCGACAGGGCGCGCCCTTCCCAGATGGTCGTGGAATCCGACCGGCGGCGAATCTGCACCTGTAACTCAGTGGTCACCTGATCCTTGGGCTTGCCCGACAGGTTGATGCCGATGCCTAGCCCGAGTCCCGAATAGCCGCCGCTGCCGACCGCTCCGCCGACACCCACGCTGACCGGGCGGCCGCTCGCATCATATCCGGTGGGCCTAAAAGAGCGGCGGAACGCGACCAGCGCGACATATTCGCTCCGGGTTCCGGGAGAGGCGGCTGTGAAGCCAACCCGCTGCAACTCCTGTTCCACTGCGGCGGCATAGGTGCGGAATTCCAGGCTGACGTCGGGATTGCCGGGCATTTCCTCCACGCTGATCGAGCCGCTACGCGCCGGCTCGCCGACATGGAATCGTGTGACTTCGACCGGAGGCACCGCCGTCGCGCACGCCGCCAGGAAGAGCGTGGACAAGACCGGCAGGATGATCTTCTTCACCATGAATGATCTCCAATTCGCGATGACCGCCCCGGAAAGATCGGCGCTGGCATTCTTATTCCCATCTTCAACGCGTGAAGCCACAGCTTCGCTGCATGCAGGATGAACAGCAGTAAAAGAAGGCTGGCCGCCCTTGACTTTGCGCCTGCCCGCCCATAGGGGCTGCGCTTCGATTTTTAGATCAAGCAAGATTCATCAAAGGCTGGCTTCCATGAAGATCCGCAACTCGCTCAAGTCGCTCAAGGGCCGTCACCGGGATAACCGCGTGATCCGCCGCCGCGGCCGCACCTACGTCATCAACAAGACCAATCGCCGCTTCAAGGCACGCCAGGGCTGATCCATGGCGGAGGTCACGGCCGTCATCTTCGATGTCGGCAATGTCCTCTACCACTGGAATCCCCGGCTCTTGTACGAGCGTCTGATCCCCGACGATCAGGCGCTCGATGCGTTTCTGCGGGATGTCGTCAGCCCTGAATGGCATTTCCAGCATGATGCCGGAACGCCTTTCGCACAAACCAGCGCCGAACTGATTACCCGCCATCCCGATCACGCCAGCCTGATCCGGCTGTGGGGCGAAAGGTTCATCGACAGCGTCGCGCCTGCGGTTGATGGCATGCCGGAGATCGTCCGCGATCTGGACGATAATGGCGTTCCGCTGTTCGCCATCACCAATTTCAGCGCAGAATTCTGGGCGCCCTTTCATGCGCGGGAGCAGGCATTGTTTGCGCCCTTCCGCGATATCGTCGTGTCCGGCGCGGAAAAGATGGTGAAGCCCGACCCGGCCATTTATAAACTGGCGCTTGCCCGCTTCGGCGTGTGCGCAGGGCAGGCGCTATTCGTGGATGACCGGGAAGAGAATGTTGCCGCCGCGAAGGCGGAGGGGATGCATGGCCACCTGTTCCGCGGCGCGGCAGCGCTAAGGGCGGAACTGGCCGCCTTGAACCTGTTATAAGTCCTAATCGCGGCCCTTGAGTTCATCGCCGCGCACGGCGGTGACATGCAGCACATTGGTCGATCCCGGCGTTCCGAACGGCACGCCGGCGAGAACCACGATCTTGCCGCCCTTTTCCGTCATGTCGTGGCGCAGCGCCATCCGGCGGGCCTTGCCAACCATTTCCTCGAAATTGCCGATGTCCTTGGTCCGCACTGCATGGACTCCCCAGGTCAGGCCCAGCTTGCGCGCGGTGTCCTGTCGCGGTGTCAGGGCGAGGATCGGCGTCATTGGGCGCTCGCGCGCCACCCGGCGCACGGTGCTGCCCGAAGAGGTGAAGCAGGTGATGGCGCTCGCCCCGACGACGGACACGATCCCGGCCGCGCCCTCGGCCAAAGCGTCGGCGGTGGTCGGATCGGGCTTTGTTTCGGTGAAGTGCAGGCGCGCGAAATAGCCGGGGTCGTGCTCCACGCTGTGGGCGATGCTGTCCATCATCGCCACCGCTTCTTCCGGCCAGTCGCCCGCCGCCGTTTCGGCCGACAGCATGATGGCGTCCGCGCCGTCATAGACCGCCGTCGCCACGTCCGACACTTCGGCGCGCGTCGGGGTGGGGGACTTGATCATGGATTCCAGCATCTGCGTCGCGACCACGACAGGCCGTCCCATGCGCCGCGCGGTGGCGACGATCTGCTTCTGCAACGGCGGAACAGCCTGAGGCGGCAGTTCGACGCCGAGGTCGCCGCGCGCCACCATCACTCCGTCAGCCAGTTCCAATATCTCCTCTAGCCGCTGCACGGCGGAGGGCTTCTCGATCTTTGCCATCAGTGCGCCGTGGCCGCCCATCAGCTTGCGTGCTTCGGCCAAGTCTTCCGGCCGCTGCACGAAGCTGAGCGCGATCCAGTCGCAGCCTTGCTCGACGGCGAAGCTCAGGTCCCGGCGGTCCTTTTCGGTCAAGGCGGGCACCGGCACGACGACATCGGGCACATTCACGCCCTTGCGGTTGGACAGCGCGCCGCCGACTTCCACGATCGTGTCGATGCGATCGGATGTGACTTTCTTGACGCGAAGGACCAGCTTGCCATCGTCCAGCAGCAGCCGGGTTTCGGGCAGCAGCGCTGCGTAGATTTCGGGGTGAGGCAGGTTCACGCGATCCGCATTCCCCGGCGCTGTGTCACGATCCAGCACGAAGGCCGCGCCAGTTTCCAGCACGGCAAGGCCGCGCTCGAAGGTTCCGACGCGCAGCTTGGGCCCTTGAAGATCGCCCAATATCGTGGTCGGGCGGCCAAATTCCTTTTCCAGCGTGCGAATGATGGCGATCCGCGCGGCATGATCCTCATGCGAACCATGGCTCAAGTTGATGCGGAAGGCGTCTGCCCCTGCGACAAAGAGAGCCCGGATCATCTCCTGGCTGTCGCTCGCGGGACCAAGGGTCGCTAATATCCGAACCTTGCGCGAGCGGGGCGGTAATCGAGTCATTCAAAAGCTCCTGATCGTCATGATAGCCCCTGGTTTGCCAAGGCGCCGTTTTCGATTATCCGTGCTGCACGACAGGATTATGTAGACCAGCGAAAGGATCGCCGTGGCCGACAATATGCTCAACGATGCGGTTGCCGCAACCGCCTTCCGCAGGCTGGTGGCGCATTTGCAGCATCGCACCGATGTTCAGAATATCGATCTCATGGGAACGGCGGGATTCTGCCGCAACTGCCTGGCCGACTGGATTGCGGAAGCGGACGGGGCGATGAGCAGGGAGGAAGCGCGCGCGATCATCCATGGCATGCCCTTCGCCGAATGGAAGCAGCGCTATCAGAGTGAGGCGACGCCCGAACAGATCACAAAGATGCAGGAGAGTGTGGCGAAGAACGCCGACAGCCATTAGAGGCGTTCACCAACCGATTCACATTCAGCCGGAGATAGACAGAAATGAGCGAGGGCAACGTCGCCGCAGATCAGCTACGCCTTTTCATCGAGCGCATCGAGCGCCTGGAAGAGGAAAAGAAGGGCATCGGCGACGATATCAAGGACGTCTATCTGGAAGCCAAGGCCAATGGCTATGACGTGAAGACCATGCGGTCGATCGTCCGCCTTCGCAAGATGGAGCGCAACGCCCGGATGGAAGCCGAAGCGCTGCTGGAAACATACAAGAACGCCTTGGGGATCGAATAACCACTCAATCAGGGAGAGCGCTCATGTCCGGGATCATCGTCAGCACCACGCCGTCCATCGAAGGGCGGCCGGCCAAGGATTATCTCGGCATCGTCACCGGCGAGGTGATCGTGGGCGCCAACCTCTTCCGCGACCTGTTCGCGGGTATTCGCGATATCGTCGGCGGCCGGTCGGGAGCGTATGAGGATGTCCTTCAACGCGCCCGTGAGCAGGCCATTGGCGAGATGCAGGCGCGGGCCGCGGCGCTGGGCGCCAATGCTGTGGTCGGCGTGGACCTGGACTATGAGGTGCTGGGGTCCAACGGATCGATGCTGATGGTGTCCGCTTCGGGCACCGCCATCCTCGTCTAGTTGCGCTTGGGCAGGACGCCCGCTAGAGAGCCCGCTTCGGATCACAGACAAGATTAGGAGCAGGCCGTGGCCGGCCATAGCAAATTCAAGAACATCATGCATCGCAAGGGCGCGCAGGACAAGAAGCGCTCCTCGATGTTCTCCAAGCTCAGCCGCGAAATCACCGTGGCGGCGAAGATGGGTCTGCCCGACCCGGACATGAACCCGCGCCTGCGCCTTGCCATCAACGCCGCCAAGGCCCAGTCCATGCCCAAGGACAATATCCAGCGCGCGATCGACAAGGCGCTGGGCGGCGACATGGAGAATTATGAGGAGATCCGGTACGAGGGCTATGGCCCCGGCGGCGTCGCCATCATCGTCGAAGCGCTGACCGACAATCGCAACCGCACCGCGACCAACGTGCGCACCGCCTTTTCCAAGAATGGCGGCAATCTGGGCGCGTCGGGCGCGGTCAGTCATGGCTTCGACCGCATGGGCCTGATCACCTATCCGGCGAGCGCGGGCGATGCCGACGCGATTTTCGAAGCCGCGCTGGAGGCGGGTGCGGACGATGTCGTGTCGAACGAAGACGAGCATGAAATCTGGACGGCCATGGACGCGCTCCATGAAGTGGCCAAGGGGTTGGAAGCCAAGCTGGGCCCGGCCGAGGGCGCGAAGCTGGCCTGGAAGCCGCAGACGACGGTAGAGGTCGACGAGGCCAATGCCGCGACCCTGCTGAAGCTGGTCGATACGCTGGAAGACGATGACGACGTCCAGACCGTTTGGGGCAATTATGAAGTGTCCGACGCGGTGATGGAGAAGCTGGGTTGAGTGCATCTCCCCTCCCGTCATCGGGAGGGGCTGTCAGGCTGCTTATCCGGACATGCCCTCCCTTGGCCGCGCCCGCTTGCGGGAGGGGGATTTGATCATCCTTGGCCTTGATCCGGGGCTGGGCACCACGGGTTGGGGGCTGATCGCGGCTGACGGCAACCGCCTTACCCATATCGCCAACGGGCAGATCAAGACGGATGCCGGAATGGCGCTGGCGACCCGGTTGCTGGCGCTCGATCTGGCGCTGACCGACCTGATCCTGGAGCATCAGCCCAATGGCGCGGCGGTCGAGGAGGTGTTCGTCAATGTGAACCCGCAATCGACGTTGAAGCTGGGGCAGGCGCGCGGCGTGGTGCTGCTGGCCGCGTCCCGGTCCGGCATGGAGGTGGGCGAATATGCGGCCCGGCTCGTCAAGAAGTCAGTGGTGGGCGTCGGCAACGCGTCGAAGGATCAGGTCCACGCGATGGTCGCGCGGCTGCTGCCCGGCGCGAAAGTTGCGGGGCCTGATGCGTCGGATGCGCTGGCGGTGGCGATCACGCATGCCCATCATCTGGCGAGCGCCCGCCGTATTCCTCGCAAATGATACCGTGACGGGAAGGTCTGCGTGTAGGAAAAGGGTTACATAGGTGACACGACAGGACCGCGGAAAAGCGCGGTTTTTGCGGAAATTTCCTATTTGCGGTTTGACCGTTGAAAGAGCCGGTGGCGGTATAGAAGCTAGGACGGGTTGTAGGACAGCGGAATTTTTTGGTGAGCCGATTTTTCCGTGGTGAAGGGGAAGTGGGCTGACATTTCCTATTTTCCCCTCCACCTCCACCTTCGGCTTGGCCGATGGTCCCCTCCCCGTCGGGGATGGGGAGGATTTTTGGAGTGAGAGGCGCGTGATGAACTCCGGCGAACTTTCCGATTATCTGGCGCGGATCGGCGTTGGGGCCGCGCCTGTGGCCGGTCTGGATGGCCTGCGTTTGTTGCAGCGGGCGCACCGGCTGGCCATTCCGTTCGAGAATCTGGACATTCCGCTGGGGCGGGGAATCGATATATCTCCGGCCGCGATCAGGGCCAAATTGGTTCGCGCGCGCAGGGGCGGATATTGTTTCGAGCAGAACGGCCTGTTCGTGCAGGCGTTGACCGCGCTGGGCTTCACGGCCCGGCCATTGCTGGCGCGTGTGTGGCTGGGCGCGCCGGATGAGGCGCCGCCGCGCACCCATATGTTGGTGCTGGTGACGCTGGAGGGCCGCTATTGGGTGGCCGACACCGGCTTTGGCGGCAGCTTCACCCCGCCCATGCCGCTGGAAGACGGGGCGGAGGCGGAGACGCCCGACGGCGCGCGGCATCGATTGCGCCGTTGCACCATGCCGGGCGACCCGGACGGCGAATGGCTGCTGGAGCGCGACGGCGTGTCGGCGGCCACGGACGGGCGGTCGGCCGGATCGGGATGGCAGCCGCAATATGGCTTTTCCCTGCGCGAGGTCGTCCCGGTGGACATCGAGCAGTGCAATCACTGGACGGCGACGCGGCCGGGCACGCGCTTCACGAGCCTGTGCGTCGTCAGCCGGGTGCTGCCGGACGGGTTCGCGGCGCTGACGGATGCGCGGCTCAGCCTCTATCGTGGCGGACAGCCGGAAGGACGCCAGCTTGGCGGGCCGGAGGAGTATCGCGACATTCTTAAAGACCTTTTCGGCATCGGCCTGCCGCTTGCGGAGGTTCGCGCCCTGCCGATGTTCGCGTCTGATCCGGCATAGCCGCCGTCAGACTGCCGAGTTGAGGAGCGGGACGCAGGCTAGTCAGAACCGGCGCTGACCAGGAACACCGCGCGCTGGGCATCGAAGGCGCGCTGGAAGGCGGGACGGGCTTCGCCTCTGGCGACATAGGCGGAGAGGGCGGGATAGTCCTTCAATATGCCGGAACCGTGCAGCCTGCGCAGGACGGCCACCATCATCAGGTCGCCAGCGCTGAACGCGCCGTCCAGCCAGTCCGCCTGTCCCATCCGGCGGGAAAGCTGTTCCAGCCGCGTGCGAATGCGTTGTTCCAGCATGGGCTGGCGCTCTGCCGACCAGCTTTTTCCGCTTTCCAGCAGCATGGCCATGGAATGTTCGACGATGGGCGGTTCGACGGTGTTGAGCGCGGCGAACATCCACATGATGGCGCGCGCGCGGGCGTTCGCGTCCCGCGGCAACAGGCCCGGACGGGATTGCGCGATGTGAAGCACGATCGCGCCGGATTCGAACAGGATGAGATCGCCTTCCTCATAGGCCGGTATCTGTCCGAAGGGATTATGCGCCAGATGCGCGGGCTGTTTCAGCGCGTCGAAGGACAGGAGGCGGACGGCGTAGGGCAGACCCGCTTCCTCAAGCGCCCAGCGCACCGGCATGTCGCGCGCCAGGCCCTGGCCGCGATCGGGCGATTGTTCGAAGGCCGTGATGGTGATGGTCATGCTGCACCTCTCCGATCGGAAAGGATGCCCCGGCGGCCCTGCCCTGGCAACGGAAAGACGGGGAAGCGCCCCAGTGCTGCGGATAATCGTGGGGAGGGGCGAAGTCGCACTGGCGCGGCGGCGCATCTTTCCCTAAATTCATGGCCGATGACGATTGATCCGCTGGTGCTGTTGCAGGCCTATGCCATCGGCGTGTTTCCCATGTCCGATGACCGGGAGGCGCAGGAGGTCTACTGGATCGAGCCGAAGCGGCGGGCGATCATGCCGCTCGATGGCTTCCATATCTCCCATTCGCTGGCCAAGACCATCCGGCAGGAGCGCTTTCGGGTGACGGCCAACCGGGATTTCGCGGGCATCGTGTCGCTGTGCGCGCAGGCGGCGGAGGACCGGCCGTCCACCTGGATCAACCGCGAGATCGAAAGCGCCTACCGCCACCTGCATGAGATCGGCTTTGCCCACAGCGTCGAGGTGTGGGACGGGCAGGAACTGGTGGGCGGCCTCTATGGCGTGGCGCTGGGCCGCGCCTTTTTCGGCGAGAGCATGGTGTCGCGCCGGACGGACGCGTCAAAGGTGGCGCTGGCGTGGCTGACCGCGCGGATGCGCTTCGGCGGTTTCACGCTGCTGGATTGCCAGTTCATGACGGATCATCTGCGATCGCTGGGCGCGATCGAGATCAGCCAGCGCGACTATCTTCAATTGTTGGCGGCGGCGGTTGAGGATGTGCCGCTGGGTTCCGGCCGGGCGGTGCTGGCGGGCGGTTCGGGAAGCTGCGCGGAGCTGGCGTTCGCGCCGCTGTCGGGCCCGGCCGCTCTGGCGGAAGAGGAGGAGGAGGGCGCTTCGCCCTTGCCGCCCAGCTTCACCGTGCCGGGGCCAGCATCCGGCCAGGACATCGTGCAGCTTCTGACCCAGACGTCATAGACCGGGTGCTGCACGACATTGCGGTCGGGCCGTTCGCGGAACAGCCAGCCGGAAAAATTGCGCCGCCACTTGCCATCGGCGCTGCTGCGCACGTCCAGTTGAACGAAAGCGCCGGTTTCCTGCACATTTTCCCAGGGCGCGGTCGTCTCGCAGGCTTGCAGGCGGACGATGGCGTCGCCCACACGCAGCGCTTCGCCCGGTTTCATCGTCAGGTCGCGGGTCAGGCCGTTTCGCTTGTTGAGCAGGCCGATCACGGCGACCCGCTCACTCATGGGCGTGCCGGGCAGGGCCGAATTTTCGCCGTTGCGGATCGGGGTGCGTTCGATGCGCACCGGTCCGGTCTGGTTCGCGGCGGGGATATCGTCATCGCCGCAGCCCGCCAGAAGCAGGGCGCAGCCGAGCAATGGCAGGCTGGGCAGGATCGGCAGGAACGCCCCCGCCCGGCGCAGGGTCATGACGCGTCGGGGCTCCACGCCTCATAATCGCCGGTCGCCTTCTGCCGGTGACCGCCCTTTTCCAGCGCGCCGGAGGGGCGGTAGGCGTTGGGAGTGCCGGTGGCGTTGGGGGTGAAATCCCTTTCCCAGATGCGCGGCGGCGGCAGGCAGCTTTCCGGCGTGCCTTCGATCGTGTGATGCAGCCAGCCATGCCATTCGGCGGGCACGCGGCTGGCGTCGTTATTGCCGTTGTAGATCACCCAGCGGCGGGTGCGGCCATAAGAGTCCGCGCCGCCTTCATAATAGATATTGCCTTGATGGTCCTCTCCCACCTTCGTGCCCTTGCGGGAGGTGTAGAGTGCGGTGCCGATGGTGGCGCCGTTCCACCATGTGAAGATCTTGGCCAGGATTCCCATGGGCGAAGCGCTTAAGGCCGGGGCGGGGGATTGGCAAGGCGGATATGGCGTTACCGGGCGCGGGACGGACAGAAATCGAGCCCGGCCGGACCCTTGCCCGCCGGATCGGCGCAGCGGCCCCAGGCAACCCGGTCCCCCGGCGCGATGCCAAGCTCCGCCGCCCGCCCGCCGCGCAGTTCCAGAACGGCGGCGACGGGGACTCCGGCGGAGACGGGCTCGCGCGAATAGGGCGTGGTGTTGGCGGCGATGAAGGCGATCGTGCCGTCAGTGCGGATGAACAGCATGTCGAGCGGGATCAGCGTGTTCTTCATCCAGAAACTGGCCGTGCGCGGCGGGTTCATGGGAAAGAGCATGCCGCCGTCCGGTTCCAGCGACTTGCGGAACATCAGGCCCTGCTCCTGCTGCTGCGGGGTGAGGGCGGCCTCCACGGCAAAGCGGCGAGTGCCGGTCGCCGTGCTGATGACGAGGGGGAGGAGGACCTGCTGCTGGCTGGCGGGGCTGGTCGCCTTCTCCGCCTTGGGCGCGGTGGGGGAGCAGGCGGCGAGCGCGAGCAGGAGGAGGGCGGGGAGGTGCTTCATGGGTTGGGCTTATCGCATTGGTGGCGGGTTGCGCTATCCGGCTTGGGTGGATTCTTTTTGGGGCGCGCAGAGGCGCAGAGGGCGCTGAGGGGGTGCGGGGGGTGGTGTGGCGCGTTGTGGATTTTGGTCACGCGGAGGCGCGGAGACGCGGAGGGGAGTAGAGGCCAATCCCGCGCTCCCTCTCCTCTGCATCGCCGAAGGCAAAAATCATTCTTTGCCTGCGCTGCGCGCCATCATGAAAGAGCAGGCATCGATCCAGCCGCAACCTCCTCCGCGTCTCCGCGCCTCCGCATGAACCAAATTCCTCTGCGCCCTCTGCGCCTCCGCGCAAACCACAAAATCCTTCAATCCTGCGGCTCTGGCGGTTCACCGGGGGGAGCGTCGATCCAGCGGCGGGCGGTTTCGTAGCTGTGGCCTGCGCGCAGGAAGGCGGCGATCGCCTTTTCGCGCTGCTTCGGGTCGGCGCGCGCCTGCGCATAGGGGCCGATGCGCTTGCGGCGGGCGAAGCGATCGGCGGCGGCCCAGCTTTCGTTGCTCGTCTGGGCGTCCGCTTCTTCGCGATCGGCTGGCGCGATGCCGTCCGCGTGCAGGGTTTGCGCCACGCGGCGCGCGCCATAGCCGCGGCGGGACAGGGCCGCGCTTTTCATGACGGCATAGCCCCGGTCGTCGACATAGCGCAGTTCGGCAAGCCGATCGACCAGCCGGTCCGGCGCTGGCGGCTGCGCGCCCGCCCAGCCGCGCTCCTTGAGCTTGCGGTTCAGATAGGCGAGCAGCTTCGCCCGGCTGGTCGCGAACCGGCCGACATAGCGCAGCGCCAGTTCGCGCAAGCTGTCTTCATCGAGCGCTGGAGGGGGACGTTTGGCGGTCATGGCGCGATCATGCGCCAAGCGCCATGTTTATGCCACAGTCGGGCCGGAATTTGACCGCGCCTTATGCTGTAGAAGTTCACGCTGGTATGCAACTATCCGGTGCATCGCGATGTCAAAGGTGATAGCGCCCGCCCCGGATGACAAGATGATGACATTGGGTGACGCCAATATGACGGGTTCGCAAAGCATGATGGCACCTACGCCGACCAATGATGCCCTGCCACGGCGCTTCTCCGATTTCGAGACGCTTGGCGAGGCGCTGGACTATGCCGCGCAGGGGGTGCGGGGGCTGAATTTCCATGATGCGCGCGGCAATCTGGCGCGGCCCTACCCTTTTTCGGAACTGCGCGCCGACGCGATCGCCTGCGCCCACAGGCTGATCGCCCATGGCGTCAAGCCGCAGGACCGCGTGGCGCTGGTCGCGGAAACGGGCGCTGACTTCGCCCAGCTTTTCTTCGGCATCGTCTATGCGGGCGCCTGGCCGGTGCCGCTGCCGCTGCCCACCAGCTTTGGGGGCAAGGAAAGCTATATCGACCAGCTCAACGTCCAGCTGACCAGTTGCGACCCGATGCTGTTCCTCTTCCCCAAGGAACTGGAGGAAATGGCGGGCGAGGCCGGGCGGCAGCGTTCGGTCGAAAGCATCGCCTTTGAGGATTTCATTGCCCGTGGGGTGGTTCCGGCGGAACTGCCGCAGGCGCGGGGCGACGAGGTCTGCTATCTGCAATATTCCAGCGGATCGACCCGCTTTCCCCACGGCGTCGCGGTGACGCACCATGCGCTGCTCAGCAACCTTGCCGCGCACAGCCACGGGATGCAGGTGCAGGAAAGCGACCGCTGCATCAGCTGGCTGCCCTGGTATCACGACATGGGGCTGGTCGGCTGCTTCCTGTCGGTCGTCGCCAACCAGGTGTCGACCGACTATATGAAGACCGAGGATTTCGCCCGCCGTCCGCTGGCGTGGCTGGACCTCATCAGCCGCAACGAAGGCACGTCGATCAGCTATTCGCCGACCTTCGGCTATGACATTTGCGCGCGGCGGATGTCGAGCCAGACAAAGGCGGCGGACCGGTTCGACCTGTCGCGCTGGCGGCTGGCGGGCAATGGCGCGGACATGATCCGCCCGGACGTGATGCAGAGCTTCGTCGACGCCTTCGCTGATGCGGGGTTCAGCCCCAAGGCGTTCCTGCCGAGCTATGGCCTGGCCGAAGCGACGCTGGCGGTCACCATCATGCCGCCGGGCGAGGGCATCATCGTCGAGCTGGTCGAGGAAACCGACCTGTCGGGCGGCGACGCGACCGAAGGACGGCCGCAGCGCTTCCGCTCCATCGTCAATTGCGGCAAGCCCGCGCGCGACATGATCGTGGAAATCCGCGACGAGGACGGCGCGCCGCTGGGCGAACGGCAGATCGGCAAGGTGTGGACCACCGGCCCGTCGCTGATGGTCGGCTATTTCCGCGATCAGGAAGCGACCGACGCCTGCATGGTCGATGGCTGGCTGGACACGGGCGACATGGGGTATTTGAGCGACGGCTATCTCTACATCGTCGGCCGCGCCAAGGACATGATCATCATCAACGGCAAGAACCATTGGCCCCAGGACATCGAATGGGCGGTGGAGCAGTTGCCGGGCTTCAAGCAGGGCGACATCGCCGCCTTCGCGATCACGACGCCGGGCGGCGAGGAAGCGCCCGCGGTGCTGGTGCATTGCCGCACGTCCGACAATGACGAGCGCACGCGGCTGCGCGACCAGATCCGCGAGCGGGTGCGGGCGATCACCGGCATGAACTGCGTCGTGGAACTGGTGCCGCCGCGCACATTGCCGCGCACGAGTTCGGGCAAGCTCAGCCGGTCGAAGGCGCGCAACCTGTATCTGACGGGTGAGATCCGGCCTTACGATATTGCGGCTTGAGTTGGGGTTGGGTTTTGGGCGGTCTGCGGCCGGATGAGGCTGCGGGATGCGGTCGTTTGAGTGAACGCTGCGCCGCAAGCTCAGCGGCGGGAAGAACTGACACTGGCGGATAGCAGAGGCGTTCGTTGGAATATCGTCGTCCCCGCGCAGGCGGGGATCTATCTCTCTGCATATGGCTGAATTGCCGAAGGCGACATGGGTCCCCGCCTGCGCGGGGACGACGAAGATGGGTGGAGAGCAGAAATTCTGCTTCGGAGAAGCGGATAGGTGATTGCAGACATTGTATATCCGACATTTTTAGACGATGTGTTGCGAAATTGGGGGTGTCGATGCGTAAGCTATTTTCCGCTGCATTGTTTATCAGCATCATAGTGTCAGCCACGATTGCTCCAGCACAGACCGTCAAATATCGCCGTTGGGGTATGACGGGAGGCTACAAAGACAAAGTGATCGGCCCCAATTCTTGGCGCGTCGTTACGGGAACCAACGGCGGCGCTCCGGA
Organism: Sphingobium quisquiliarum P25; assembly: GCF_000445065.1. Classification (GTDB taxonomy): domain Bacteria; phylum Pseudomonadota; class Alphaproteobacteria; order Sphingomonadales; family Sphingomonadaceae; genus Sphingobium; species Sphingobium quisquiliarum. Next base: position 10,914 of record NZ_ATHO01000165.1, on the reverse strand, counting down.
AGGCAGTGCCGGAAGAATTGCTTTGTATCGAGCGGCAGAACTCACGAGCCTAGCCGGGTTTCGTTATTTCCAGATCATCAACCAAAAGGGCAGCCAGATGTATATGGGCATAGGCTGGGGACCCGCGACTATTAGAGGGCCGGGTGGTGCAGAACTAACCATCATTGCAGTAAATGACCCCGCCGCGCCGCAGACCTGCTTGGCAAAGCAACCCGAACTTTGCACCACATTGGATGCACAAGAGACGATGGACAAAATCAAGCCGTACTTGGTATTTCCGGAATCGAAATAACGAGTTTATCCCGGCTCAACTGTCGGCCTCACGCGTCATCGCCACGAAAGCCAGCGGACCGGCTACAAGCCCAAAGAGCAGTGCGAGGAAAGCGGCTAACATCATTACAAAAGCTGCGCCTGGCTCCGGCTGTGCCATGGTTGCGAGGTAGCCCCCTGTCGCTAATAAAACGGCAAAAACGATAGCCCCCATCAAGGTGGCAGCGCCACGGCCTTGCCGCGCAACCTTATGCAACAGCAATATGATGGCGAAGCAGGAAACCCCGCCTACCAGCAGGCATGAGAGAACCGCGATCCAAATCTGCATGTTCAGGCTCATAGATGCCTCAAGGATTGCTTCTGATTGAACCCATACTGCACGACGGCAATGTCAGCTATGGGCATTCCTCAGTTCGAGGACGGACGGCATAAAATGGTCGAAAGCCGTCGTCGAACTCAGCTCACCCCCTCGACAACTGCCGCTCAATCGTCGTCCACAGCCCTGAGAAAGCCTGCGCCGGGGGTGATGACGCGGCGAAGGCGCCCAGCGGCTTCCGTTGCACCGTCATCTGCTCGACCATGCTGGCCATGGGGATGGCGGGCCAGCCGGGTTGTTCCTCCAGCGCCTTGCGGTGGAGGGCGCGGCGGCGGTCGACCATGGAATAGACGGGGAGGATCGGCGCATGCGATCCGCCGCGCTGGACGAGGTAGCGGGCGACTTCGCCCATGGCGCGCTGAGACAGTGGGGAAGGGATGACCGGGATCACGATCATATCGGCGGCGCGCAGCACCTGCTCGCTGGTTTCGGTGAGGCCGGGCGGGCAATCGAGGATGATGCGGTCATAATCCTTGCCCAGGCTGTCGATGAGCTTTGCCAGCCGCTTCTTCTTGTCCATTTCGCGAAAGAGATGGTCGAGGCTGCGCAGCGAGGTGTCGGCGGCGATCAGGTCAAGGCCGGGCACGGTGGAGGGCTGGATCAGCTTGCGGACCTCCACATCCTTGCTGAAGATCGCCTGCGCGGCGTCGCGGCTCTGCTTGTCCGTGGAGATGAGCCAACTGGAGGCCGCCTGCGGATCAAGGTCCCATAGCAGCGTGCGCCGCCGCGAGATCGAGGCCGAAGCCCAGGCGAGATTGATCGCGAAAGTGGTTTTGCCTACTCCGCCCTTCAGGCTGTAGACGGCGATGGTCGCCAATGCCGGTTCCTTTGCCATGGGTGAAAGCTACGGCTTTGACCCGTCAAAGCAAGCGGACAATCATAGGTTGGTGACGCTGTCGTGACAGGGGCGCATCGCCCATGAAAAATCCCGCCGGAAGCGATCGGCGGGATTTTCTGTTCCAAGCGGAAGGATCAGGCCGCGGCGCGGCGTTCCTTCAATTCCTCGTTCAGCATTTCCGCGAGCAGGAAAGCGAGTTCGAGGCTCTGCGCCGCGTTGAGGCGCGGGTCGCAATGGGTGTGGTAGCGGTCGGCGAGGCCCTCGTCGGTGATGGCGATGGCGCCGCCGGTGCACTCCGTCACATTCTGACCCGTCATTTCGGCATGGATGCCGCCGCCGAAGCTGCCCTCCGCACGGTGGACGGCGAAGAAGCCGCGCACTTCGGCCAGGATGCGGTCGAAGGGCCGCGTCTTGTAGCCATTGGCCGCCTTGATGACATTGCCGTGCATCGGGTCGCAGGACCAGACCACGGGATGGCCTTCGCGCAGCACCGCGCGGACCAGCTTGGGCAGGCCCGCCTCGATCTTGTCATGACCATAGCGCGTGATGAGCGTGATCCGGCCTGCCTCACGCGAGGGGTTCAATATGTCGAGCAGGCGAATGAGCGCGTCGGGCTCAAGGCTGGGCCCGCACTTCATGCCAATGGGGTTGCCGATGCCGCGCAGATATTCGACATGCGCCGAACCTTCGAACCGCGTGCGGTCGCCGATCCAGAGCATGTGCGCGGACGTGTCGTACCAGTCGCCGGTCAGCGAATCCTGCCGGGTCAGCGCCTGCTCATAGGGGAGCAGCAGCGCCTCATGGCTGGTGTAGAAGCTGGTTCCGCCAAGCTGCGGCACGGTCTCGGGCGACAGGCCACAGGCGCGCATGAAGTCGAGCGCTTCGCCGATCTGGTCGGCGACCGCGTCGAATTTCGCGGCAAGCGGGCTGCGGCCCATGAAATCCAGCATCCAGCCGTGGACGCGGTCCAGGCTGGCATAGCCGCCGGTCGAGAAGGCGCGCAGCAGGTTGAGCGTCGCGGCCGACTGGTTGTAGGCGCGGACCATGCGCTGCGGGTCAGGCTCGCGCGCTTCGGCGGTGAAACCGATGTCGTTGACATTGTCGCCGCGATAGCTGGGCAGCTCCACGCCGCCGATCGTTTCCGTATCAGCGGACCGGGGCTTGGCGAACTGCCCCGCCATGCGGCCGACCTTTACCACCGGCAGCTTGGACGCGAAGGTCAGCACCACCGCCATCTGTAGCAGCACGCGGAAGGTGTCGCGGATGTTGTTCGGGTGGAACTCGGCAAAGCTTTCGGCGCAATCCCCGCCTTGCAGCAGGAACGCCTCGCCGGTTGTGACCTTGGCAAGTTCGGCCTTCAGGTTGCGCGCTTCGCCGGCAAAGACGAGCGGGGGAAACTGGCTGAGCTGAGCCTCCACGGCGGCAAGCGCCTGCGCGTCACGATAGACGGGCATCTGAATGCCCTTATGCTCCCGCCAGCTTTCCGGCGTCCACTTCGCCGTCACAGTGAGTCTCCCAAAGACGTGAAAATAGGGGCCGCACCTACGCTGATGAAGGGGGTAACGCAAGTTTATAGCTGTGGGAGGGGTGGCGCGGGTTTTTGGGGCGCGCAGAGGCGCAGAGGGCGCTGAGAGGGGTGTGGGGGTTGGATTGGCGTGTTGTGGATTTTGTTCACGCGGAGGCGCGGAGACGCGGAGGAGGTTGCGGCTGGATCGATGCCCGCTCTTTCATGCGGGCGCGTAGCGCAGGAAAGGATGATTATTGCCTTCGGCGATACAGAGGAAAGGAAGTGCGGCATCGGCCTCTACTCCCCTCCGCGTCTCCGCGCCTCCGCGTGAACAATCCTTCCAAACCCCTCAGCGCCCTCTGCGCCTCTGCGCGAACCCAAACCCATCACTTCTCACAAGGATAACGCCCATTCAGCGCTACGCTGACGAGCACGGAAGCGGGCGCCTTGCGCTGGTCGGGATAGCGTTCGAGATAGGCGACGACGATCCGCCGCACGTCTTCGGCCTGCATCTGGTCCGGCCAGCAATTGGGCTGGGCGCGGCCGATGAACACGTCCTTCTTGATGCCATCGACCGCCCCGGCGATGTAGGCCGTGCAGGCGAGGGCATATTCGGGCGCCTTGTTCCGGCATTTGGCGAGCAGGGTCGCGCCGGTTTCGAACATGAAATTCTGCGCTGCTGCGGGCGGCGTGGCCAGCGGGGTTCCGAGCAGCAGCGATGTCGCCAGGATGTGCGATTTCATGGACGGATGGTGCGCTTCCGGCGAGGCGCTGTCCAGCCGGACGGGCGCGTGCCAGGCACGGCCTGCCGCATTATGACGGTGGCGTAACAGATTGGTAAATAAGGAATTTACCCCAGTTTCAGCCGCCATTCCCAGCGCATCGGATCGCCGTCCATGACATCGACGCCACGTTCGATCAGCGCATCCCTGATCTCGTCCGACAGGGCGAAGTTCTTTTCGGCGCGCGCGGCCTGGCGGCGGTCCAGTTCGGCTTCCACCTCTTCCGGCCTGATCTGCGCATCCCTGGGCGTCAGGCGAAGGTCCGCACGCGTCAGGTGCATGAGGTTCAGCCCCAGCGCCTGATCGAAGGCGGCGATGAGGCAGAGCTTTTCATCGACGGGAACCTTCTTGATCGCGATCGTCTCTTCCAGCAGCGGGAGCGCGCGCGGGGTCATCAGGTCGTCGCTGATCGCGGCGTCGAACTGTTCGAGCAGCGGCGCCAGCTTCGGGTGCAGGTTGGCGCGCAGATAGTCGAGCCGGGGCGATTGCCATGTCACGCCTTCGGCGCGGGCCTTGAGGCCCTCCACGCCCATGATCAGCCGTTTCAGCCGGGTGAGCGCCGCGCCGACGCTGTCCGCGCTGAATTCCAGTTCGCTGCGATAATGAGCGCCCAGGCACAACAGGCGATAGGCGAGCGGGTGGACGCCCGCGTCGATCAGCGAGAAGAGGGTGGTGAAGCCGCCCTTCGACTTGCTCATCTTGCCCTGGCGGTCGACGAGGAAGTTGTTGTGCATCCACCAGCGTGCGCCGGTGAAGCCGGGCTGCGCATCGGTGCAGCCGCAATAGGCCTGGTTCTGCGCGATCTCGTTGGGGTGGTGGATCTCGCGATGGTCGATGCCGCCGGTGTGGATGTCAAACGGGTGGCCAAGGCGCGCCTCGCTCATGACCGAGCATTCAAGGTGCCAGCCGGGCGCGCCTTTGCCCCAGGGGGAGTCCCATTCCATCTGGCGCTGCTCGCCGGGCGGGGACTTGCGCCAGATGGCGAAGTCGCTCGGGTTGCGCTTGCCAGCGACCGGATCGATGCGGGCATGGGCGGCGTCATCGCGGCCGCCCGCCAGCGCGCCATAATCGGGCACGGTGCTGCTGTCGAAATAGAGGCCGGTGTCGAGTTCGTAGCAATGGGCGGGCGCGATCTTCTTCGCGAACTCGATCATCTGCGGGACATAGTCGGTGGCGACGGTCCATTCGCTGGGCGGCAGGATGTTGAGGTCGGCGATGTTGCGCTTGAACGCGTCGGTATAATGGGCCGCGATGTCCCAGATGCTCTTTGCCTGTGCGCGGGCGGCGGCCTCCATCTTGTCATCGCCTGCGTCGGCGTCGCTGGTCAGGTGGCCGACATCGGTGATGTTGATGATGTGCGTGACGTCCAGCCCCTTCCACAGCAGCGTGCGGCGCAGCGTGTCGGTGAAGACATAGGCGCGCAGGTTGCCGAGATGGGCGTAGTTGTAGACGGTCGGGCCGCAGCTGTAGACGCGGGCGTGGCCGGGATCGATGGGCGCGAAAGGTTCGACCGTGCGGGTCAGGCTGTTGAAGAGGCGCAGGGGCGCGTCGGCATGCTGTTCGGCAGGGGTGAACTGGTCGCTCATGAGGCGCAGCCATGCGGTGGTTGAGGGCGGGCGTCAACCGGGGGCGAGGGGTTTCCTTTTGGTTCGCGCAGAGGCGCAGAGGGCGCTGAGCGGGTGTGCGGGGGGTTGGCCTGGCGCGTTGTGGATTTTTCACGCGGAGGCGCGGAGACGCGGAGGGGGATTAAGGCCAATGCAGCGCTTCCTTTCCTCTGTCTTGCCGCAGGCAAGGATCATTCTTTGCCTGCGCTGCGCGCTGTCATGAAAGAGCGGGCATCGATCCAGCCGCAACCTCCTCCGCGTCTCCGCGTCTCCGCGTGAACAAAAATCTTCCAAACCCTCAGCGCCCTCTGCGCCTCTGCGCGAACCCCTTCCGAACCCCTCCTGATTCGTAACAAATTGTTGCTGGCGTGCCGATGGCTTGCGTTTGCGCGTTCGACTTCCAATATTGCCTGTGCGGGCCGGGCCCCTCTGGCGGCTGGATGATCCAGTTGCGATGTCGGACCGCATCGAGTGCGCTCGGTGCAGGTTCGTGGGGCTTTCCCCCCTCAAGCCTCACGAAGACCGCGCCGGGCCACTCGATCCACATGACGTTTGTTTTGAAGGATGGAGTTTCTACGCCGTGAACAATCCCGTTCGTACATCGAATTATGGGACGACGCAGGCGGCGCAATATGACGCCGGGCTGCGTAGTCACATGCTGGGCGTCTTCCGCAACATGGGGATCGGCCTGGTCATCACCGGCCTTGTGGCCGCCTTCATCGGCAATACGCCGGTGCTGGCCGCCGCCATTTTCGGCACGCCGCTCAAGTGGGTCGCGATCTTCGCGCCGCTGGCGTTCGTCTTTTTCTTCAGCTTCCGCATCGAAAAGATGACGACCGCAGGCGCGCGGATGGCCTTCTGGGCTTTTTCCGCCGTGATGGGCGTGTCGCTGGCCAGCATCTTCCTGATCTTCACCGGGGGGAGCATCGCGCAGGCCTTCTTCTCGGCGGCGGTGATGTTCCTGGCGATGGCGCTGTGGGGCTATACCACGGGGCGTGACCTGTCGAAGATGGGTTCGTTCCTGATCATGGGCCTGATCGGCATCCTGGTCGCGAGCCTCATCAACATCTTCATCGGCTCGTCGGCCATGCAGATGGTGATTTCCATCATCGGCGTCGTGGTCTTCACCGGCCTCACCGCCTGGGACGTGCAGCGCATCAAGTCGGAATATTTCTACTATGCCGGCCATGAGATCGCGGAAAAGATGCAGGTCATGGGCGCGCTGTCGCTGTACCTAAACTTCGTGAACCTGTTCCAGATGCTGCTGAGCCTGACGGGTGACAGGGAATAATGATGCGGACGCCAGAAGCCGTGTCGGCCATGCTCTGCCCGGTCTGTCATGTGGGACTTTCCATGACGGACCGGCAGGGGGTGGAGATCGATTATTGCCCGCAATGCCGCGGCGTGTGGCTGGACCGGGGAGAACTCGACAAGATCATCGAGCGATCCGGGTCCGCCGCCGCCGCTCCGCCGCCGCAGCAGCAGGCGCATTACCGGCCCGACCGCGACTATCGCGATGACGGCCGCTATTATCAGAAGAAGCGCAAGAAAAGCTTCCTGGAAGAATTGTTCGATTAATGAAAGGGCGGCCCTGGCGCCGCCTTTTTTTCGCGACTGGTGGAATGGGGAGGAAAGCTGCCCCCTTGTCTCGTCCGGGCGATCCTTTAGAGCGCTCGGGCAGGCTTCATTTCGCGAACAGGATTTTCATGCCGGGAACCAACGCTCCTTCGGTCGAGATCACGCCCGTCATCCTGGCGGGAGGATCGGGCACCCGGCTTTGGCCGCTGTCGCGCAAATCCTATCCCAAACAGTTCGTGCCGTTGCTGGGCGATACCACGCTGTTCCAGTCGGTCGCGCGCCGCCTCTCGGGCGCGGCGGAGAATTTCTCCTTCGGGCAGCCGTTGATCCTCACCAACTCGCTGTTCCGTTTCATCGTCGCGGAGCAGCTGGCGAAGGAGAATATCGATCCGGCAGCGATCCTGATCGAGCCGGACGGGCGCAACACCGCGCCCGCCATATTGGCGGCGGCGCTGCATCTGGCCGCGCGCAATCCTGACGCGGTCATGCTGGTTGCGCCGTCCGACCATGTGGTGCCGGATGTGGCCGCATTTCATCAGGCCGTGGGCAAGGGGCTGGACGCGGCGCTGGCGGGCGACCTCGTCACCTTCGGGATCAGCCCGACGCGGCCCGAAACAGGCTATGGCTATCTCCAGGCGCAGAGCAGGCCGGATGGATCGGGCGCGCCCATCAAGCTGGCGAGCTTTGTCGAGAAGCCTGATCTGGCGCGCGCCGAAGAGATGCTGGCGACCGGCGATTATCTCTGGAATGCGGGCATCTTCCTCTTCGCGGCGAAGGACCTGATTGCAGCGTTCGAACAGCATGCGCCATCAATCCTGTCGGCAGTGCGCGCGGCGGTGGAGCAGGCGGAAAGCGACCTCGGCTTCCTGCGGCTGGCGGCGGAGCCCTGGGGCAAGGCGGAGAGCGTCGCCATCGACTATGCGATCATGGAGCGGGCGGACAATCTGTCGGTCGTTCCCTTCGATGCGGAATGGTCCGACCTTGGCGGCTGGGATGCGGTGTGGAGCCATTCGCAGCCGGACGGGAATGGCGTTGCGCTATCGGGCGGCGCGACCGCGCTGGATTGCCGCGACACGTTGCTGCGATCGGAAAGCGAAGGGCTGGAGATTGTCGGCCTGGGCCTTAGCAACATCGTCGCGGTGGCGATGAACGATGCGGTGCTGATCGCGGACAAGGCGCGCACGCAGGATGTGAAGCTGGCCGTCGAGGCGCTGCAACGCAAGGGTGCGCGCCAGGCGGAGGCTTTCCCTAAGGATCACCGGCCCTGGGGCTGGTATGAAAGCCTGGTGGTGGGCGCGCGCTTCCAGGTCAAGCGGATCACCGTGCTGCCGGGCGCGTCCTTGAGCCTGCAAAGCCATTTCCACCGGTCCGAGCATTGGGTCGTCGTGGAGGGAACCGCCAAGGTCACCGTGGGCGAAGATGTGCAACTGCTGTCGGAAAACCAGTCGGTCTATGTGCCGGTTGGCGCGGTGCACCGGATCGAAAATCCGGGCCGCATCCCGATGGTGTTCATCGAGGTGCAGACCGGGTCCTATGTGGGCGAGGACGACATCGTCCGTTATGAGGACCGCTACGCGCGGGAATGAATTTGGGTTCACGCGGAGGCGCGGAGATCGCCGCCCTGCGGCCCCGCCGTCATCTTCCTCCAAACTCGATCCAGTTTACGGCCGCTTGCGCGGCATGCGAATCCTCCGCGCCTCTGCGCCTCCGCGTGGAAAACTGCTACGCGGCCCGTATGTTGGTGCGGATGACAGGTTCCGCTTTGTAGCCGTAATGTGTGGAAGCGGGAGTTTTGGTTCGCGCAGAGACGCAGAGGACGCTGAGTATTTGTGCGGCGATCGTTTCGCTTCGTAATAATTTTTCACGCGGAGGCGCGGAGACGCGGAGGGGGTATCGGCATATGCCGCTTTTTCTTTCCTTCATCGCGTAGGAGGTAAGGGTATTTTTTCCTGCGCTGCGCACCATTGTGGAAGATCATGCATCGAACCGGCGTGATCTTCTCCGCGTCTTCGCGTCTCCGCGTGAACCAAATCTTCCAAACATCTCGGCGCCCTCTGCGGGCTCTGCGCGAATCAAATCAATGCGCCGCGCCCCAGCTTGCGCCGTGGCCGATCTCCACGCCCAGGGGCACGCTCAGCTTCACGATGGGTTCGGCGGCGGTTTCCATGACGCGGCGGATGACGGTGCTGGCTTGCTCCACATCGCCTTCGGGTAGTTCGAAGACCAGTTCGTCATGGACCTGGAGCAGCATCTTCACGCTATGGAGCCCTTCCGCTGCGAGGGCGGGCCCCATGCGGGCCATGGCGCGTTTGATGATGTCGGCGCTGGTGCCCTGGATCGGGGCGTTGATCGCGGCGCGTTCGGCGCCCTGCCGTTCGTGCTGGATAGGGGCCTTGATGCGCGGGAACCATGTTTTGCGGCCGAACAGGGTTTCGGTGTAGCCGCGCGCGCGGGCTTTTTCGAGGGTTTCGGTGATATAGAGGCTGATGCCGGGGAAGCGCTCATAATAGCGGCTGATCATGTCCTGCGCTTCGTCGGCGCTGATCTCCAGACGTCCGGCGAGGCCCCAGCGGGAAATGCCGTAGAGGATCGCGAAGTTGATCGTTTTCGCGCGGCCGCGCGTGTCGCGATTGACCTCCCCGAACAATTGCTGGGCGGTGGCGGCGTGAATGTCCTCACCCGCCAGGAAGGCTTCGCGCAGGGCGGGCACATCGGCGATGTGGGCGGCGAGGCGCAGTTCGATCTGGCTGTAGTCCGCCGCGAGGATGACATTGCCGGGCTCCGCGACGAAGGCATGGCGGATCTGGCGGCCGACTTCGGTGCGGATCGGGATGTTCTGGAGATTGGGGTCGGTGGAGGACAGGCGGCCGGTCTGCGCGCCCGACAGGCTGTAGCTGGTGTGGACGCGGCTTGAATCCCTGTTGATCTGGGCCTGGAGCGCGTCGGTATAGGTGGATTTGAGCTTCGAAAGCTGACGCCAGTCGAGGATTTTCCCGGCGATTTCCGCGCCCTGGGCCTTTAGCTGTTCGAGTATGGTGACATCGGTGGAATAAGCGCCGGACTTGCCTTTCTTGCCGCCCTTGTAGCCCATCTTGTCGAACAGGATCGCGCCCAGTTGCTGGGTGGAGCCGATGGCGAAGGGCTGGCCAGCCAGGCCGTGGATTTCGCCCTCCAGCTTCGCGATTTCGGCGGTGAATTCGGCGGAGAGGCGGGACAGGGCTTCGCGATCGACCTTGATGCCTTCATGCTCCATCTTGGCGATGACGGAGACGAGCGGGCGATCGACCAGTTCATAGACGCGGGTCGCGCCTTCATTGGCGATGCGGTTCTTGAACAGCTTCCACAGGCGCAGGGTGACGTCCGCGTCCTCGGCCGCATATTCGGTCGCCTTGTCGAGCGGGACTTCGGCGAAGCTGATCTGGTTCTTGCCGGTGCCGCACACATCCTTGAAGCTGATGCAGACATGGTTGAGGTGGGTTTTCGCCGCCTCGTCCATGCCGTGGCCCGCCAGGCTCTGGCCTGCGTCGAGGTCGAAGCTCATGACGATGGTGTCGTCATAGGGCGCTATCTCGATCCCGTGGCGGCGCATGACCGTGAGGTCATATTTGAGGTTCTGGCCGATCTTGAGGACGCTGTCGTCCTCCAGCAGCGGCTTGAGTTTCGCAAGGACGAGGTCGAGGGCAAGCTGCTCAGGCTTTTCGGCGAACATATCCTTCCCGCCATGGCCGACGGGGATGTAGCAGGCGGCGCTGGGGCCGACGGCCAGGCTGACGCCGACGAGCGCGCAGGAGACGCAGTCGAGCATGTCGGTTTCTGTGTCGACGGCGACGATGCCTTCCGCATGGGCGGCGGCGATCCAGCGGTCGAGCGCGTCTTCCGTCACCACCGTTTCGTAGAGGCTGCGGTCGATGGGCGGTTCTTCTTCCAGCACCGGGGCGGCGGGCGCGGTGGCTTCGGTG
>NZ_ATHO01000164.1 GCF_000445065.1 Sphingobium quisquiliarum P25 | reverse complement strand
CAATGGATCGACCGGTTCCATGACCGTAACGGGCTGAAGTACATCGTTCTGGACATGGACAGCTCGGTCAGCCCGACCCATGGCGACCAGGAAGGGTCCGCCTGGAATGGCCATTTCGACTGTAGCTGCTATCACCCCAACTTTCTGTTCAACCAGTTCGGGATGCTGGAACGCTGCGCCCTGCGCCATGGCAACGTCCACAGCGCCGATGGCTGGCGTGATGTTCTCGACCCCGTCATTGCGCGCTACGCGGAGCGCGACCTTGGTGGCAGGTTCTTCCGGGCCGATGCTGCCTACGCGATCCCGGCGATCTATGAGCGATTGGAAGAAGCGCGGTTCTTCTACGCCATCCGGCTGCCCGCAAACGCGGTCCTCAAGGACAAGATCGCGCATCGGCTAACGCGCCCTGTCGGGCGGCCGTCACTGACCAAGGTCAAGCGGTTCTTCGAGGAATTCGAGTATCAGGCGGCGTCCTGGGACAAGGAACGCCGGGTGATCGCCAAGATCGAATGGCATCCGGGCGAACTGTTCCCGCGTGTCGGCTTCATCGTCACCAACCTGCCGATGGAGCCGGACTGGGTGGTGCGGTTCTACAACCAGCGCGGCACCGCCGAGCAGCACATCAAAGAGGGCAAATACGCCTTTCGCTGGACGCGGCTGTCGTGCCGGAAGTTCCGCGACAATGAGGTGCGGCTGCAACTGCACGCCCTGGCGTACAACCTGGCCACCTTCTTGCGCTGCATCGAGCTGCCCGAGGCCATGGCCGACTGGTCGTTGACCAGCCTGCAACTGAAGCTGATCAAGATCGGGGCACGTGTGGTCCGTCACGCCCGCACCATCACCTTCCAGCTGGCCGAGGTCGCTGTCACCGGCACGATGGTACGCGCCATCCTCGCCGCTATCCGCCGATTGCGAGCGCCACCGCTATGCGCATGATCGCGATCCACGCTCAAACTGAACGAAAGCGGCTGGACAGATCTGTCCGCTGCGCTGAAAAACGCCGCCCCTGGGCAAGGAAACAGCGGCTTCGCGGTCTGATCCGTCCAGATCCAGCAGTCTGCGCGACCGCAGGTGCCGCTTGCGGCAGAAAATCCTTGTCTAGCGCTCGGATACAGGCGATCTTCACCTCAAACGACACGCCACTTGGGGAATGCAGGTCTCAACACCTTCGAATTTCGCGGCGCCGGTGCGGTGCAGGGACTCCTGTCGGCGCTTACCATCATCGCGGAGCTATACCGGACCGGCAAACGGCGCTTGCCTGATCGCGTGCCGCTGCGCTTTGTGCCCTCCGCATGGCGGCCGTTCGTCCTGCGGGACGGCATCGTCGATCGCGCCGCCTATGAACTATGCGCCTTGTCCCAGCTACGGGAGCGGTTGCGAGCGGGAGACATATGGGATAGAGGCATCTGTCTCTCACGCCTTCAGGATCAAAGGAGACATGACATGACACTTCAAGCCAAGCTCGACGCCTTTAAGACCGATTTTGAAGCGGGCAAGCCGCCATACAATGTTCCGCGGGCCGTCATCGAAACGATGCACCGCGCAACCGCCGAACTGATCGCCAGTGGCGCCGCCACCCGCGCGCTCAAGGCCGGCGACAAGGCGCCATCGTTCACGCTGAACGATCCGGACGGCAATCCCGTCTCGTCAGAGGACCTCCTCGCCAAGGGGCCGCTTGTTGTGAGCTTCTATCGCGGGGTGTGGTGCCCTTATTGCAATATGGAGCTACAGGCGCTCCAGGCGGCGCTCCCCGAGTTCGAGAAGCTTGGCGCCAAACTCATCGCGATCTCGCCCCAGACCGCGGTGAACAGTCGCAAGTCGGTGCGTCAGAATGAACTGGGCTTTCCGATCCTGTCCGACGCCCGAAACGACGTCGCGGCCGCCTTCGGCCTGCGCTTCGAGCTGCCCGCCTATCTGGTCGACCTCTACAAAAGCCTGAAGAACGATTTGCCTGCGTTCAACGGTGATCCGAGCTGGACACTGCCGATGCCCGGCCGTTTCGTCATCGCCCAGGACGGTACGATCCTCTACGCCGAGGTGAACCCGGACTATACCCGCCGCCCCGAGCCCGAGGACATGCTTCCGGCGCTCCGTCGCGCCGCGAGCGTCGCTGCCTGAACATTGACCCCGGCCGCGATTGCGGCCGGGGCCTCTCTTGACGGGGTGCCCGATGTCTCGAACCTTCCTCATCACCGGCGCCAGCAAGGGCATCGGCCTGGCGCTCGCGCGTCGGCTGACATGCGACGGCCATCAGGTCGTCGGCCTTGCACGCAATGCTACGCCAGACTTTCCCGGCGTGCTTCTTTCCGTCGACCTCGCCGACATGCAGGCGACCGATGACGCCCTGAAGGATCTTACCGCTCGCTTTCGCTTCGACGGCGTGATCAACAATGTCGGCCTTGTCCGACCGCAACGGCTCGGCACGGTCGAGCTACCCGCGCTGGAGGAGGTCATGCGGGTCAATCTGCACCCCGCACTTCAGACCGTTCAGGCGCTGCTCCCTGGCATGACCGAGCGACGCTGGGGGCGGATCGTCAATATTTCGAGCCTGACCGTTCTCGGCTCGATCGAGCGCACGGCCTATGCCGCGGCGAAGGCTGCGCTCGTCAGCTTCAGCCGGAGCTGGGCACTGGAACTGGCGACCACCGGCATCACGGTCAACGCGGTCTCGCCCGGGCCGACCGAAACCGAGCTGTTTCGCGCGAACAACCCGCCCGGTAGCGATGGCGAGCGTCGCTACCGGGCGGGCGTGCCGATGGGTCGTTTCGGCCAGCCTGACGAAATCGCCGCCGCGATAGCCTTCCTCCTATCCGCGGAAGCCGGCTTCGTCACCGGCCAGACACTGCATGTCGATGGTGGAGCCTCGATCGGCAAGGCCGCGTTCTGACCACGATCTGAAATGGAGAACAGAATGACGAAGCAAACTGTCCTTGTCGTTGGAGCGTCGCGCGGGCTCGGCTTCGCCCTGGCTGAGGAATGGCTGGGGCGCGGCTGGCATGTGATCGCCACGGCGCGGAGCGGGTCCGAGGAGCTCGCCAAGCTCGCCGACCGTTTCCCAGGCAGCCTCGAGATTGAGACGGTCGATATCAACCACGCGGACGGCGTCCGTGCATTGCACGATCGTCTGAAGGATCGCCGCCTGGATATTCTTTTCGTCAATGCCGGCATCGCGCGCGCGATCGAAGAAAGCCCTGCCACCGCGAGCGAAGGCGACTTCCTCGACATGATGCTGACCAACGCCTTCTCGCCGGTGCGCGCGGCCGAGATGCTCCGCGACTTGGTGCCGGCAGGCGGGACGATCGCGATCATGACATCCGAACTGGGCAGCATCACCAATGCGAATGGCGGCTGGCAGCTCTACTCGTCAAGCAAGGCCGCGCTCAACATGCTGATGAAGGGCTATGCGACGAAGTACCCAGGGGATGGACACACGCTTCTCCTCGTCGCCCCCGGCTGGGTGAGGACCGAGATGGGGGGCAGCGACGCCGCGCTTTCGGTCGAAGAAAGCATCCCGCTTGTCGTGGACATGATCGCCGCCAACCGAGGCAAGCCGGGCCTACGCTATGTTGACCGATTTAATGAGGAACTGCCTTGGTGAGGCGTTCCCCAGGCGGATGCTCAGGAAAGCTGCGCGGCAGCGCGATCGTGCTACGGCGCACATGCCAGCCGGGCGAGCGCTGAACGTCGGCTTTCGACGGGATCTGCCCTTCGACAGATCACCTGGGAACAGCAGGAATGTTGTCTAATTGATCTTCGCATGCCGTTCCTTTTTTCTCGTGCCCGTTTGCCAATGGTTGTCTTCGGGGTCATCGGACAGCTCTGTGAGCCGGTTGTCCGTGCCTCATGATCGCGGCCTAGCGGGTGTGGGTGGACGTTTCTGGGTTCCAAACGAGGTCGGAGCCTCCACATTTTAGACGAGATCGTCCGGGCATGGCTGATCGGGAACGGGTGCGCGGGATTAGACCCAGCGGAACTCGGTCTCGTTCAACCAAAGGGAATGGAGTAATGCGGCAAGCTTGCGGGCGACCGCAACCTTGGCACGTCTAGGGCCTTTGGCTTCCGCCATTTTCCTTCCCCACGTCTGAAGGGCGCAAGGCCGCTTGAGGCGCGTGAGCAAGATGTTCGCGGCTTCATATAGGGAGCGTCTCAGCATCGGGTCGCCGGCCTTAGAAATGTGCCCCTGCGTATCCCGTTCACCTGACTGGCTCCGGCGCGGCACAAGACCGGCGTAGGCACCCACATCGTCGCTTCTGGCGAAACGGCGAGGATCTTCGATGCTCAGGGTGTAGGTGAGCGCTGTGATCGGCCCGACACCCGGAACCGTCATCAGCCGTGCGCAGATGCACTCGAGCGGCACATCGCGCGCCACCATGCCATGATAGAGAAACGACGACAGCGGCCCCGTCTGCATCACGACCCGCACAAGATCCGGGTTCCGACGCTTGACTCCATTGCAGCATCCACGCCGCAATGCGTCCTACGGGGCCATCATTCGGCAACTCCGGCCTATCGGAAACCACCCCCGCTTATCGGCACTGATCCTTGGTTCGGCCGGTGGCCTGACGCCATCAACCCTCAAGGGGTCGGACTGCGCGAAACGCGTGCCGCCGCTGCGGTTTCACCTTCGCGGTGATTGCGGCCATCGGCCGGACACATCGGGCGCCTGTCAGCGGGGGATGGTCCTCCGCTCAAGCAGGAGCCGGATCGATGTCCCCCAACGACGCTCACGCCTTCGCCTTCAGCCTCGCCGCAACACTCATGGTCGCTATCGTCATCTTCCGCGCCGGCGACGGCACGCTCTCGGTCACGCCCGCAACCGAATACGACGGTGATGCCGCCGAAATCGTCAGCGAGATCGATCCTTTCGCCCCGTGAGGGGCGAAGATCTTCGTGGCCGAGACGAAAACCTTGCGGGTTTCCGCTCCCCCTGACGGTTATCTTTTGCTACTCTCTGTTTCGCGCCGTGGTGGTGGTGGAGGCGCGACCGTCAGAGCTTTCCTCACGGAGACACCACCATGATCTTTCTCGGCATTCTTCTTTCCATCGCAGCCATCGGCTTCTTCTGCTGGCTTCTGTTCACACTCGCCGTCTTCGCGCTTCCGTTTTTCGCAGGGCTGAGCGCCGGAACCTGGGCTTGGCACACCGGCGCGGGTTGGCTCGGAGCGATCATCGTCGGCATTGTCGCAGCAGGGCTCACGCTCGGCATCGGCCAGCTCCTGTTCGTGATCGTCCGTCCCATGTGGGCGCGGCTGCTGATCGCGCTCGTCTTTGTCGCGCCCGCAGTGATGGCGGGCTATCACGCCACGCATGGTATCGTGAAACACACCATGCCGTCGGAGACCTGGCAGATCGCTTTTTCCGTCATCGGCGCGATCCCTGTCGGCATCACTGCACTCATGCGGGTCACAGGCATGGCGGCCACCGCCCCGGCCGGTCAAGGCACGATGCGGGCCTGATCGTTTCTCCATGCGATGGTTCGCCAGACCAAACGGCTGATCCGCGCGCCCGCCTCGTCGTCGAAGACGTGGCAAGGCGGCGATGGCAGCGTGGCGGCAAGAGGCCCAGAATCTGCAATCCTGCTGATCGCCTGGACCAGCGGCGTCCACGGCCCGACGCAACCAACCATGGCGTAGTGGCGGGCGCTCATGACGCGGAAGAGCGTGGCGGCGGAGAAGCGCATCCGGCCAGCCGGTAGGGAGGGATGAGCCGGTGAGAGATCGAACAATCTCCGTGCCGGTCGCGTCAGGTCGCCATCATCTCCGCGAGACATCCGTCCGCCGACCGCTCCAAACGGCCTCTCCAATGGGCTGATCTGGCCGAAGAACGGCTTCGCCTCGACCGCCTATGCCGCAACGGCGCGTCCCGACTTTCTTCCCCTGCCGGCCATGGCCGTCATTCCTCGCGAGACAAGAAACTCGTGCCTGCGCCATCCTCCGCTTCGCTCCGGTCGCAAGCGATGCGTCGTCGGTCGTCTCCGGCCAACCGATCGCCATCGAGGCCGCATGGAGCGGGCTCGAAAACGGAAAACGGAGACTTACAATGGCGACCATCGGCACCTTCAAGAAGACCGGCTCGAACGAATTCACCGGCGAAATCGTCACCCTCAGCGTCCAGGCCAAGGGCGTGCGCATCGTCCCTGACACGCGCTCCACCGGCGAAAACGCCCCCAGCCACCGGGTCCTCGTCGGCCGCGCCGAAATCGGCGCCGCCTGGTCCAAGACCTCGAACGAAGGTCGCGACTATCTGGGCCTCAAGCTCGACGATCCGAGCTTCAACGCCCCGATCTACGCCAACCTCTTCGACGACGAAGAAGGCGACACCCACTCGCTGATCTGGTCCCGCCCCAACCGCCGCAATGGCGACTGAGGGCCGCAGCCGCCCCGCCCGGATAATCCGGGCGGGGCCGAAGCGCTGCCGCCGCAACCGAATCAGTTAAGCCGGAACAACGGCTGAAGCTAGCCAATCAGCAGAAATTGCTTGGCTCGCAGCCCCAAGAACGACTATTATAGTCGTAGTTCTGGCGCGCGTGCCGGCGTGAGTGGGAGGTGATCATGCATGATCACCGCCCGACAATCACGGGCCGCACGCGCGTTGCTGGGTTGGACACAGGAGACGCTCGCTGACAAGGCCCAGGTATCACTGACCGCGTTGAAGCGCCTCGAATCCGAAAGTGGCCTCGAGGTGTATGAGACGACGCGCGATCAGGTTCGTCGGGCCTTTGAAGGCAACGGCATCGTTCTCCTCACATCCGACCAGGGTGAAGGTGTGATGCTTGTCCGTGCGAAAATCGACAGCCGCAAGTCTTCGTGATTTCTGCCCGTTTGAACTAACAGGCGATACACACGGCGCATCGCCTGATGCGTCGCGATACTCGCTGCTTCGCACCCAAATACAATGGTTAACACGGGGATTTAGAACAGCTATAAATGGGTACTGGGGCACAATATGACGGACATAGATTTTCTCGACGAACCGCCGGAAAGCGCGGTGCTCACGGCATATGACCGTAAGCACATGGTTCTCTATCTGCGCCTGCTCGACGCAGCGACTGACGGCGCCGATTGGTGTGAAGTCGTTACGATCCTGTTCGGCCTCGACCCCACGAACGAGCCGGAACGTGCGCGCCATGTCCATGACACCCATCTGGCCCGCGCGCGCTGGATGACGGAGCACGGCTATCGCTTGTTGGTGCGCGAAGGCCGGCTTCATTGATCGAATGGCGATGCAGTCGCGGCATCGCACGTTGCAACCTTCAGGACTTCCGACCAGCATTGCAACCGGGAATCATCACAGGCCGCGATACGCACGAATGATGCGAGCCTGGAGGAAACATGACTCCCGATATATCGAACTGGAGAGCTTCACCGAACTACGACTATATCGACCGCCTAGTGGCGCCCGATCTCGCCTGGGAATGGTTGCGGCGCAACAGCGAGTATCAGCATGACTATTCCAAGGTCGAAGGCCAGACGGATGAGTCCGAGTTGCTTGTGAACGCAGTGCGGCGCCGCTGGGGCCTGCAATTTCCTTGTCCACCCTATTTTCACCGCCGTTGAGATTCCCGTCTTCTGGTCGCCTGAAGAAGACAGCAGCGTTATCGTCCTGACGGACGTTCCATCGCTTCTTCCGTCCGACAGCAATTTCAGCACCGCCCTCGATACGAACGAACCCCGCCTCGACGGAGCCGGCGCGCACTTCCTCTATGATCTCGGCAACGGGCAGTCGCTGCACCTGGTCCGCTTGAGCGGCGTCGATGGAGCCCAGCCTCTGGCTGCCCTCGTACCTATCGACGCGGATGGTCTCGATCGTGCCGAAGCGGTTACTCGCCTTCTCAAGGCGCTTCATGGGCGTGTCGTTCCACAGGACGCCCGATTGACCGGCCAGCAATTGCGCCGCGCGCGCCATATGCTGCAAGCCGTCGATGGCCGGACCGACGGCGCGAGTTATCGCGAGATCGCCGAAATCCTCTTCGGCGTGCGTCGTGTCGCCGACCAGCCCTGGAAAACATCTGCGCTTAGAGACACCGTCAAGGATCTCGTCCGCGACGGCCTTGCCATGATCCAGGGCGGATATCGTCAGCTTCTGCGTCATCGTCGCCGATCCTAGCGAATTTCCCCTTTCCGGGAGGGGGGAGAATTTAGCCCTCCCATCTTCGCCCTCCCTCCTGCCGGGCCTTCTTCGCCACCGTGCTCTTCGTCCGCCGCCGATCCTCGACGGCCCTAACGAAGCCCACGGAGGCCCGATCCATGCGACCCGAACTCGCCGTTTTGCCGCCGCGCTTCCTGCGCACCAAGGAAGCCGCCGAATTCCTCAGTCTTTCAGCCCGCACGCTCGAAAAGCACCGGACCTATGGGACTGGCCCGGCCTACCGCAAGCTCGGCGGCCGCGTTGTCTACGCGGTCGACGACCTACAAGCCTGGGCCGAGCGTGGCGCCGTCACCTCGACCTCCGATCCGCGCGGCGCGGTGCTGCCCGCCAAGCGGCAAGAGCCGACGCAGCCGGCCCATGCCGGCCGTTACGCCCGCTGAGCGGTCGGCCATGACGTTTCACCGTCACAGCAACGAGCGCGATCAGCTCGATCTCTTCCGGACGCTGCCGGGCGATCTTGCACCGCGCGACGCCCAGGATCTCATGGCCTATCCGTTCTTCTCGCTCGCCAAATCGAAGCGCCTGGCGCCGATCGACTTCAAGGCCGGGTCGATCGTGATCCGAGTCGAAGCCGTTGCCGAACACGGCATGGCGACCATCTGGGACGCGGATGTGCTGATCTGGGCGGCGTCCCAGATCGTCGAAGCACGTGATCTGGGTCTGCGGCCGTCCCGCCTGATGGCGACGACGCCCTACGAAATCCTGACCTTCATCGGCCGAGGCGTCAGCCTGCGCGACTACGACCGCCTCAAGGCGGCGCTCGATCGGCTTCAGTCAACCACCGTGGCGACATCGATCCGCCAGCCGACCGAGCGGCGCATGCACCGCTTCTCCTGGATCAACGAGTGGAAGGAAAAGGCCGATCATCGTGGTCGCCCGCTCGGGCTCGAACTGATCCTGCCCGACTGGTTCTACGCCGCTGTCCTCGACGACGCGCTCGTGCTGACCATCGACCAGGCTTATTTCGACCTGACTGGCGGGCTCGAACGCTGGCTCTATCGGCTCGTGCGCAAGCATGGCGGCCGCCAGGAATATGGCTGGAGCTTCGATCTCCTCCACCTGCACGCCAAGTCAGGGTCGCTCTCGCCTCTCAAGCACTTCGCCTACGACCTGCGCGACATCGTCCGGCGCCAGCCGCTGCCCGGCTACCGGCTCGTGATCGAGCAGCCGTCAGGTCTTCCCGAACGCCTTTCCTTCGCTCCGACCGACCCGGCCCCCTTCGGCGTGCCGCGGCTTCGCCGTCGCCGTGCAACCGCTCGCCCTGGGGATAAGCTGTGAATAGTCTCGTGCTATCAGGGACCGCACCTATCGTGCCATCGGGGACCGTATCCTCGTGCTATCGGGGACCGGAATCGTCGATTCCTCGCTTTGAATCAAAAGCTTGCAGCGCCCGTAACTTATCTAACCAGAATTCCTATGGAATTCTTCTAACGCACTCCGCCGTTTCTACGATTGCGGATAACCGCTCGCCGACGATCGGGAGCGCGTCATGATAGTCGCGCTCCTCAACCAGAAGGGCGGCGTCGGTAAGACGACGCTGGCGCTGAACCTTGCAGGTGAATGGGCTCGGCAGGGAAAGCGCGTCACCCTGATCGATGCGGACCCGCAAGGCTCGGCGCTCGACTGGTCGCAACAACGCAGCCGCGAGGGCTTGGCCCGCTCGTTCGGCGTCGTCGGCCTGGCACGCGATACGCTGCATCGGGAAGCGCCAGAACTGGCCCGCGATGTCGATCATGTCGTCATCGACGGCCCGCCCCGCGTCGCCGCGCTGATGCGCTCAGCGCTGCTCGCCGCAGATCTCGTGCTGATCCCGGTGCAGCCCTCGCCGCTCGACGGCTGGGCCGCGGCCGAGATGCTGGCGCTCGTCACCGAGGCGCGCATCTACCGGCCCGAACTCGCCGCGCGGTTCGTCCTCAACCGTTGCGGCGCCCGAACTGTCCTCGCCCGCGAGACAGCCGAGACGCTGGCCGACCACGATCCACCCGTGCTCGCCAGCACGATCGGTCAGCGCATCGCCTTTGCGGCGGCTGCGCAGTCGGGCCGCCTGGTCTCGGAACTCGACGACAACACACCCGCCACGCGCGAGATCGCGGCACTGGCCGACGAGATCGACCGGCTCGGTATCGGAAGGGCTGCACGATGAGCGAGCGCCCAACCCGTCGCGGCTTCGCTTCCAGGCCTGCCGATCCAGAACACTGGATCAAGGCGGCCGATACGCCACCACGCGACAGCGACGCGGGCGGCTTCACCGCGCGGCTCACCATCGACGTGACCCCGGAATTGCGCGGCCGGATCAAGATCATCGCGTTCCGGCGCGGGCAGACCGTCGCCGACATGCTGCGCGACCTGCTCGCGCGCGAATATCCCCCAACCTCCGAAGGAGACCCATCATGACCAGCGCCGCGGTTCCCTCCGCGCGCGGCGGCCCGGTGCCGCGCGTGCATTCCGCCGACAGCCTTACCCATGTCGAGCTGACCCATA
Organism: Sphingobium quisquiliarum P25; assembly: GCF_000445065.1. GTDB lineage: Bacteria > Pseudomonadota > Alphaproteobacteria > Sphingomonadales > Sphingomonadaceae > Sphingobium > Sphingobium quisquiliarum. The sequence goes on along the minus strand of NZ_ATHO01000164.1, from coordinate 13,323 downwards.
TCGAAAAGCGGATCGAGAACTGGATCAGGTTCGGTCGCGAGGCGAGCGAACAGGTGCTCGACCGCCGCCGTCGCATCTTTTCCTACCGGCCCGGCAGCGTCTTCGCCTTCGTGCGGTGGGCGGCCAACGACTTCGGCACGATCATTTCGCGCATCGATATCGTGCGCGCCGTGGAACCAGGTGAGCCTTACCAGACGCTGCCTTTCGTGCGGCCCGGCGGCGACATCCTGCTCAAGATCGAGGGCTGGCCGAAAGTCGAACAGGTGCTCCACCACATCGATGCGGTGGAGGCCGCCGGCATCGACGCCTGCGACGTCGCGCCCGATCATTGGCGGCACGTCGCCAACCGGATGAGCGCTGGCCACGCGCCGCGGGCCTACACGATGGATCGACATCAGGCGTGGCTTAAGCGGCGGGAGATCGAACAATGACCCGCTTCGGCTACGTCATGGTGACGTATTTCTCGGTGATGGGCGTGGCGCTGGCCTCGTTCATTCCGACGCCGCTCCGCCTCGTCTGGAATGCCTCAGCCAGCGTGCCGATCGGCCTCTATGACCTCGACCCGCCGCGCAATCTGGCGGTCGGCGATCTTGTCGCGGTCATGCCGGACAAGCCGCTCGCCGACTTCATGGTGGAGCGCGGCTATATCGGCCCAGGCGTGCCGCTGATGAAGCGCGTCATGGGACTTCACGGCCAACAGGTCTGCCGCACCGGCAACACCATCACGGTCGATGCCGTGCCGCTCGGCGATGCGCTCGACCGAGACCGGCATGGCCGCGAACTGCCCATCTGGCACGGCTGCCGTCGCATCGCGGACGGCGACATCTTCCTCATGAACCCCGATGTCCGCGACAGCCTGGACGGCCGCTACTTCGGCCCGATCCCGGCGCACGCCGTCATCGGCAAGGCAACGCCGCTCTACACCGACGAGGACGGCGACGGCCGCTACGTCGGGCGTGCCGCTACGCGCTGACCGCTTCCCCATCGGCGGGAGCGGTGCTCGCCGACGGTTTTCCAACGCCACCGCCAAGGAAACCATCATGCCACAGATCGGTACATTCACCCGCGAGCCATCCGGCTTCATCGGGCATCTGACGACGCTCGTCTTGAACCAAGACGTCATCATCATTGAAGCCGAATCGTCCGACGCCGAGAACGCCCGCAATTATCGGGTCCATGTCTTCGACGGCATGAACAACGAGACTGGCCCGGAAATCGGAGCGGGCTGGAAGCGTACCGGCGAACGCGCAGGCGAATACATCGCCTTGCTGATCGACGATCCGGCCTTCCCGCAGCCGATCCGCGCCAACTTGTTCCGCGACGATGATGCCGGCAACGCGTGGTCACTGCACTGGAGCCGCCCCCAGGCGCGCGGCGGGAAGGACTGACGCCATGCGCCGTCCCGACCTCCTTCTCCTTTCCGGCCTGATCTTCGCCGCCCCTTGGACGGCCTCCGCGCTCGCGCAGGCGGAGCCGGTGCAACGTCCGGCGCCTGTCACCCCCTATGCCGCCTATATCGCGGAGGCCTCGCAGCGTTTCGGCATCCCGACCGCATGGATCAAGGCCGTCATGCGGGTCGAAAGCGCGGGCGACCGACAGGCAATCTCGTCGGCCGGCGCGATGGGGCTGATGCAGATCATGCCCGACACCTGGGCGGAACTGCGCGTGCGGCACCGGCTCGGCAGCGATCCCTATGACCCGCGCGACAACATCCTGGCGGGCACGGCTTACCTGCGCGAACTCTACGACCGTTACGGCTCCCCGGGGTTTCTCGCAGCGTACAATGCCGGTCCCGGCCGTTACGAAGCCTCGCTTTCCGGCCGCACGCTGCCCGCCGAAACCCGTGCCTATGTCGCAGCCATCGCGCCGGTCATCGACGGCAGCGAAACCGTCAACCCTGTCCTCGTCGCCTCGGTTGAGCCGCTCGCCTGGAGCCGCGCGCCGCTGTTTGTAGCGCAACGGATAAGCGCCACGGCTGCCGATCCCGTGTCGGCAGATCGTCCACCGAACGAAGTACCTGCGGCAGTTGCCGTGCGCGATGTCTCCGCCATCGCGCCGCAGTCCGGCGGCCTGTTCGTGCCGCGCCCTGCGGAAAGGCCGGTCCCATGACCGTATTGCCTCCCATTCGCATCCTGTCGAGCTCTGGCGCAGTATGGAAGGCGCTGAGGTGGGGACCGGGCAACACGACCGAAGGAGGGCAGGATAAAAGGGCGCACATTGCGCTTCGGTCGGTTGGTTGTTTTTGTTGGATTTTCCCGAAGGTTCCGCACCTTGCTGCCTTTATCGGCAATGTGCGCTACACGCCCAATCCGCTGTATCTCAAAGAGCTTTCGCACATTGCAGGGCCGCGCCATGTCCGATGAGCGCGAATTCCGTGTCCGGCCGGGCCGCATCCGCTCGTCGGGCGCGCAGCGGGCCAAGCCCTTCATCGCGCAGGCATTGGCAGCGGCGAAGAAGGCCGGCGGCGGCGTGTCGCGCTCGGGCCGCATCGTGCCCGGCAATCGCTCGCGCTTCGGGCATGGTCAGCGCGCCAGCATCCAGGCCAACCGCCTCATCACTTCGCGCTCGCGTGGCGCCGTCATCAAGGCGCGCGTCGTGCGCCATGCGGCCCGGACCGCACCGCTGGCGCAGCATCTCAACTATCTGCGCCGCGAGGGCGTGACCCGAGACGGGGAGAAGGCCCGTTTGTTCGGGCCGGGAAGCGAAAACGCGGATGCCGGCGCCTTCGCCGAGCGCTGCCAGGACGACCGGCATCATTTCCGCTTCATCGTCTCGCCCGACGACGCGCTGGAGATGGCCGACCTCAGATCCTTCGCCCGCGATCTCGTCGGGCAGATGGAAAAAGATCTCGGCACCCGGCTCGACTGGGTGGCGGTCGATCACTGGAACACCGAGCATCCGCATGTCCATCTGATCGTCCGTGGCGTTCGTGACGACGGCCAGGACCTCGTCATCGCGCGCGACTACATCAAGGAAGGGATGCGCGACCGAGCGCGCGATCTCATCACTCAGGAACTGGGGCCACGCACCGATCTCGATATTCGCCGCACCCTCGAGCGGCAGATCGACACCGAACGCTGGACACAGCTCGACCGTCAGCTTGTTCGCGACGGGCGCGATGCGGGGATCATCGACCTTGCGCCGGTTCCAGGCCAACAGCCCGACGAGTTCCACGCCTTGAAGGTCGGTCGTCTGCGCAAGCTCGAAACCCTCGGACTCGCCAGCCAGGTCGGCAACGCACAATGGTTCATCAAGCCCGAAGTCGAGAAGACGCTGCGCGAACTGGGTGAGCGCGGCGACATTATCAAGCGGATGCACAAGGCACTGACGGAGCGCGGTATCGACCGCGGCTCCACCAACTATGTCCTGGCTGCGGAAAGCCTCGATCTGCCCGTTGTCGGGCGACTGGTCGAACGCGGTCTCGATGACGAGCTGAACGGGACGGCCTACGCCGTGGTGGATGGCGTGGACGGACGCACCCATCATATCAAACTGCCCGACCTCGATGCGGCCGGCGACAGCGCGCCGGGCTCGATCGTCGAACTCAGAAAGTTCGATGACGCGCGTGGCCAGCGCCGCGTCGCGCTCGCCGTGCGCTCCGATCTGGACGTTGATGCACAGGTCACCGCGTCGGGCGCCACCTGGCTCGACCGGCAGAACATTGCGCGCGAGCCGGTCGCTCTCTCCGAGGGTGGCTTCGGCGCCGAGGTGCGGCAAGCCATGTCCGCCCGTGCCGAGCATCTGGTCGAACAGGGCCTTGCCGAGCGGCAGGGCCAGCGCATCAGTTTCGGCCGCAACCTGATCGACACGTTGCGCCGCCGGGAACTGGAGGCGGCTGGTGACAAGCTCGCCGCTAAGACCGGCCAGCCCTTCAACCGGGCGTGCAGCGGCGAATATGTCGCCGGCACCTATCGTCAGCGCCTCACGCTCGCCTCCGGCCGTTTCGCGATGATCGACGACGGGCTCGGTTTCCAACTCGTGCCCTGGACGCCCTCGCTCGAAAAGCAGCTCGGCCGCCATGTCTCCGGCGTCGTCCGCAACGGCGGCGGCATCGACTGGAGTTTTGGCCGCAAACGGGGGCTCGGCCTCTAGCCCTTCATTCCCAAGAAAGGACCGTCGCCATGTCGGCCACCAAAATCCTCTGGGGTCAGATCCTCACCGTCTTTCTGATCGTGCTCGCCACCACTTGGGGCGCAACCGAATATGTCGCGTGGAAGCTCGGCTTTCAGGCGCAGCTCGGGCCGCCGTGGTTCACGGTCTTCGGCTTCCCCTTCTACCTGCCCCCCGCCTTCTTCTGGTGGTGGTACTTCTACGATGCCTATGCGCCGGAGATTTTCACCCAAGGCGCATTCATCGCTGCATCAGGCGGCTTCATCGCCGTGGGCGTCGCCATCGGCATGTCGGTCTGGCGGGCGCGTGAGGCCAAGAAGGTCGAGACCTATGGCTCCGCTCGTTGGGCCGAGACGGAAGAAGTCAAAGCCGCCGGGCTTCTCGGCCCGGATGGCGTGGTGCTCGGCAAACTTGATCGCGACTACCTCCGCCATGACGGGCCGGAGCATGTGTTGTGCTTCGCGCCGACGCGTTCCGGCAAGGGTGTCGGCCTGGTCGTACCATCGCTGCTGACCTGGCCGGGCTCGGCCATCGTTCACGACATCAAGGGTGAAAACTGGCAGCTCACCGCCGGCTTCCGCGGCCGGCATGGCCGCGTGCTCTTGTTCGATCCGACCAACGTGAAATCTTCCGCCTACAATCCACTGCTCGAGGTCCGCCGGGGCGAGTGGGAAGTTCGCGACGTCCAGAATATCGCCGACATCCTGGTCGACCCGGAAGGTTCGCTGGAGAAGCGAAACCATTGGGAGAAAACCTCTCATGCCTTGCTGGTCGGCGCGATCCTCCATGTCCTCTATGCCGAAGAGGACAAGACGCTGGCCGGTGTCGCCGCCTTCCTCTCCGATCCGAAGCGACCGATCGAGTCGACGCTCGCCGCGATGATGAAAACCGCGCATCTCGGCGAAGCCGGGCCGCATCCCGTCATCGCCAGCGCCGCACGCGAGCTGCTGAACAAATCCGACAACGAGCGGTCGGGCGTACTGTCCACGGCAATGTCTTTCCTCGGTCTCTACCGCGATCCCGTGGTCGCCGAGGTGACGCGCCGCTGCGACTGGCGCATCACCGACATCGTGACAGCCAAACAGCCGACGACGCTCTATCTCGTGGTGCCGCCGTCCGATATCAATCGCACCAAGCCGCTGATCCGCCTGATCCTCAATCAGGTCGGCCGCCGCCTGACCGAGGATCTGCAGGCCAAAGCCGGGCGGCACAGGTTGCTCCTGATGCTGGACGAGTTCCCGGCCCTGGGGCGCCTGGACTTCTTCGAGTCGGCGCTGGCCTTCATGGCCGGCTATGGGTTGAAAAGCTTCCTGATCGCGCAGTCGCTGAACCAGATCGAGAAGGCCTACGGGGCGAACAACTCCATCCTCGACAACTGCCATGTCCGCGTGAGCTTCGCCACGAACGATGAGCGCACGGCCAAGCGCGTGTCGGACGCACTCGGCACCGCGACCGAGATGAAGGCGATGAAGAACTATGCCGGGCATCGTCTCTCGCCCTGGCTTGGGCACCTGATGGTCTCCCGCTCCGAGACGGCGCGCCCGCTGCTCACGCCTGGTGAAATCATGCAGCTTCCGCCGAGTGACGAGATCGTCATGGTCGCGGGCACGCCGCCGATCCGGGCAAAGAAGGCGCGCTATTACGAGGACAACAGGTTCAAGGAGCGCATCCTGCCGCCTCCCGCCCTCACCACACCGAAGCAGGGGCGCCCCGACGATTGGACCTCGCTGCCGCTTCCGCCACGTCCCCAGCTCGCCGAGGCGAAACCGGTCGAGGCCGCCCAGGATGAAGACCCGACCGAATCCGAGCGGCGCCATCAACCGGAGCTCAATCGGGTGCAGTCGGTCGAGAAGACGCCGCCCATCGAAAACGAGTTTGAGATCGATGCTGATCGTGATGACGAGATGGAGGACGCGGCTACCCGCAACAGGCGGATGACCGGGCTCATGCAGGGCGTGGCGCGACAGGTCTCGCTCGATCCGAACGACGGCATGGAGCTATGAAGGCCGTGGAGACCCGCAAGAAGAAGGCCCAGATCTCAGTCTATCTCGATCCGGCGATCATGACGATGCTTGCCGACCATGCGGCGCGCCGGGACCAGTCGCAGTCGATGATCGCCGAGGCTGCGATCGCGTCCTTCCTGTCACCGGATGCGGCTGAGCGCCGGGAAGCAGTGATCGCCAAGCGTCTCGATCAGCTCGATCGCCGCATGACCCGGCTTGAGCGCGATAGCGGCATCGCGGTGGAGAGCCTGGCCGTGTTCATCAAGTTCTGGCTCGCGACCACGCCTGCGTTGCCCGAGCCTGCCGCGCAGGCAGCACGCGCCAAGGCCGGCGAACGCTACGACCAGTTCGTCACTGCGCTCGGTCGGCGTCTCGCCAAGGGGCCGAAGCTCCGGCAGGAGGTTTCGGAGGATATCGTTAGCCCGGCTGACAACCTTTCGGAGGATTAAGCGTCTCGCGACCTGTCATCCTCGGTCGCCTCATCCCCAGTTTCTGGTGCGGACTTCAGAAGAGCATAGATTTCGGCAAGCGTTGCCTCTGATGGAGGTTCCCACGGCTGCGCATTCGTCAACACATTCATGAGATGATCCAACTCCTCCTGTGTCGGTGTAGGTGGCTCTGGTGAAGTCAGGCCCGTGTCATTACGGAATTTCCCAATCGCGTTTTTCAGAGTGTCAATTTCGTCGCGCTTGTAGACGGTGCCGTCTTGGGAAAGCATGTCATCAATTGCGATTTCCATTTCATCAAGAGCGCGTGCCAGCCAGTTTTTTCGCCGATTGTATTTTTGTCGGGCTGAGCTTTTCGGGTTTTTTGGAGCCTTCGATAAGGCATTCTCGGACAACAATTGGTCAAAAATGTCTTGGGGTTCGTCGCTCAATCCTTACTCCATCATCAGCGTTTCGAATCGAGGTCGAGACATCTCGATCACGAAGGATTTGCGGCTCGGAGATTAAAGGTCAACCGGGAAAGCCTGCTCCGCCGTTCTCCTGTATTTGTACGCCACACTACTACGCCTCTAGTTTCTTGTTGAAGCGGCCCAAAATCGGGCTCTTTTAATCATCCCCGTCCGGGGACCGTCTGATGTCTCCCGGCGAGATCGGGGATCAGATGGCGGCTTCTCACCACAATTCGGAAGGCCTGGCGCGCGGGGCGCGGATGCTGCGCACCGCGCTTGGCCCCGCCATTGCCCGATTTCTCGAAGACGCCTCCGTCGTTGAGGTGATGCTGAACCCGGACGGTCGAATCTGGATCGATCGTCTCTCCGAAGGGCTGTCCGACACAGGTGAGCGGCTATCACCGGCGGACGGCGAGCGCATCGTGCGCTTGGTCGCGCATCATGTCGGCGCGGAGGTTCACGCTGGCGCTCCGCGTGTCTCGGCCGAGCTGCCCGAAACGGGGGAACGGTTCGAGGGGCTGTTGCCGCCCGTGGTCGCGGCTCCGGCCTTCGCAATCCGCAAGCCTGCCGTCGCCGTCTTCACGCTCGACCAATACGTCACGGCCGGCATCATGTCCGCTGGACAGGCAGAAGCATTGCGGCAGGGCGTCGCCACACGCGCCAACATCCTCGTCGCCGGCGGCACTTCCACCGGCAAGACGACACTGACCAACGCACTGCTGGCAGAGGTGGCTAAGACCTCCGATCGCGTCGTCATCATCGAAGACACGCGCGAACTGCAATGCGCGGCGCCGAACCTCGTCGCTATGCGAACGAAGGATGGCGTTGCCTCGCTCTCCGATCTCGTTCGTTCGTCACTGCGCCTGCGCCCCGACCGCATCCCGGTCGGAGAAGTGCGCGGCGCGGAAGCACTCGACCTGCTCAAAGCCTGGGGCACCGGCCATCCGGGCGGCGTCGGCACCATCCACGCCGGCAGCGCCATTGGCGCGCTGCGACGCATGGAGCAACTCATCCAGGAAGCCGTCGTCACCGTCCCCCGCGCGCTGATCGCCGAGACGATCGACCTCGTGGCCGTCCTCTCCGGCCGCGGTTCAGCGCGCCGGCTCTCCGAACTCGCCCGAGTCGAGGGCCTTGGCCCGAACGGCGATTACCGCGTCGCGCCCGCCGTCAGCTCCCCGGTTCTTGGGGGCGACGGCGGTGCGGCCCCCACCAACCACATCCTCATCCCCAGCCTCGAAGGAGAAAACCCGTGATCCAGCGCCTGCGCCTTGTGCGCCAACGCCTCGCAATGACCGTATCCGTCGCCACGCTTTCCGTGGTGATGGCTGCGCCTGCCAATGCCTCTGGCTCGTCCATGCCATGGGAAGCACCGCTCCAATCCATCCTTCAGTCGATCGAAGGCCCGGTTGCCAAGATCATTGCCGTGATCGTCATCATCTCGACCGGCCTGGCGCTGGCTTTCGGCGACACATCCGGCGGCTTCCGCCGGCTGATCCAGATCGTATTCGGCCTGTCGATCGCCTTCGCGGCCAGCTCGTTCTTCCTCTCGTTCTTCAGCTTCGGTGGCGGAGCGCTCGTCTGATGACGGGCGCTGCCGAACAGAACGGCGAAGTGCCGGGCTTCACAGTTCCGGTCCACCGGGCGCTGACCGAGCCGATCCTGCTCGGCGGCGCCCCGCGCGCCATCGCGATCATGAACGGCACGCTGGCGGGTGCGGTCGGCCTTGGCCTGCGGCTCTGGCTGGTCGGCCTCGCCATCTGGGCGATCGGCCATTTCGCGGCGGTGTGGGCGGCGAAGCGTGACCCGCTGTTTGTCGAGGTTGGCCGTCGCCATCTGCGCATCCCCGCGCATCTCACGGTCTGAGGAAAGCGCAGCAATGATGAACCTCGCCGAATACCGCGACAAGAATGCACGGCTCGCCGACTTTCTGCCCTGGGCCGCCCTAATCGGCCCCGGCATCGTGCTCAACAAGGACGGCAGCTTTCAGCGCACGGGGCGGTTTCGTGGTCCCGATCTGGATTCGGCTGTGCCCGCCGAGTTGGTCGCTGTCGCCGGCCGCCTCAACAACGCCTTCCGCCGTCTCGGCTCAGACTGGGCGATCTTCGTGGAGGCGCAACGCCATCCGGCTTCGATCTATCCGGCCAGCACCTTTCCCGATCCCGCTTCCGCGCTGGTCGATGCCGAGCGCAAGGCCGATTTCGAGGAAGCCGGCGCGCATTTCGAATCCAGCTATTTCCTGACGTTCACCTATCTGCCACCGGCCGAGGACGCTGCCCGCGCAGAAACCTGGCTCTACGAAGGCCGCGAGAAGACTGGCATCGACCCCAACGAGGTATTGACGAGCTTCGCCGACCGCACCGACGGGCTGCTGCGGTTGATCGAAGCCTTCATGCCGGAATGCCGCTGGCTCGATGATGGCGAGACGCTGACCTATCTGCACGGCTGCGTCTCAACGCACCGGCACCGCGTCCGCGTCCCCGAGACGCCGATCTATCTCGACGCGCTGCTCGCCGATCAGCCGCTCACCGGCGGGCTGGAGCCGCGACTGGGCACGTCGCATCTGCGTGTGCTGACCATCACCGGATTTCCGACCGCGACCACGCCGGGCCTGCTCGACGAGCTGAACCGGCTGGCCTTTCCCTATCGCTGGTCCACCCGCGCGATCCTGCTCGACAAGACGGACGCCACCAAGCTGCTCACCAAGATCAGGCGGCAATGGTTCGCCAAGCGCAAGTCCATCGCCGCGATCCTCAAGGAGGTGATGACCAACGAGGCCTCCGTGCTGGTCGATACCGATGCGGCGAACAAGGCTGCCGACGCCGACTTTGCGCTGCAGGAACTGGGCGCCGACTATGCCGGCATCGCCTATGTCACCGCCACCGTGACGGTATGGGACGCCGATCCGCGCATCGCCGACGAGAAGCTGCGGCTGGTCGAAAAGGTCGTCCAGGGCCGCGACTTCACCGCGATGGCCGAGACCATCAACGCCGTGGACGCCTGGCTCGGCAGCCTGCCGGGCCATGTCTACGCTAATGTCCGGCAACCGCCGATCTCCACGCTCAATCTCGCCCACATGATCCCGCTTTCGGCGGTGTGGGCGGGGCCGGAACGGGACGAGCATTTTGCAGCGCCCCCACTGCTCTTCGGCAAGACCGAAGGCTCGACCCCGTTCCGGTTTTCCCTTCACGTCGGCGATGTCGGCCACACCCTCGTCGTCGGCCCGACCGGCGCGGGCAAGTCGGTGCTGCTGGCGCTGATGGCGCTGCAATTCCGCCGCTACGCTGGCGCACAGGTCTTCGCCTTCGACTTCGGCGGCTCGATCCGCGCCGCCGCACTCGCCATGCGCGGCGACTGGCACGATCTCGGCGGCGGCCTGACGGACGGTTCGGAGACCTCCGTCAGCCTCCAGCCGCTGGCGCGCATCGAGGAGACGAGCGAACGCGCTTGGGCCGCCGACTGGATCGTCGCCATCCTCCTGCGCGAAGGCGTCGCCATCTCGCCGGAGGTGAAGGAGCATATCTGGACGGCGCTGACCTCGCTGGCTTCAGCGCCGGTCGAAGAACGCACCGTCACCGGCCTATGCGTCCTGCTCCAGTCCAACGACCTGAAGCAGGCGCTCCGCCCCTATTGCATCGGCGGCGCATGGGGCCGGTTGCTCGACGCCGAGAGCGAACATCTCGGCACCGCGACGGTCCAGGCCTTCGAGACCGAAGGTCTGATCGGAACCGACGCCGCGCCCGCCGTGCTCGCCTATCTCTTCCACCGGATCGAAGATCGGCTCGACGGCTCACCAACCCTCATCATCGTCGATGAAGGCTGGCTGGCGCTTGATGATGAGGGCTTCGCCGGCCAGCTCCGTGAATGGCTGAAGACGCTCCGCAAGAAGAACGCCTCCGTCATCTTCGCCACGCAGTCGCTGTCGGACATCGACGGCAGCGCCATCGCACCCGCCATCATCGAGAGCTGCCAAACCCGGCTCCTTCTGCCGAACGAACGGGCGATCGAGCCGCAGATCACCGCCATCTATCGCCGGTTCGGTCTCAACGATCGCCAGATCGAGATCCTCGCGCGGGCCATGCCCAAGCGCGATTACTACTGCCAGTCCCGACGCGGCAACCGGCTGTTCGAGCTCGGCCTGTCGGAGGTGGCGCTGGCGCTCTGCGCCGCATCCTCCAAGACCGATCAGGCCGCCATCGCCCGCATCACTGCCGAGCACGGCCCGGATGGCTTCCTCGGCGCATGGCTGCGCCTGCGCGGCGCTGACTGGGCCGCCGACCTCATTCCCAACCTCACCAACCTGGAGAAACTGCCATGAAACTGCGCCGTTCACGCGCGGCATTGCTTGCCGCGTCCATCCTGTCTGTCCCGCTGTCCCTGTCGCCGATCATCACGACGCCGGCCCACGCCATCATCGTGTTCGATCCCACCAACTACGCGCAGAACGTCCTTCAGGCCGCCCGCGCGCTCCAGCAAATCACCAACCAGATCACCTCGCTTCAGAACGAAGCGCAGATGCTCATCAACCAGGCCCGCAACCTTGCGAATCTACCGTATTCCTCGCTGCAACAGCTCCAGCAGTCGGTGAGCCGCACGCAACAGCTTCTGAGCCAGGCGCAGAACATCGCCTACGACGTCCAGCAGATCGACCAGGCATTCCAGCAGAAATACGGGAGTGCCTCACTCTCCGCCTCGGACGCGCAACTCGTCGCCGACGCCAAATCGCGCTGGCAGAACACGGTCGGTGGCTTGCAGGACGCCATGAAGGTACAGGCCGGCGTCGTCGGCAACATCGACACCAACCGCGCCCAGATGTCAGCGCTTGTCGGCCAGAGCCAGGGCGCCACCGGCGCGCTTCAGGCAACCCAGGCCGGCAACCAGCTCCTCGCCCTTCAGGCCCAGCAACTCGCCGACCTCACCGCTGTCGTCGCAGCGAACGGTCGCGCACAGGCGCTGCAATCGGCCGAACAGGCGGCTGCGGCCGAACAGGGCCGCGAACAGCGTCGCCGTTTCCTGACGCCAGGCACGGGCTACCAGCCGGGCAACGCCCGGATGTTCCCCGGCAGCAACTGAACGGGGAGATCGCCATGGACGGCAAGATGCTCGCCCGGCTCGGCGCCGTCGTCTTCGTCGGCTTCGCCATCACCGCCACGGTCATAGAAGTGACACGCAAGCCCGAGGAGACGCAGGTCCGCACGCTCGTCCACGAGCGCGACGACACCGATGCGCTTCGCCAGGTCCTGCGCCGGTGCCGCGACATGGGTGAAGCGGCGACCCGCGATCCCGCCTGCCTCGATGTCTGGGCCAAGGCCCGTGAGCGATTTCTGGGTCAAAGCCCGAAACCTTTCCAACCGGGCGGAACGAGGACGCCCGCATCGGAGGCGCCGGTGACGCTCTTCCCAACCGAAGATACGGCCATCAAGGAAAGCGCGCCCGCGCCCAAGGACACCGCGCCGGTCGCGCAACCCGAACCCGTCCGGCCGGGAGCGCACTGATATGGGCGGCACCGGCGTCATCGATCATTTCCTCGAGGTCTTCACCCGCTACATCGATGGCGGCTTCGGCCTGCTCGGCGGTGAGGTCGCCTTCATCGCCACCACGCTGATCGTCATCGATGTGTTGCTGGCAGCCCTCTTCTGGTCGTGGGGCGCCGATGAGGACATCATCGCGCGCCTGGTCAAGAAGACGCTCTTCGTCGGCGTCTTCGCCTACATCATCGGCAACTGGAACAATCTTGCCCGCATCGTCTTCGAGAGTTTTGCCGGCCTCGGCCTGAAGGCATCCGGCACGGGCTTTACCGTCACCGACTTTCTTCGCCCCGGCAAGGTGGCGCAGACCGGCCTCGATGCCGCCCGCCCGCTGCTCGATTCGATCTCGAACCTGATGGGCTATTGGTCCTTCTTCGAGAACTTCATCCAGATCGCCTGCATGCTGTTTGCCTGGATGCTGGTGCTGCTCGCCTTCTTCGTCCTCGCCGTCCAGCTCTTCGTGACGCTGATCGAGTTCAAGCTGACGACGCTCGCAGGATTCGTGCTGATCCCTTTCGGCCTGTTCGGCAAATCCGCCTTTATGGCCGAACGCGTGCTCGGCAACGTGATTTCGTCCGGCATCAAGGTGCTGGTGCTCGCCGTCATCATCGGCATCGGCTCGACGCTGTTCTCCGAGTTCACCGCCGGATTCGGCGGTGCTACCCCATCTATCGACGACGCCATGGCGATCGTGCTCGCCGCTTTGTCGCTGCTCGGCCTCGGCATCTTCGGTCCCGGCATCGCCAATGGCCTGGTCTCCGGCGGCCCGCAGCTTGGCGCTGGTGCCGCT
>NZ_ATHO01000163.1 GCF_000445065.1 Sphingobium quisquiliarum P25 | reverse complement strand
GAGCCGGTAGGCGACATTGCCCCCGCGCTGCGGCGGCGCCTGCCGTCCGAAACCGCCAAAGCCGCCGCTGCGCGCGCGCGCGCCGCCCCCTCCGCCGAACAGCCCTTCGAATATGTCGCCAAAATCAGCGCCTTCGTTGAATTCGAAGCCGCCATTCTGGCCGGGGCGTCCGCGAAAGCCGCCGCCCGCACCGCCCCCATAGCCGAACGGCGCGGTCGGATTGCCTTCCGCGTCGATTTCGCCACGGTCGAAGCGGGCCCGCTTGTCCTTGTCGGACAGCAGGTCATAGGCCCCCGTCACCGCCGAGAATTTTTCGGCAGCCTTCGGATTATCCTTGTTCCGGTCGGGATGCAGTTCCTTGGCGAGCTTGCGGTAGGCCGACTTGATCTCCGCCTCGCTCGCGCCGCGCGCGACGCCCAGAGTTGCGTAGGGATCCGCCATGGCCGGTCAATATTCCTTCCTGTTCGTGAAAGCCAATTGACCCATATGTGGCAAAAAGGTCACGATCCTTCAAGCGGCGGGCCCATCGACATAGCCGCTGGCGGCGCGTAAATCGAGAGCATGACCGATCCCTTCCCCCTTTTCGACCAATGGTATGGCGAAGCACGCCAGAGCGAGATCAACGACAGCAATGCGATGACGCTCGCGACCGCCGATGCGCGCGGGCGGCCCTCGGCGCGAATGGTGCTGCTGAAGGGGCACGGCCCGGACGGCTTCATCTTCTACACCAATTTCGAAGGGCGCAAGGCGGGCGAGCTGATGGAAAATCCCCATGCCGCCCTGCTCTTTCACTGGAAGTCGCTGCGCCGCCAGATCCGCATCGAAGGCACTGTCGCAACGGTCGACGACGCCACCGCCGACGCGTATTTCGCGACCCGCAGCCGGGACAGCCAGCTTGGCGCCTGGGCGTCGGACCAGTCGCGCCCGCTCCAGTCGCGCGATCTGTTCATGGCCCGCTATGAGGAGGCGGTCGCGCGCTTCGAAGGCGGCCCGGTGCCCCGTCCGCCGCATTGGGGCGGCTTCCGCGTGACCCCGTCCCGCATCGAATTCTGGCAGGATCGCGAACACCGCCTGCATGAGCGGCGGCTGTTCCTGCGGGAAGGCGACGGGTGGAGCGAAGGGCTGCTTTATCCCTGAATGGGGTCGGAGAGCGCTTGCTGGAGCCCCAAAGACATCCTCCTATGTGAAGCATGGGGAGGACGCATGTGGGCTCCCACGCGGAAAAGCGCGACCTCATTCGTTCAACGGAAAAGGCGGCCATCCACGTCGATTGCGGGGGTGCCGGACGCCTGTTAGATGTGCCTGCGCGCACGGGTTAGAGGGGTTGCATGCGGAATCGACTGACGGCCTTCATCCTGGCGGGAATGATCCTGGGGGTGATCACGGGTTTCCTGGCCAATTTGTGGGTTGGCGGCGACAAGACGCTGGCGAAGGATGTGGCGGGATATTTTCACCTTCTGGCCGACATCTTCCTTCACCTGATCAAGATGATCATCGCGCCGCTGGTTTTTTCCACGCTGGTTGCTGGCATCGCCCATATGGGGGACAGCGCCGCGCTGGGGCGGATCGGCGGGCGGGCGCTCGCCTGGTTCATCATCGCCAGCCTGATCTCGCTGACGCTGGGCCTCATCTTCGTCAATTTCTTCGCGCCGGGCGAAGGGCTGAACCTCGTCCGGTCGGGCGCGGAATCGGGCGTGAACACCGAAGCGCTCAACTTCAAGGATTTCGTCCTGCACGTCTTCCCCACCTCCATGGTGGGGGCGATGGCGGAAAACTCCATCTTGCAGATCGTCGTCTTCTCCCTGTTCGTGGGCGTGGCGCTGACCGCCATCGGCGACAGGGGCAAGCCGATCATCACCGTCATCGAAGCGATGGTCGAACTGATGCTGCAAGTGACCGGCTATGTCATGCGCATGGCCCCCTTCGCCGTGTTCGGCGCGCTGGCGTCGGCGATCACGACCGAAGGGCTGGGCGTGCTCAAGACCTTCGGCGAGCTTGTCGGCGAATTCTACCTGTCGCTGTTCGCGCTCTGGATAATCCTGTGCTGCGCGGGCGCGCTGTTCCTGGGGCGGCGCATGGGCAAGCTGCTCAAATATGTGCGCGAACCGCTGCTGATCGCCTTCTCCACCGCCTCGTCGGAAGCGGCTTACCCCAAGATGCTGGAGCAGCTCGACCGCTTCGGCGTCCCCCGCCGCATCTACAGCTTCGTGCTGCCGCTGGGCTACAGCTTCAACCTGGACGGGTCGATGATGTATTCGACCTTCGCCACCATCTTCATCGCCCAGGCCTATGGCATCGACCTGCCGATCGCGACGCAGATCACCATCCTGCTGGTGCTGATGGTGACCAGCAAGGGCATCGCCGCCGTTCCCCGCGCCTCCCTGGTGGTGGTGGCGGCGACGCTGGGCCAGTTCGACCTGCCGGTAGAGGGCATAGCCTTCATCCTGGCGGTCGATCACTTCATGGACATGGGCCGCACCGCCACCAACGTGCTGGGCAACGCCATCGCCACATCCGTCATCACCAAATGGGAAGGCATGCTGGAGGTCGAGGAACCCGACTATGTCCCCCATCCCAAAGCCCCGGCCCACACACCCGCCCATGGCCGCGCCGGGCTGGAACTGGCATCCGACATGGTGGAGG
>NZ_ATHO01000162.1 GCF_000445065.1 Sphingobium quisquiliarum P25 | reverse complement strand
ATGCGGGGCAATAGGAAACGAAGCCGCAGGGCCGGACGGTCCAGCCCTGCGGTAATAGCGGTCAACCTGTCTTGAGGCGCTGCATACCTTCGGCCAGCGTCCAGAGCGCGCGGTTGAGCGTCACATTCTGGTCGATGCCGTTGATCGGGCGCGACCGGCTGCGACGGATACGGCCTTCGGCATTGCGCTTGCGGCCAGACAATCCGCCACCAATGACGTTCTCCTGAATGACGTTGAACGTGCTCCACAGGCTATTGCCCCTGTCCTCGTAGCGGCGCGGCTCGATGATCTGCTCCGGGGTGAGCGGGCTTTCATCGTCGCCATAGCGGGCGACAAGGCTGACCTCGCCAAGCAACCGCTGCTCATCCTCGGACAGTCGAACCTCCTTCATCGTCTCGCTGGCGTCGATCAACCGGGGGAAGTCCTCGGCCACCGTGTAAACGCCCTCGATAATGTCGTGCTCGATATTGCCCTTGTGGGGCACGCGCACTTCCTCGAACCGCTCGCCCGCAATCATGCTGTTGGTGCAGACGAAACGCAGCATCCCGGCGAACATCTGATAAGCGCTGGTGCCATCGTGGCTGTTCACGATGATGACCTCGGCGGCCTCGGGCTTGCCGATGCCCTCATCCCGGCGAAGGCGCAGCATGTGCTTGGCGTGGCCGTGGCGGCTGCCGTCGCGGGGGACGGACTGCACGGCGAAGAACGGGAACCATCCTTCCCGACGCAACCCCTCCACAATGTCTATGGTGGGGACATAGACATACCGTTCGGAACGGCTGTCGTGCGCCTCACGGGCGAAGATGGACGGGACGTGGCGATACAGCGCCTCGTTGTCGAGCGGCTCATAGCCGCCGATCTGATGGCTGTTGCGGCCGAACCGGGTGGCAAGTTGGTGATACATGGTCTTGACCTTCCTTGGCTTGGGTTTCCGCGCAGCGGGAAGCGCCGCGCTGAAACCCTGCCCGGCGGCGAGCCAGGGGTAGCAAAGGGCAAGGGCGGCCGGGGCGGAGGGGGATCACCCGGCCTGCACAAGCGAAGCGCGGAAGGCTGGGGATACCGCCCCGGACGGTTCCACTTACCTTGCCCGGCGCGAGGGCAACGCCCTTAGCAACCCGCGCCGCCTTGGCGGCGCATGGAAAGCCTGCCCGCATGGCGGGCTCCATCTAAAGGGTCCGGCCCCGCCCGGACTCCCCCTCAAGCGAAGGACAGCCGGAATACCGGCGCGGCCGTCAGGTCGATGGAACGGCGCGTCAGTCGAACAGGTCGCCTTGCCGATACTCTGCGGGTTCCTCGCCTTCGCGGCCCTGCCAGATGATGCGATCACCCTCGTAGATCGTGACGAATCCCTGGCCGCGCCGCTCCTCGTCGGTGGGTGGCGGCTTGGCCTCGAAATTGTAGCACCAGGACCGGCCCTTGGTGCCGGCGAACGCGACCGGGCCGCTCGGCCGCAGCATCACCTGGTCGCAGGCGCCCGAAGGCTCGGCGATGCGGCGGCGGATCACGCCCATCTGATAGGCGCGATAGTCGCTTTCCTCGCGTTCGCTCGGCGGCCGCCAGTGGCGGCAGCGCCGGCAGTCTGCGGGGCCTGGCCTATGATCGTCGAGCGGCGGCCCGCCATTATGGCCGATGCGATCGGACATAGCGAAGATCCTTTTTGGAGTAGGAAAAGGGAGCGCCCCGCCCATTCCGGGCGGGGCGCGGAGCCGGTTAGCTTGCGAGCAGCTCGTATTCGCCGGCCACCGTCTCGGACTCGAAAAGCCGGAGATAGACCGGCTGAGCGACGACGGGATTGAGCTTGAAGGAGATGTAGTCGCGTCCCTCCTTGCTGGTCTTCCGCCAGGCGGCGCCGAACTCGATCCGCTCGTCGTCGGCTGCGACGATGCGGAAGTGGGGGGCCTTCTCGTTGTCCTGGCCCTCGATCGGGCGGAGCACGACCTGTTCGCGCTTGCCGAAGAACCGGATTTCGCCGGTGAAGCCATCGTCGGTGGGGGTGAAGTTTCCGCAGAGCAACATAACGTCAGTCCTTTCTTGCCTCGGGACCGCGCCTATCGCGGCCTCGATGGCTGTCGCCCGGACGGGGGACGCCCGGCCCGCACCCGCAGGGCGGAACGAAGTGGCTGGCGGCGGCGGGCGGTTTTTTTGGTTTCGCGATGCAAAGCCGGCATGGCCGGCGGCGGAAAAAAA
The DNA here is from genome assembly GCF_000445065.1 of Sphingobium quisquiliarum P25. Lineage (GTDB taxonomy): Bacteria > Pseudomonadota > Alphaproteobacteria > Sphingomonadales > Sphingomonadaceae > Sphingobium > Sphingobium quisquiliarum. The sequence continues at coordinate 78,576 of NZ_ATHO01000162.1, read as the reverse complement.
TCGCCCGCCGCCGTTGCGGGAAGACGGGCGGACTTCGGCCAGACAAGCCTTTGGAGAGGCCGCGTGGGCGGCGGTGCCGCGCAAGATCACGGGGCTGACGGGATGTTCTGCGGGAGCTTTGCCGCCGCCGGCCGTGGCGGCGGCGGCACTGGTCCGGTGTCAGAGGCAGGCGTGGCGGGCGGGTTTCGCGAGCGAGGTGCAAGGGCCCCCCACTTCCGCATCGTTGCGGTCGATGCAGCGGAGCGCGGCACCGCCATGCGGAAATCGGCGGGAGGGGCGCGGCCTGCGTTTCGGACAGGCTCAAACCCGGCCTATGCGATGCCGGCCTAGCGCCGGATCCGGGGCCGGGACTGCTGGCGAACATGGGCTGGCCGCGCTGGTCGGCGCAGCGTCTCGCCTGGAATGGGCGGGGCGCTCCCTTCCCCGCCATCCGACTATAGCGACGGTTCCCCTTGCATATCGTTCCTTATTTGTTCCACGATACAGCTTTGCGAATCGAGATCGAGGAAGGGCGTATGAGCGTGGTGATCCGTGGCGAGGACCGCACGAGATTGAAGGTCATGGGTGATGTGGAGGCCGAGCTGGCGGTTCCGGCCGACAGCGCCGGACGCTGCTGGCTCAGTTTCTCGGACGGGACACTGATCCAAGCCGCCTATGGCGAGGATGATGATTGCCGCTTCGCCGTCAGCGAGGAAGGCGCCGGGATCGTGCGGATTCAGCGCGAGGGTGACAGCGACGTGCTGCAGCTCGACTGGCGCGTGGAATGGGTGACGGTGGCCGCGCCCGGCAATGCGGTGCGCGCGGAGGCGCGGAGCGAACCCATGCCGGTGCTGCCCGGCCTGTTTGCATGATCGCTGCCGAAAGAACCTTGAAGGATAGCGCGAATAGGATTAAATCCTATCTGTAAGGAGTGCTATTCCATGCGGACGACTCAACAGTTCAGCGTAACGCTACCGAACGACATGGCGGCGCAGGTTCGCGCCAAGGTAGCGTCGGGCGAATATGCCAGCGAAAGCGAAGTGATTCGCGACGGATTGCGCGCGCTCCAGGCACGGGACCGAGCCGTCGAGCAATGGCTGCGCAACGAGGTCGTCCCCGCTTATGACGCCTACAAGGCCGATCCCACGCGCGGTATTCCGCTCGACGACGTGCGGGCCGGTCTGGCCGAGCGCCACAAGCGAGCCGCCAAGCGCGGCTGAACGTGGGACATTCCATCATCCTCACGCCGGAAGCGCGTGACCATCTCGACGCCATCTACGACCATATCGCCGCCGCCGCGTCCCCGGACATCGCGCAACGCTTCACCGATGGCATCCTTGATCATATCGGCAAGCTGACCGACTTCCCCCGGCGCGGCACGATGCGCGACGATCTGCGGCCGGGCCTGCGAACGACGGCCTGGCGCCGCCGTGTGACCATCGCCTTCGCGGTGGAAGACACGGCGGTCGTCATTGTCGGAATCTTCTATGGCGGCCGGGATTTCGAGAACTTGCTGACCGAGGACTCTTAAAAAACGCGAGCCGGGCCATGCCCGGCGAGCGACGATAATCCCATGACAGAGCGGCCGCGCCGGAAAGGGGCGCGGCCGCGAATTATCCGGTCTTGGGCAAAGGGGAAACCGAGACCGCCGTAGCGGCCCCGGCTCCGTCACCTATTCGGCGGCAACCGAATAGGCGTCTTCCTCGTCCACCGTCTCGGGCTCGACCTCCACCGCTTCGGGGTCGGTCGGCTGCTCCACCGTTTCGACCTCCACGGCCTCGCCGTCCTCCGCTTCGGTATCGGGGGCCTCCGCTTCGGACGGCTGCGCGGTCCCTTCGGCGTCCTCCGTCTCGACGGGTTCAGCCTCCGGCTCCGGCGTCCGCAGCGCAGCGGGAAGCCATCCGGTTCCAGCCAGAAGCTGTTCGGCTTCCTGCGCCATGTCCGGCTTCTTCATGTCCGCGATCCGGCGGGCGGCATCCTCCGACACGCCATCGGTGACGGCCTCAAGGATATGCCCCTTGGTGACGCGGCCAAGGTAGCTGTCCACGGTGGGCGTCCAGTCCTTCGCCACGTCCAGCGTCAACGCCGTCGCCAGCCTGTCCGCCGTTTGCAGCGTCCGGGGCTTGCGATCCCACGGCACCCGCAGCGCATTGACGGTGCGGGACGCGCAATGCGCCAGCAACGCCACACGCTGCTCATCGTCCAGTGCGACGATGAAGCCCCACAGGTCGGACACGTCACGCGGCATCCGCTCGGCCCATGCTTCATGCGCCTCGCTCGCCCGCGCCGCCAGCGGCGTATCCTCGATCCCCGTCGCATGACTGCCAAGCGGCGTCACGGTCGGACGGATTTCAAGGCAACCGGCCTCGGCGTAGCTGTAGAACAGTTGCGCCGTGAGCGTGTGGGTCAGGGCGACCAGCGCCATGCCGGGCTGCTCGGCAAGCGCCACGCGAAGGGCCAGCGTCCGGTGGGCGGACAGGTCACGAATGAGGCTGTCGGAAATGGGCTTGCCCGGTTCCTCGTCCTCCTCCTCGAAATCCTGAACGTCCTCGTCGTCGTCCTCCGCCTGCTCGTCCTCCACGGCCTCGGGGTCGATGGCCTCGGCCTCGTCCTCTGGCTGCGGATCGGCAAGCGCCTCGTCCTCGGGACGGACGAAACCCCGCTCCATCCTGACCGTGCCGTCATGGTGAAGCACCACGAACACCCCGCCATGCGCGATGATGTTGGGATGGTAGGCATGGCGCTTGGCCGAAATGGCGTCGATCTCGTCGGACACCGTTTCTAGCTTCGCCGCCACGTCCTCGGGCATTTCGTCATAGGACGAATAGCCTTCGGCAAGCTCGTCATGCTCGGTAGACAGGGCATCAAGCTGGGCCTCGGCCTCGTCGGACAGTTCGACCGGCTCCGGGTAGTAGCGCCGCATCCCATGCGAGTGGGGATAGTCGATATGGGCCTCAACCCACTTCCACCCCTCGCCCTGCACCGCGCCCGCGACTTCGCGCAGCTTCTCGACGGCAAGCATGTCGAGCAAGCCCGCATCCTCGAAGAAGCCGCCCCGGTCCTCGGTGAACAGGTCACGGATGATGTTGCCGCTCGCCTCGATATAGGCGTCGGCTCCGACGAACACCGCGCGGCGATCATCGGCAGGCACGTTGCCAGCGGTCATGTCGCGCCGGATGATCCACGGCTCACGATTGTGATGCAGGTTCTCGAACACCTGCTCCTGCCGGGCATGGTCCTCGGTGAGGGCGAAGGCCATCAACTGGTCCAAGGTCAGCCCATCCTCGCGATAGACCTCCAACAGCTTCGGACTGACAGCGCCAAGGCGAAGCCGCTGCTTCACCACGCCCGCCGACACGCCAAACCGTGCGCCGATTTCCTCCGCGCCCCATCCCTTCGTCTCGGACAGTTCGTGGAACCGCTCAAATTGGTCGGCGGGGTGCATCGGGGTCCGGGTGACGTTCTCGTCCAGACTGATTTCGGACGGATCGTTCTCGGTGTCGAGATAGCAGCGGATCGGCTGCGACTTCTTGATCTGCCTGCGCTTGGCGCGCAACAGCATCGCCAGCCTGCGGCCTTCGCCAGCGGTAACGAAATAGGCGCCGGTGGGCATCCCGTCCGCCTTCACTTCGGGTTCCACCACAAGGTTCTGGATAAGCCCCTTGTGCTGGATGGAAGCGGCCAGCGCCTCGATGGCGGTTTCGCCATGCGGCACCTTGCGGGCATTGCGGGGAGACTTCTTGAGCTTGTTGAGGGGCACGAAAATCTCGACGCCCGACACAGGTTCAACGGCGGTCGTTAGGGTAACAGCGTTCATCACTTTTCTCCTTCAAACCGCACTCACCCCGGAATGGGGTGGGCGGCGAAGGAGCGACCGGCAGGCCCGCCGGCAGAGCCGGGGCGCACCCGAAGGGCTGGAACGTAAGAGAAGGTAAGCGCGGCTTGCCGCGCGTTGCGCCCCGGCGCGGCGGGCCTAAAGGGAAGCGGCGCCCACACTATTCGAGGGGAGAGTCACAAACAAATGCGATCGGGCCGGCGAACGCCCTGGCCCGATCTCCGCAGCTTCGAGAAGACACAAATCCGCCTTGGCGGATTTACGGATCGGCGCGGAGACGCCGAACGGGGCGTTGCGGGGTGTCCCCGCAGAGGGGGTAGCGGGCGACCGAAGGGCGCACGGTCAGGGGAAGGCTTTCCCCATCAACCTGACAGATGATAGTGGTCGAACAACTCCGTCCATCTGAAGCCACATCGAATTTGAACACAGGGGGCAGAGTCAAATCGCATCGTGTCTGGACCTATCAACTTGGAAGGAAGCCTATGGACTGGTCACAGCTAACCGGAGCATTGATCGGTCTTGTGGGTGTTCCTTTGGGCATCGTCCTAGGAGAATTGTTGAGGCGGCGGCAGAGAGCCGAACAATTCGCAGCGACGATCTTCGCCAAGCGCCTCGAAGCCTACGACGCTCTTTTAAGTACCCTATTTGAGAGCTATCGGATCGCGAACGAAGTGATCGACAATCAAAAACTGTCGGCGGCCGAGCGGCACGAGCTGATCTCCGCAGCCATCATGCCGATCGCGGAACACACAACACGCAGCGCCCTCTACATAGACGAGGAACTGGGCGCCCATTGCACCGCGCTTTTCATGGGCGTTGAAGACCTGCGTGACCTACCGAAAAGCGAACAGCAAGCACGACTCGCACAGTTCCGAAGGGATTGGCGAGAAACACGCCGGATGATCCTTGAGGACTCAGGTGTCACCAAGGTCAACCGGCTGTTCCGCGACATCAATCGTCCGCGGATCAATTCACCTGTCATCGAACGCATAAGAGAATTGCAGCGCGAGCAGGACGGCTAGACTTGAAATAACTTCCGCCTCGGAAGCAGCGGGGGGATAAACGTCAATCCCACGGGGTGAGCCCCCTATCCTTGTTCTATAAGTATGTTCTTGAGATTCCGCATGATCGTGGCAGAAATGTCCGCTGGCAGCATTCCGTGCAGGCGGGCCAAACCTTCCACAGCGATCCAGACATCGCTCGGCGTGGTCGGGCGGGCATCGGTCTGGGTGAATGGCCCATCTGTTTCGGTCACAATGCGCTCTAGCGGCAGTGCCTTGGTTATCGCGGCGCGTTTTTCATTGGCGAGCATTTCCGCATTCACCGAAAAATAGCAGCCGAGATCGACGGCCCTCCTAGCCTCTGCTGCGGTGCCGGTGAACCAATGAAGCACCACGCGACCGCGCGGAGGCGGCAGGTGTTGTTCGATCATATCGAGCACGGCCTTGGTCGCGCGAACGCTATGCGTCGTGACGATCTTGTTACCCGCCGCCGCACAGAGCGACAACACGCGGGCGAAAACCTCCTTCTGCGTCTCGAAAGACTTGTAGAATCGCGGGCCGGCGTCCAACCCGACCTCGCCTACATACCGTGTCCGCGGAAGCAATTCCTCCCATAGCCCGATTTCATGAGAGCGTTCGGCGACCAGCTGCGGATGCAGGCCGAGAGCTGCTCGAACATGACGGGTGGCAGACGCCAGTTCGTGGTTCCGCGGCCACGCCTTGGGCGTGGTGGTCACGGTTAGGGTGAACACCCCATCGCGCTCGCAACGCTCCACCGCGGCCGAGTGGTCGGGGTAGAGATCGAGGTGGCAATGAAAATCGACGAGACCCGATCGCATGGGACCTCTTACGATGGTGCGGCGCGAACGCCAGTCAGCAAGCGACCAACCTCCTCTAATCCGCGGCGATAGACATCGGCCAGATCGTCGTGGCGGGAAGGATCATCATAGAGCGGCCCTGGCTTGTGGATGAGGGCCTTGGCAAGTTCCGGACGCTTCGAAAGCCGTGCGATCGCGATCTGAAAGGACCGGACCTGCTGACCTTCGGCCTGCTTGGTGTCCAATGTGGCAACCTTCAGGTCGGGCACGCCGTAAACTGTCGAATCTTTGCCTCGCAGAGAGGCCCGCCTAATGAGACATGGCAGGCAGTATCCGCAATGTCCCTGCGGCTTCTTGGTCCATCGCCCTTTCGTCGGTGATGAACATGATAGCGACTGAGGGGCGAGCTGTTTTAGCAAGGCTGGATTAGCGCACTCGGCGACCATTTCCCCCTTGGTCTTGGCCCAATAGGGGTTTTCGACCTTCCCGCTGATGCCGAGCGCCCGGAGCAAATCGTTCCACCGCGCCATATAGAAGGGATGCGTCGTTCGGGTGCTGAGCGCGCCGAGCCGAAGCCGATCAAGCGGCACGTTGAGCGCAATCAGGCCGTTCTCTGGAACCTTGAGCACGAAGTCGCGGTCGAGCGCGGTGCCAGCGGCGGCGCCTAAAGAGAAGAACAGGAACGAGCGACCACGCGTGGTGTCCTCCGATCCAACATCCTCGACGAGTCCGCTATCGAAGCTCATCCACACCCGCAGCCGATCGAAGGCGGATGACTTGTAAGCGCCTTTCAAACCTTCAAAGCATTGCTCCTGCGACTTGCTCACCAGCCCTTCACCCGCGTGGCTGACCAGAAGTGGCGTCTCGCCAGCATTCAAGCTGTCGATCGCGCCGATCAGACTGTCCAAGCCACCGGAAAACAGACTCACGCCATCGAACGGGGTCGGAATAAGGGTCGGCGCCGCAGGAGGGACCAGCTTCGCATAGCCCTTGGCCCTTTTGCGGAAGCCGACATCCCACTTGTCGCCGGTCAGGAAGTTCAGAGCGCGAATCAGGATGGGTGCGGCGGCCGTCCATCGCGCGGGGTCGCTCACGGGGATGACCAGTCGAAGCTCACGCGTCCAGGCATCCTGCGATTCGGTCGAGCGGGAGATGCGTGTGTCCGCTGCGTGAACGTGGGCCGCAACCACTAGCATATCCGCGCCGATTTCGCTCGGAGCCAAGTGCAATGCCTTGAGGTCAGTCAAGGCGCGGCCGATCCCGTGATCGAGACGCTTGCCCGCCACCAACTGCAAGGTCGATGCGACCTCATCGCGAGCCTTCGGAACGCGGGTCTTATCGTCCGGCCCGAAACGGCCGATGATGACATGGCGCCTCATTTCGTTGCCTCCCCATCGCCCATCGTCTGCAACACGTCGAAGGCTGATTGATAGACGTTGGTCACAAAGCCCATCACCGCATCAGGGGTCAGCGACTGAATGTTGACACCCGCGGCGTTGATCGCGTCGCTGACACCACGCTGGATGAAATCGCGCAGTTGCGCTTCAACCCTCTCGGCCGCGCGCAGATCGGCGGGCAAGGTCACAACCTTAGTGCCGATGTCGTTGCAGATGCGGGCCTCGATTGCGTGCGTCGCATACAGCTCGAAGACGGTCTGCATCTGGCCCGGCGTCAGCGCGTCGATGTCGGTGATGCCCGCGCCGGCAAGATCTGCGATCGTCTCGACGAAGGCATCTCGCGCGATGCCCTCGTCGATCGACCCGCCTTCGGGGCAGATGTAGTCGGCGAGACCCGCGAATACTTCTTCGATTGGTCGCCCAGCGAGGCTTTCCAGGTTAAGTGTTCGCAGGGCTTCGCGAACGCCCTTGGCGCTGGCGTCGTTGAGGAACCGAACAAGCCCGGCGCCTGCGCCTCGCGATGAGCCCATGCGCTGCGCGGCCTGACGCGAGCCGCCCGCAGATTTCGATACATATTGCGAGACCGCGCGACCGAGGCTCCTGCGGTCGCTGCCGCCCGAGCTTGCGAAGCGCGTGAAATTGGTTCGGGCGGATGTGAACCGATCCGACGCTCCTGCTGGCGCGGCCGGACGGGGCGCTGGCGCGGGGGGAACTGCTGGGAGCTTTTCGGCGGGAGACGAGGGTTGTGCTCCGTCGCCATTCTCCGCGCCCGCACCTGCACCGCCCCCACCATCGCCATCGCCATCGCCATCACCCTGCAACCAGCTCGGAATGAGCGGTGTGCCGCCACCTGCACCAGCGTAAGCGCTCGACGTGCCCATCAGCGCCCACCTTTCCGCGTGCGGAGCGCGGCGCTCGCCGTCGTCTTCAAGAAGGTCGAATCGGACGTGGACCATCCTTGGAGTAGCTTCTCGAAGCGCGTCAGGGCGTCGGAATCCTTGATGACGCCCTCCCAACCCGACGCGGGCCACGGCCCGCACCGATCAGCTGGCACGGCTTCGAGCAAGTCGAGAAGATTCGCCTGTAATGTCGGGTGCGCGCGAACCAGCACGGCGAGGCCATCTATGCCGGGAGGCGCCGTATCAAAGGCGTCGCCGCCCATGACGCGCCCGCGCAATTCCTCGAAGACCTGCGCGGCTTCGGCCGGAACGAGTTGCTTGAGTTCACCTTCGAACGCCTGAACGGCCAGTTTCGGGCCGAGCAGCTTTTCGACCACCGCCGCGAGACGCCCGAGGACAGAGGCCGCGCCGAAATAGTCCTTCCGATCCTTGGTCACGAACAGATAGGGGCGCAGATCGACTTCCGCCAAGGCCGGTGACAGCCGCGCCCAGGCCCGTATCGCGTCAGCTGCCTTCCATTCAGTCAGGATGGCGCTGTCCTTGGAGTCCGGCACGGCGATCGGCTTGGCGTCATCCGTGGAACTGATTTTCGGCCCGGTCCGCTTCGCCTTGGGGGCCGGCTTCTCCTCCAACGCCGCGGCTTCGAGCGCCGCCAAATCTACGCAGTGACCGTCCGGATCGCGGGCGGCGGCGCTGGCGATCTGGTCGAACAATCTGGAAAGGAACCGTTCGGCCAGCATTAGCTTCGCTAGGACGGGCAGCTTCACCTCTTCTCCGAAGCCGCGGGCGAGCGCAGTTTGATGGCGCAGCAACAGAGTGTTCAGGAAACGCTTGATCTGTCGCGGATTGCCCTGAGTGCCACTGGCCAGGATTGGACCGATCTGATCGCTCAAGGTGAGCGCATTCTGGACCTTGCCGGCTTTGTCGCCCAAGGCAGTTTTGACCGTCTGCGCGTCGAGTCCGGCTGTCTGCCAGGGCCGTTTGAGCAACTCGCGGGCCGAGGTGATGAGCGCCGAGTAAGCGGGATCGTCCTCGCCCAGCTCGGAGCCGACAAGCAACAGTGTGGCGTAGATACGGGTTTCGGTCTCGCCCAAAGCCGGAATCCGAAACGGTATTTGGATCAGCTTTTCGAGATAGTTGCGCGCATAGTCGCGGGGGCCGGTGGTATCCGGAAGCTCGGGGAAATGCTTGCGCACCGAATATTCGATCATCGCCTCGTCGGCCGCGACGATGAACGCGGTGCGGGCGGTGAAGACGAACAGGCGGACGGCTTCGAGCGTTTCGATCGCCGTGTCCGGCAGGCAGCGGTCGAGATCGTCGATGAGGACGATCAGTTGCTTGACACCCGCCTGCTTGAGCAGATCGTCAAAAGCTTTCCGGAACGCCTCGATCTCCTCCGGCACATTCTTCGACTCTCCTGGTTTCAGGAGTCCCTGCACGCCGTCGATGGCCTTGTCGTAATTCTCCTGCGTGGCGAGTTTCGAGGGATCGGAGAAGATTTCCTTCAAGGTGCCGACCACCGTGCCGACCTGATCGGCTGTGGGGATGCCGGTGAACGCGGTGAAAGCGAGACCGCCGCCGTGGCGCGCGATCTTGAGCCAGTCGATCCGCTTGAAGATGTCCTTTACGGCCAAGCCGGCCTGAGTAAGCAGGGGGCGCTTTTCGATAAGGCCGGTGACGATGCCTTCTATCAGCGCGATCTTGGCATCCTCGAAACCCTGAAAGCGCCAGCCATTGAATTTGATGCAGAGCACGTCCTCATCAGAGCTGAGGCCGCTTTCGATCATCTCCAGGATGCTGGATTTACCAGCTCCCCAATCGCCGTGAACGCCGATCGTCACGGCGCGCTCGGGCTTCTCGCGCAGCAGTTCGATTATGGTCGTGGCGATCGCCTCGTTGTTGAGGAGATCGACCTTTGTTTCATTGTCAGTGAGAATCATCCGCCCCCGCTCCCCCCACGACTCGTCATGGTTGTATAATGATGCCCCACGCGCAACACTGCCCGAACAAACCGATTTTCGCTATATGTTCTTGTCGGGCTTTCCACTGACCGTGACGCTTTATAGGTCGGCAACTCCGTTTCATGAACCTAGCTACTTCCGTGCGAGTGAGCATAGAGGTCAAAGGCTCCGCTTCGACGTAGCAACCGAAGGTGACGACGTAGATCGCTAGGATCGCCCGATTAACGTCAATAGGCATGGTTAGGTAGCGGCTAAGTGAGCCCCCCGACAAACCCAAGTTGGCCTAGGGACATCAACAGCGCGCAACAAAAATGTTGACCGGACATGCGCTGGTCGCTGCGGGCCGGGTGTCCACCGCAGCAAATCGGTGGACACCAGGTGGACACCAACGGATTTCGAGACCTGCCCGCGTTTAGCGAGGGTCTCGTAACCTACTGATTTTACTGGTATTTTTGGAGCGGGCGAAGGGATTCGAACCCTCGACCCCAACCTTGGCAAGGTTGTGCTCTACCCCTGAGCTACGCCCGCTCTGGCGGCCGGAGGATGTGTCCCTCTCGGCGGGTGAGGCGGGCAACTAGCAGCGGTTCTGCGCCTGGGCAAGGGGAGAATTGGAGACAGCGCAAATTTTCTGGGCAAAATTTCCTGGGAAACGGTTTGCCGCTGCATGGACCGCCTTCGAGAGCTTGGCGGATCACGAGTGCCTGCTAGAATGCGGGCAGCGCACCTAATTATTCGCGCGAACGGGATCATCCGGGGCCTTGCTTCGTAATGGCCTGAGGCGTGCAGGAGGAAGAAAATATGTCATCCGGTCACCTGACCCGCCGGGGGCTGCTGCGGGGCAGCGGCGCTGTGGCGGTTGCTTTCCCTGCGATGGGCACGGCGCATGGTGCGTCACCCAATATGCCGCGATCAAGCGAAGGAGCAGGCATGAACGCCGTCGAACTCACCGTGAACGGCCGGGAAGTGCATCTTCAACTCGACCCGCGCACCAGCTTGCTGGATGCGTTGCGGGAACATCTGCACCTGACCGGCACCAAAAAGGGCTGCGACCATGGGCAGTGCGGGGCCTGCACGGTCATCGTCGAAGGCCGCCGGATCAACAGCTGCCTGACGCTGGCGGTCATGCATGACGGCGATCATGTGACGACCATCGAAGGGATCGGCACGCCGGAAAAGCTGCACCCGATCCAACAGGCCTTCATCACCCATGACGGCTATCAATGCGGTTACTGCACCCCTGGCCAGATCTGTTCGGCCGTGGCGATGCTGGACGAGATCGCGGCGGGCGTCCCCAGCCATGTCACGCAGGACCTGGACGAGGTCGAATTTTCGGACGCCGAACTGCGCGAGCGGATGAGCGGCAATATCTGCCGGTGCGCCGCCTATCCCAACATCATTGCTGCGATCCGCGACGCGGCCGGGAAGGGCAAGGCATGAAGCCCTTCACCTACAGCCGCGCGGCAAGCGTGGAGGAAGCAGCGCAAGCAGCCGCCAGCACGCAGGGCGCGCGCTTTATCGCGGGCGGCACGAACCTGCTCGACCTGATGAAATTGCAGATCGAAACGCCCACGCACCTGATCGACGTCAACCATATCGGCCTCGACAGGATCGAGGGGACGCAGGAGGGCGGCCTTCGCATCGGCGCGCTGGTGCGCAACAGCGATCTCGCCGCCGACAAGAGGGTGCGGCGCGATTATGCGGTGTTGAGCCGCGCGCTGCTGGCGGGCGCGTCGGGGCAGTTGCGCAACAAGGCTACGACCGCAGGCAACCTGCTCCAGCGCACCCGCTGCCCCTATTTTTACGACACGCGCATGCCCTGCAACAAGCGGAAGCCGGGGAGCGGCTGCTCGGCGATGAAGGGCATCAACCGTGGTCTTGCCATTATCGGCACCAGCGAAGCCTGCATCGCGCAGCATCCGTCCGACATGGCCGTGGCGATGCGCCTGCTGGATGCTCAGGTCGAAACGATGGCGGCGGATGGCGCGCGCCGGTCCATTCCCATCGCTGACTTTCACAAGCTGCCGGGCGATACGCCCCATGTAGAACATGCGCTAAAGCCCGGTGAACTCATCACCGCCGTCACCTTGCCCAGGCCGGTGGGTGGCACGCATGTCTATCGCAAGGTTCGCGATCGTTCCTCCTATGCCTTCGCGCTGGTGTCGGTGGCGGCCATCCTGGGCAAGGACGGCGGCGGGCGCTTTGCCTTTGGCGGCATCGCGCCCAGGCCTTGGCGGGTCGAGGCCGCCGATGCCGCTGCCCCCGCAGGACCATCGGCCGTGGCCGAGGCCGCGCTGGCCGGAGCGCGGCCGACGGCGCAGAACGCCTTTAAGCAAGGGCTGACCGCGCGAACGCTTGCATCCATTTTCCGTCAGGAGGCGCGGGCATGAAGTTCGACACGCCAGCAACCGCCAATCCCATCGATCGCGGCCGGGTCGTGGGCATCGCGCATGACCGTATCGAAGGCGCGGCCAAGGTGACGGGCACCGCGCCCTACGCCTATGAACGCCATGACGCCGCGCCCAACGCCGCCTACGGCTGGATCGTCGGATCGGCGATCGGCAAGGGACGCATCGCCGCCATGGACCTGAGGGCGGCCGAAGCAGCGCCCGGCGTCCTTGGCATCGTCACGCATCAGAATGCGGGGCCTTTGGGCAAGGGCGACATGAACACCGCCCATCTGCTGGGCGGCCCGGCGATCGAACATTATGATCAGGCGGTGGCGCTGGTGATTGCAGACACGCTGGAAAATGCGCGCGACGCGGCCCGGCTGCTGCGGATCGATTATGCGCCCGAACAGGGGCGGTTTGATCTGGCGGCGGAGCGGGACAAGGCCGCCGTGCCCAGGGCGGGCTTCGGCGGCTCCGCCGATACGAGCGCCGGTGACTTCGATTCAGCCTTCGCCCAGGCGGCGGTGAAGATCGACCAGAGCTATACCACGCCGGACCAGAGCCATGCGATGATGGAGCCCCATGCCACCATCGCTGCCTGGAATGGCGACCGGCTGACGCTGTGGACATCCAACCAGATGGTCGCCTGGGGCGTGAGCGACATGGCGAAGACGCTCAAGATTCCCAAGGAAAAGATCCGCCTCGTCACCCCTTATGTGGGTGGCGGCTTTGGCGGGAAATTGTTCCTGCGCGCCGATGCCCTGCTGGCGGCGCTTGGCGCGCGCGCCGTGGGACGGCCGGTCAAGGTCGCGCTCGCCCGGCCGCAAATCCCCAACAATACCACTCACCGGTCGGCCACCATCCAGCGCATCCGCATCGGCGCTGACAAGGATGGCGTGATCGACGCCATCGCGCATGAGGTCTGGTCCGGCGACCTGCCCGGCGGCAGCCCTGAAACAGCGGCGCAGCAGACGCGGCTGCTCTATCGCGGCGATCATCGCCGGACCGCGCACCGGCTGGCGACGCTTGACCTGCCCGAAGCGAATGCCATGCGCGCGCCGGGCGAGGCCGTGGGGATGCTGGCGCTGGAAGTGGCGATGGACGAACTGGCGGAGGCGTGCGGGGTCGATCCGGTCGAACTGCGCATCCGCAACGATGTGCAATATGACCCGGAAGCGGGACCGCAACGTCCTTTTTCCAGCCGGAAGTTCGTCGAATGCCTGCGACAGGGCGCGGCGCGCTTCGGATGGGACAAGCGGCAACCGGAACCGGGGCGAAGGCGCGAGGGGCGCTGGCTGCTGGGCATGGGCATGGCGGCCGCCTTCCGCAACAATCTGGTCGTCGCGTCGGGCGCGCGCGTGGGAGTGGACGCGAAGGGCCATGTGACGGTCGAAACCGACATGACCGACATCGGCACCGGCAGCTACACGATCATCGGCCAGACAGCGGCGGAAATGCTGGGCGTGCCGCTGGAGGCGGTGACCGTGCGCCTGGGCGACAGCCGCTTTCCGGTATCGTCTGGGTCGGGCGGGCAGTTCGGCGGGAACAGTTCGACCGCGGGCGTCTATGCCGCGTGCGTCGCCCTGCGGGCGAAGCTTGCCGAAAAGGCGGGCTTTCCTGCTGACGAGGTGACGTTCGACGACGGGCTGCTGCGCATGGGCAACCAGTCGCAGGCGCTGGGTGCGCTCGCCGGGCCGGATGGTCTGTGGGCAGAGGACAAGATCGAATTTGGCGACCTCACCAAACGCTATGCCCAGGCGACCTTCGGCGCGCATTTCTGCGAAGTCGCGGTGGACATGGACACGGCCGAAGTCCGCATCCGCCGCATGGGCGGGGCGTTCGCCGCCGGGCGCATCCTCAACCCCAAATCCGCGCGCAGCCAGGTGATCGGGGCGATGACCATGGGCGCGGGCGCGGCGCTGATGGAGGAACTGCATGTCGACACGCGCTTCGGCTTCTTCGTCAACCATGACATGGCGGAATATCTGGTGCCGGTGCATGCCGACATCCCCGATCAGGACGTGCTGTTCGTGGAGGAACTGGACGACAAAAGCTCGCCCATGAAGGCGAAGGGCGTGGGAGAGCTGGGCATTTGCGGCGCCGGGGCGGCGGTCGCCAACGCCATCTACAACGCGACGGGCATTCGCCTGAGGGACTATCCGCTGACCATCGACAAGCTGATCGCGCAGGCGGAAGGCTCCGCCTTGGCTTGACCGGGGCGGACACCGGCGGCCGGCATGGTTGCCGCAGGCGAGGGGGCGATGTAGGGGCCGCTGTCATGAAGACGCTGGCCCTTTCGATCATCCTGCTCGCCTGTCCCTCCGCCGCCCTGTGCCAGCAGGCCGATCCCGATCCGGCAAGAATCGTCGTGACGGGCGCGGGTCTGCCGCTGCCCCCCGGAACGCCCGCCTATGGATCGGTGGTGATCGACCGCGACCGGCTGCTGAACAGCGCGTCGGGGCGGATCGAAAGCGTGCTGGGCGACGTCGCCGGGTTCCAGCAGTTCCGGCGGTCCGACAGCCGTTCGGCCAACCCCTCCGCCCAGGGAGCGACCCTGCGCGCGCTTGGCGGCAATGCGTCGAGCCGGACGCTGGTGCTGCTGGACGGCGTGCCCATGGCGGACCCGTTTTTCGGCTATATCCCGTTCAGCGCGCTTGTGCCCGACCGGCTGTCCGTCGTCCGGGTGACGCGCGGCGGCGGCGTGGGCGCGTTCGGCGCGGGCGCTGTCGCTGGCACCATCGAACTGGCAAGCGCGACCCGCGATCAGCTTCCGGTCTTCTCCGCCAGCGCCCTCTACGGCAGCCGGGACGCCACGGAACTGTCGGCCAGCTACAGCCCCGATCTGGGCGGAGGACTCGTCTCCCTGTCGGGCCGGTGGGATCGCGGTGACGGCTTCCAGACCACGCCGGAGGATCAGCGCACCGCCGCGACCGTGCCAGCCGCCTATGATGGCTGGTCCGCCAATCTGCGCGCCGTCGCGCCGCTGTCGGCCACGTCCGAATTGCAATTCCGCGCGACGCTGTTCCGGGACGAACGCACGCTGCGCTTCCGGGGCGCCGACAGCATGAGCGAGGGGCAGGACGCCAGCATCCGCTATGTGTCGCGCGGGCCATAGCAGGTGGACGCGCTCGCCTATCTGCAAGCGCGCAACTTTTCGAACATCGTCATCTCCTCCAGCCCGCCTTTCCGCACGTCGCTCGACCAGCGGAACACGCCTTCGACGGGGCTGGGCGGCAAGATCGAACTGCGTCCTCCTGTGGGGCCTGCCCATGTGCTGCGGATCGGCGTCGACAGCCGTCTGGCGAGCGGAGATATGTTCGAGGACGCCTATAATGCGATTACCGGCGCGGCGAGCGCGCATCGCCATGCCGGGGGCAAGCAGCTGACGGCGGGCCTTTTCGCCGAGGATGACTGGACGATCGGCGATCTGGTCCTGACAGGTGGCGTGCGGGCCGACCGCTGGAAAATCCATGACGGCTTCTTCCGCGCGGCGGGCACGGGGGCGGCGGACGATAGCTTTCCCGACCGGTCGGGGTGGGAATTTTCCGGGCGGGCGGGCGCGCTCTTCCGGGTGAGCGGCACGCTCGCGGTGCGCGGGGCGGGCTATACGGGCTTTCGCCTGCCCACGCTCAATGAACTCTACCGCCCCTTCGTCATCGCTTCGTCCGCGTCGATGGTGACGACGCGCGCCAATCCGGCTCTCGAAAATGAAAAGTTGAAAGGGGTCGAGGCGGGGCTTGAACTGACCCCGGCGCCGGACGTCACCCTTTCCGCCACCGCCTTTTACAACCGGCTCGACAATGCGGTGGGCAATGTGACGGTGAGTTCTAGCGTCAGCGGCGATCGCATGATCATCGTGCGCGAACGTCGCAATATCGACCGCATCGTCGCCAGGGGCATTGAACTCAGCGCCAGCGCGCGGGCGGGCGATTTCCAGCTTTCCGCCTCCTATGCCTACAGCCGCAGCAGGGTTCATGCGCCGGGGCAGGATTTCGACGGCCTCGCGCCCGCTCAAAGCCCGCGCCATGCCGCCAGCGCGACCGTCGCATGGAATCCCGCGCCGCAGGCGGCTCTCTCCGCCACGCTGCGCTATGTGTCGAAACAATATGAAGATGATCTGCAATCGGACGTGCTGCCCCACGCCCTTACTCTGGATGCTTTCGCCCGCATTCCCGTTACGCCCGCTATTTCGATCGTGGCCCGGGGCGAGAATTTGTGGGACGAACGGGTGGTGACCCGTAATGCCGGAGGATCGATCGACCTTGGAACGCCACGTACATTATGGCTTGGTCTGACGGTCGCGCGCTAATTATCTATCTTCTTGCCTTACTTTAAAGAGGGGGCACGCCGCGTCTGCTAGGGCGGGACGGTATTTCTTTCCGAGGCTCCGTGCGCGCGTTATCCGATGACCAACCGCCGCTCGGCTATTCCCGGGCCCGGTTATCCGAATTCCTGTCCCCCACGCCAGCCGAGTTCGACCTGTTCGTCGGCCTGGCCGGGCCGATCCAGCAGGTCGAACGCCACCGCACGATCAGGCGGGAGGGTGATCGGCCGCAATCCGTTTACCTGCTGGTCGAAGGCTGGGTGCTGAGCAGCATGACCCTGCCTGACGGCAGCCGCCAGATATTGAAGGTCCATCTGCCGGGCGACATGATGGGCTCGCCCAGCATCGCGCTGGCGGGGGCGGCCGAAACGCTGACGGCGCTGACGCCCGTCAAGCTGCGCGCGATGAGCCATGCGGCCCTGGGAAGCCTGTTCACCCGCGCGCCGCGTCTCGCCGCGCTGCTGTTCCTCAGCGCGCAGCAGGAACGGGTGATATTGATGGACCGTCTCTGTTCCATCGGCCGCACATCGGCGGAATGCCGCCTGGCCTTGCTTC
Organism: Sphingobium quisquiliarum P25; assembly: GCF_000445065.1. Classification (GTDB taxonomy): domain Bacteria; phylum Pseudomonadota; class Alphaproteobacteria; order Sphingomonadales; family Sphingomonadaceae; genus Sphingobium; species Sphingobium quisquiliarum. The sequence goes on along the minus strand of NZ_ATHO01000162.1, from coordinate 61,420 downwards.
TGCTTCACCTGCATGACCGCCTGAAGCTGATCACGCCCCGGATGGAAGGCACCTTCGACCACCCGCTGACGCAGGAGCATATCGGCGACATATTGGGCCTGACCTCCGTTCATGTGAACCGGGTGTTCCGCGCCTTGGAAAACAGGGGGCTGATCAGGCGCAGCGGACACAGGGTCGAATTGCTTGACATGCCCGCGCTCCGCAAGCTGAGCGGGGTGCCGGTCCGGCCGCTGGCGCAGGACCTCAGCTGGTTGCCTCCACCCTTGGAGTGAGGCGGCGGTTGGAAGCGGCCGATGAGAGATAATGGAAATTAACAATATTGAGATTTATTAGGAAGCATCCGGCTTGACGCGAATCTTCCCCTATGGAAATTTGGCCATGGCAGATGAGGAAACAATCATCGCTGGAGAGGATGTCGAATAAATGCCTGGATGGCGCGGAAAGCGCATCTGAATATTACTATATATCGGAATTACTTCGCGCCTCTGCTTGGAAGAGGTGGAAGATTTTTACACCCCGAAATCCGTCTATACAAGCTTGGTAGGATCTATAGGTCCTATGCGTGCTGCCCTGGACGGATTGGATAGCAAAATAATATCGGGACAATGAGCGCTGGAGAGAATGCGATGAAGCTGGACCAGCCTGTTCACAGCAAGGCCTTTCACAAGCTGCTGATAAGGTGTTTCGCCGAACAACGCCGCCCGACGGAAGAAGAAGTCGACCTGATGGCGAGTAAAATCTGGCAGGAAAGCCATGGCTCCGTCACTGGCCAGCAATGGTGGGACGTGATGCGCGGCAGCGACGCGCACCGGCAAATGATCAACGCCGCGCTGATGGCGCTGGGTTCCTACGATCGGAAGGCCGCCTGAGCGCTTGCCGGGTTTCCTGTTCACAGGCAGGCAAATCCCTTTCCCAATTGACCCTTGGTGCCCGTAATGGGAAAATGGCCGTGGGATTGTCGAGGGATCGATGCAGATGGAAAAGGCAGGACAAGCTGAGGGCAGGCTCCCCGTGCGGACCATCTTATGGGCCGTGATCGCTGCCATTTTGGTGGCTCCGCTGGTCGCGATGCAGTTCACCAGCGCGGTCCAGTGGACAGCTTTCGATTTCGCCGTTGCCGCCCTGCTCCTGATCGGGGCGATGGGGCTGTATGAAATCGCGTCCCGCCTGCTTTCAAATAGCCGCCATCGCGCCTTGGCCGGGGCAGGGCTTGGCCTTGCCGTGCTGCTGCTCTGGGCCGAGGGCGCGGTGGGAATCCTCCACTAGGCATTGACGACGTGCGCAGGCGGTTCCGCACATTGTGCGAAGCCGCCTGCCCGATGTCAGCGGTTCGTGACCGTGGTTGTGGTTTTTTCCACCACCGTGGCGCGGGCGGGGGCGGATGTCGTCTTGCGCACGGCCTTGCGCGTCGCGGACGTTGTTTTGCGGGTCGTCGTGGCGGGCGCTGTCTTCACGGTCTCCGTCGTCACGGTCGTTGCGGCAGGTTCGGGCGGGGCCACTGCGGCCGCGCGGGCGGCACGGGCATCGGCGGCCGCTGCTGCTGCGGCGCGTTCGGCTGCATCCGCGCGTGCATTGGCGGCGGCGGCATCCTGCTGGGCTGCTGCTGCGGTGGACGCCTGCACCTGCGCATCCGTTTCGACGCGCGCCTGGCTCTGGCCGATGGCGGTGTCAGCAAATTGCTGCGCCTCGATCGCCGCCTTGATGGCGTCCTGCTCCTTGCCGCTTTCCAGCCGTTCCTGGGCCAGGCGCAGCGATGCCTGAGCCTTGGCAAGCACGGCGGGATCGATCTCACTCGCCTTGAGCTTGGCGGCGGCGTCGATCTTGCCCTGCGCCTGGGCGATCGCGGCCAGCGCGCGTTCCTCATCCCCCGCCAGTGCCGGGCCCGCAGTCAGGAACAGCGCCGAGGCAGCAGCGAGGGTGCGGATGGTGAAGCCGGTCTTGGGCATAATCTCTCCTGTCGTAGTTGGTGGGCCGGACAACGTGGCATCGGGCCGCACGGTTCCACTCGCCGCACGGGGCAGGCGCGGCGTGGGACGGGAGCGTCAGGGGGTCAGGAAGGGGGCGGCGACCTCCGCCGGTACGCGCAGGATGCGGCCCGACTGCCGGTCGATGATCGCCCAGGTGGATTTGGCCGCAACCTTCACCTTGCCGTCCGCGCCGGTAAATTCCATGTGGCGGTCGAAGCGCGCGCCGCGCGGCCCCTGCGGAATCCAGGTACGGGCCGTCACCGTCTCGCCCTCCCGCACATTGCCGCGATAGTCGATCTCATGCCGGGTGACGACCCAGACATAGGCGTCGACATGCCCGGCCGCCGCGTCGCGGGTCCAATGTTCGGTCGCGACCTGCTCCATCCATTGCACCCAGACCGCATTGTTCACATGGCCGAGGATATCAATGTGCTCCGGCCCGGCCGTGATCCGGGTTATGTAGGTCGAGGACATGCCGGCTCCTGTCGTTGCTCGCTTCGTCCCTCTCCCAACCATCCCTCCTTTGAAGGAGGAGGGCGATTCTTACTGCGTCACCCCTAATTGCCAGAGAATGAAGGCAAATTCCTCCGCCGTTTCGTGCAGGCTTTCGAAACGCCCCGACTTGCCGCCATGGCCCGCGCCCATATTGGTTTTCAGCAGCAGGATATTGTCGTCCGTCTTGGTCGCGCGCAGCTTCGCCACCCATTTGGCCGGTTCCCAATAGGTCACGCGCGGGTCGTTGAGCCCGGCCGTGACCATCAGCGGCGGATAGGCCTGCGCCTTCACATTGCTGTAGGGATCGTAGGACAGGATCGTTTCGAATGCCGCCTTGTCCTCGATCGGATTGCCCCATTCGGGCCATTCGCCCGGCGTCAGGGGCAGGCTCGCGTCCAGCATGGTGTTGAGCACATCGACGAAGGGCACATGGGCGACCACCGCGCCCCAAAGGTCCGGGTCGGAATTGATCACCGCGCCCATCAACTCCCCGCCCGCCGATCCGCCGGAAATGCTGATCCGCCCCTTCGACGTGTAGCCGCGTTCGATCAGCCCCTTGGCCACGTCCACGAAATCGTTGAACGTGTTGGTGCGCTTGTCCAGCTTGCCGTCCAGATACCATTGCTGCCCCAGATCGTCGCCGCCCCGGATATGCGCCAGCGCAAAGGCGAAGCCGCGCTCCAGCAGCGACAGGCGGCTGGTGGAAAAGCCCGGCTCCATCGCGATGCCGTAGGCGCCATAGCCGTAAAGGTGCAGCGGCGCGCTGCCGTCGCGGGGCAGGTCCCTGGGATAGACGATCGACACGGGGATGGGCGTGCCGTCGCGCGCCGGGATCATCAGCCTTTCGGTCGCGTAGCGGCTTGCGTCATAGCCTGAAGGAATCTCCTGCACCTTCAGCACCTCAAGCTCGCCGGTGGCCAGATGATAGTCGTAGATGGTGTCGGGCGTGACCATCGATTCATAACCGATCCGCAGCTTCGTCACGTCATATTCGGGATTGTCGTCCAGCGACGCGGAATAGCTCGCCTCCGGGAAGGAGAGGCGCTTGGCGCTGTGCGTCTCGTAATCGCGCAGCTCGATCTGGTCGAGCCCGTCCTGCCGCCCTTCCGTGACGTAGAAGCCCTTGAACAGGGTGAAGTCGGTCAGGTAGAAATGCGGGTCCGGCGCGATGACTTCCTCCCACTCTCCCGGTGCTGAGAGCGGCGCCTTCACCAGCCGGAAGTTGGGATGGATGTCGTTGGTGCGGATGTACAGCGTGCCGTCATGCTCATCGACCTCATATTCCCGGCCGGGCTTGCGCGCGGAAACGAGCAGCGGCTCGGCCGTGGGATTGCCGGCGGGCAGCAGCCAGACTTCGGTCGTCACATGGTCGCCGGTCGCAATAACGATCCACTTTTCCGACGAGGTAAGGCCCACCGATACGCGGAAGCCGTCATCATCCTCATGGAACAGTTCGACGTCCGTCTCTACCGGCTGCCCGATCCAGTGCAGGCGGGCATTGTCGGTCCGCCAGTTTTCATTGGCGATGCCGTAGATCAGGCCCCTGCTGTCGCTGGTCCAGACCAGGGATGACAGCGTGTCGGGAATGACCTCCGGCAGCAGTTCGCCGGTGAACAGGTCCTTGATCCGCGCCTCGAATCGTTCCGACCCATCATTGTCGATGGCATAGGCGAGGTAGCGGCCGTCCGGGCTGACCGACATCGCGCCCAATCGGAAATATTCGTGACCTTCGGCAAGGGCGGGTTCGTCGAGGATCAGCTGATCCTCGCCGCCATTGACGTGCCGCCGATACCATTTGCGATATTGCGCCCCGACCTCGAACGCGCGCCAATAGACATAGTCGCCGTCCTTCTGCGGCACCGACCTGTCATCTTCCTTGATCCGGCCCTTCATCTCCGCGAACAGGGTGTCGGTCAGCGCCTTGTGCGGCCGCATCGCGCTTTCGAAGAAGCTGTTCTCCGCCTCCAGATAGGCGAGCACGTCCGGGTCCTTGACCTCAGGATAGCCGGGATCGCGCAGCCAGGACCAGGGATCTTCGACGGTGATGCCGTGACGGGTCAGGCTGAAAGGGCGGCGGGCGGCGGAAGGGGGAACAAGGGAAGCGGTCATTCACAGTCCTGTATCGTGGGCCGGACGCGCTGGCATAAGCGCGCATGCCTGCTTATGTTGGCGGTGATGGGGCCCGCGCAAGGGGCCGATGTGATCCAAGGGAAATTCCATGTCCACCCATGAAGACCGTCTGAAGGCTTTGCGCGTGCAACTGGCGCATGACAGGCTGGACGGCTTCGTCGTGCCGCTGACTGACGAGCATATGAGCGAATATGTCGGCGCCTATGCCCAGCGGCTCGCATGGCTGACGGGATTTCAGGGGTCGGCAGGCAGCGCCGTGGTGCTGGCGGACGAAGCGGCGATCTTCGTCGATGGCCGCTACACCCTGCAAGTGCGTGAACAGGTGGACGAGGCGTTCTGGCAATATGAAAGCGTGCCGCAGACCTCCGTCGCGGCCTGGCTGGGCGCGCATGTGCCCGAAGGCGCGCGGATCGGCTATGACCCATGGCTGCACACGCGCGCCTGGGTGAAGGCCGCGGGCGAGGCGCTGGCCGGGCGGGGAGCCAGCCTCGTGGCGGTGGACGGCAACCCGGTCGATGCGGTCTGGACCGATCGCCCCGCGCCCGGCAACGCGCGGCTGGTGGTGCATGAGGACCGTTATGCAGGGCAGGGCGCGGCGGAAAAGCGGCAGGCGATGGCGGACTGGCTGTCGGCGTCACGGGCCGACGCCGTGGTGCTTTCGGCGCTGGATTCGATCGCCTGGACCTTCAACATCCGGGGCAGGGACGTGGCGCGCACGCCGGTCGCGCTCGCTTATGCGATCGTCCATGCCGATGCGACGGCGGACCTCTATGTCGCGCCGGAAAAGGTCGATCAGGCGGTGGTCCAGCATCTGGGCAATGCGGTGCGCGTGCATGACCGCGCCGCCTTTGCGGACGCTCTGACGGGCTTTGCAGGAAAGACGGTGGCGGCGGACCCTGAACGCTCCGTGGCCGCGATATTCGAGGCGCTGGAGGCCGGTGGCGCGGAGGTGCTGGCGCTGCGCGATCCGGCCGTGCTGCCCAAGGCGATCAAGAACCCGGTCGAGATTGCCGGGCACAAGGCGGCGCAACTGCGCGACGGGGCGGCGCTGTCCCGCTTCCTCCACTGGATCGCGGTCGAGGGGCCGAAGGGCACGGCCGACGAACTGACCGCCGCCGCCCGGCTGGAAGCGTTCCGGCGCGACACGGGCGAGCTTCAGGACCTGTCCTTCGACACGATCAGCGGCGCTGGCCCCAATGGCGCGATCGTCCACTATCGCGTGGACGAAACGACCAACCGCCGCATCGAACCGGGCTCGCTCTATCTGGTCGATTCCGGTGGGCAGTATCGGGACGGGACCACCGACGTCACGCGCACCATCGCCATCGGCACGCCCAGCGCGGAGATGAAGCGCCGCTTCACCCTTGTGCTGAAAGGCCATATCGCGCTCGCCCGCGCGCAATTCCCCAAGGGCACGCGCGGCGGCCAGCTCGACATTCTGGCGCGCCAGTTCCTGTGGGCCGAAGGTCTGGACTATGCCCATGGCACCGGCCACGGCGTCGGCAGCTTCCTGTCGGTGCATGAAGGGCCGCAGCGTATCGCCACCTTCGGCGGCGGCGACGAACCCTTGCAGGCGGGCATGATCCTGTCCAACGAGCCCGGCTATTACAAGACCGGCGAATATGGCATCCGCATCGAAAATCTGGTGCTGGTCGAACCGCGCGAGATTGCGGGCGCGGAGCGGGAGATGCTGGGCTTCGAAACGCTGACTTACGCCCCCATCGACCGCAATCTGGTGGCCGTTGACATGCTCACGGCCGAGGAGCGCGCCTGGCTCGACAGCTATCATGCCAAGGTGCTGGACCTGATCGGCCCGCAACTGGAAGGCGATGCGCTGGATTGGCTAAGGAAGGCATGCGCGCCGCTCTGACGGCGGGTTTCCTCTACGGATCGCGGCGATCGCTGCCCGGTTCCACGGGCGGCGATTCGGCCGCGCCCGCGCGAGCCTGCGCCTTGCGGCGGCGCAGATTGTCGCGCAGCGCCTGCGCCAGCCGCTCCTTGCGATCGTCCCGTCCGCTTGTCATGGGCCAAGCCTAAAGCAAATCCGCCCGGCCGCCGCAACCGCCTTGACAAGCCGGACGCACGCGGCCATAGGCCCGGCTCCGCCGCCGCATGGCTGTGGAAAATGGTGAAGTGCTGCCGTAGCTCAGTGGTAGAGCGCATCCTTGGTAAGGCTGAGGTCGCGAGTTCAATCCTCGCCGGCAGCACCATTTTTCCGAAGAAAATCAATGTAATAGGCGCCATCCTTTGTGCGGCATTCGCTGGACATTCCGTCACGGAAGCAGGACGGAAGCGGCAATTGGGTGTGTTCTGGGCTGTGAGCAGGCCGTTCTGGCGTAGACAAGCCGACCACCGATGTCGCGTGAAGCCATTATCAACCTGTCGCCGCTTCCTTAACAATCTGCCAACCCAGCCGATTCGCAGCCTTGCCAAGGTTGGGGTCGAGGGTTCGAATCCCTTCGCCCGCTCCAGATTTTCTAAGAAAAATCAACATAATAGCGGCCTGCGGCTCGCTTTTTTGTTGGAGACAAAGGGGCTGATAAAAGCCGTTGTCTCCACATTGTCTCCAGATAATCGGCAACAACCGGCCATTGTGGCGTGGACAATCGCGCTCTCTCGTCGCCGAAGCCGCAATAGCCTCGTTCCTCTCACCCGATGGCGACGAACGGCGTGAGGCGGCGATGGCGAAGCGCATCGACCAGCTCGACCGCAAAGTGGCGCGGCTCGAACGCGATCTTGGCATCGGCGTCGAGATGATCGCGCAGTTCGTGCGCTTCTGGTTGACCTCGACCCCGCCGCCGCCTGAGACGGAACGCGCTGCGCTGCGCCGCCTGGGCAATGATCGCTACGACGCCTTCATCGAGGCGCTGGGACGGAGGCTCGCTAGTGGAGCGAAGGTCAACCAAGAAATCAGAGAGGATATTCCAGCACCGGTGGATCAGACCGGCTCTACGACCTAAGGAGATGCCCACGTATTATGGGAGCGGAATCAACCGCTAATTGCGTTTCTCTTTCCGCTGCGTTCGCCATTGGTTCCAATCCACTGGTTCTGATGCCGTGATGGCCAAGTCTTCCGGCTCAAGACGATCCAGGAACAGGATCAGATTCTGACATGGCCACCGCGCGCTCGGAGCCAAGATGCCATCGAAGCCAAGAAAAAAAGCGGCATCACCAATTTCCTGGCTTCGTTCGTATGTCAGATCACCATAGCTTTCGGTGGCGATGCCGAGCGCGGACAATGCGGAGAGATCGGCCAGCTTAAGAGTGCGACGGGTGCGCACGGCGATCCGATGCAGGACGGATTGTATCTTGGAAGGAAAGACGGGTTGCCGGCTCAAATGGAAGTGGATTTCTTCCATCGCGCCTTCTCGTTCAAGGCACGTGTAGAGAACATCGAACGAACCCGGATCCCATCGCGCACGCGAGGCCGAGCCTTCCAGCGCATCGCGTTCTGCCCGAACGATGCGCCATACATCGCCTTCGAATGCGACGCCTGCATGCGCATCCAATGCGTCCAGAAGCTCGATGTCGCGTGCGCGCCTTTGGGTCATGTCAGATTCAAATATAGGCGCCGGCGTCGAGACGCTCGATCACAGCCAACACCTCTTCCGTGCGATCGGCATTGATCAAATCAATCGCGCGTTCGCCGTTCAGCAACGGGTGGCGAGAATGGAGCCACAGCCGCGTTTCGTCAGCCGTGTAGAAGTCGGACAACCGATCCACAACATAGCGCAGATCGGCAATGACCGTCTGCGTGCGTAGGTTGGGGGAGCCATTGCCATGCGACCACCGCGACACTGTAGCGGTGGATACATCGACGATATTGGCAATATCCTTACCTTGAAGCCCGCCGCGCGAGCGGAGATCATCAAGAATACGGGCGACTGCGGTGCTCATGGATTACGCTTTCCGGCAGCGGCGGCAGGCTTTCCACGTGGTTGACGGCTTGGGGCATGAGCGCGTGGCGCGCCCTTGATGGTTCCGCTAAGGTCATCCAGCACGGAATGGATCTTCTCCAACCGCTCACTGCTCTTTTCCAATATCTTTTTAAGCCCTTCGTCACCAACCCTGAGCTTGGCGACATTACGCGCCGCCCTTTCGACGGGGGTTAGCTGCTTGTCCAGATAATGTTGCGCACGCCGGCTATCTGGAATGCGCGACAACTCCTGCACCCCCTGTGACCGCTGACGCAGATAATGAGCCTTGGGGTCTTTGAGCATGTCGTCGAAACCGCGCGGACAGCAGGAAGTATCATTGCAACTCAGAGCCTTTCTGGCCCCAGGCGTGCTCATTAGGGCGTCGAGCTGTTTCTCGCTTAACATCCGGTCCAGGCTTCCAATCAACACACGTTTCTCGCGGCCGAAGCTCTGACCGCGGGGCTCGGGTGGCTTGTTCCAGTCCGAAGCATCGAACCGCTCTTTCTCGGCGACGCCGTGACAAATACCGCCGGCCGCGCCAAATGCGACAATGGCAAGACCGGCAAGCCCTCCGACACCATCCGCGACGATTGGACGCTCCAGTCGCTGGAAATCCATCACGGCTGCAATGTAGCGACGCAGACCTGCCGGAGATGCGTCCGCGCCGAAGCCGGAGATACGAAACCACAGATTGTCGAAGGGCAATTCTTCGAGGCCGGCGATAAAAGCACGTCGTTGCACCGGATCGCGCAGTACCGCCGATTTGATCATCAGGGGATAATTGATTCCGATGTGCCGACCGCCTTCCGCATCAAGCGCATTGCGCAAGGCCATCGTAGACGCGCGATCGACCGCGAACATGGCATCAGGCGATCCCTCCAGCAGATGGGTAGGAGCCTGGACCATGTGAAAGCCATGCTGGACGGCAAATCTTGCAATCTGGCCGATCACATCGCGATTGGCATTGGGGCGAAGATCATCTGCCGTCAGCATCGCAACAGGATTAGCCCAAGGCGCGGATTTTACCGCGCCATTGTATTTTCGGGCCGACGAGAGTTCGGCAACATTGGTGTCAAGAATCAACTCGCCACCAGCTTCCGCTAGGGACGCGATGAGATCATGCTGACGGGCAACTGCGGCTGCATCCACGACCACCCGGTCGAGCATCATTTTCCCGGAATCCAACAGGGTTTCCAACTGGCGATGGCCCGAATTTCCAATGCGGAGGAAGTGTCCGATCGGCTCCGGTTGTCCATGCAGATAAACGACATTCTGGCCCATGGGTGCCTCCTATCGAACCGAAATTACCAAATGATTTCACGGAAGGCAATATGTGAAATCATTATGGAATCGGTCTGAGCGTCGCCAGCCGCTTGCTGCCGGCCTGCCCGCCTACGCCATTCCCTGTATTTCTTCGCTGGCCTGCGACGAGCGCATTTTCCTGTTGAACCCAAGACTTTTCCGGCTCTCTTGATCGACCCCTGACGCCGGGCGGCGGTTCGCCCGGCCCAATTCAGGGGCCGTTGCTTGTCCGTCCAGCCGATCCGATCCGAAGCGAACATGCGCGGCGCACGGATGCTGCGCACGGCGCTCGGCCCATCGATCGCGGCCTGGCTCGACGATGCCGCCGTCATCGAGGTGATGCTGAACCCGGACGGCCGGCTGTGGGTCGATCGGCTCGGCGAAGGCATCAGCGACACCGGCATGACACTGGCCGCCGCAGACGGCGAGCGCATCGTCCGCCTGGTCGCGCACCATGTCGGGGTCGAGGTCCACGCCCGCTCCCCGCGCGTCTCGGCCGAGCTGCCCGAGGGCGGCGAGCGGTTCGAGGGACTGCTGCCGCCCGTCGTCGCCGCGCCGGCCTTCGCCATCCGCAAGCCCGCCGTCGCGGTGTTCACGCTCGACGATTATGTGATCGCCGGGATCATGTCGGCGGCACAGGCGGACACGCTTCGCCAGGCTGTTCCGGCCCGTGCCAATATCCTCGTGGCGGGCGGAACCGGCAGCGGCAAGACCACGCTGGTCAACGCGCTGCTCGCCGAGGTGGCCAAGACCACCGACCGCATCGTCCTGATCGAAGACACGCGCGAGCTGCAATGCGCCGCGCCCAACCTCGTCGCCATGCGCACCAAGGATGGCGTCGTCTCGCTGTCCGATCTTGTCCGCTCCAGCCTTCGGCTCCGGCCTGACCGCATCCCGATCGGCGAAGTGCGCGGGGCCGAGGCGCTCGATCTCCTGAAGGCGTGGGGCACCGGCCAGCTTCCGCCGGCTTATCCAGATCGTGTTCGGCCTTAGCATCGCCTTCGCCGCGTCGAGCTTCTTCCTGTCGTTCTTCAGCTTCGGCGGCGGAGCGCTGGTCTGATGGAAAGCGCCGAGCCGATCGCGGGCTTTTACGCCCCCGTCCACCGGGCGCTGACCGAGCCGATCCTGCTCGGCGGCGCTCCGCGCGCACTCGCCATCGTCAACGGCACGCTGGCGGGCGCGATCGGCCTCGGGCTGCGCCTCTGGATCGCGGGTCTCGTGATCTGGGCGATCGGCCATGCGCTCTCGGTTTGGGCCGCGCGCCGCTCCTCCATCGCCGTCCGCTCAGCGGCGTCGGTTACAACATAGAGGGCGAGTTTGACTTTGGCCGCAAGCACCTCGCGCCGCGCCTTGAGCCACAGCGCCAGCGGCTTGCCGGCTTCCGGTCCCGGTCGCTGCGCCGCGTCGAGGATCATCACGATCGCATCGTTCTTATCCAGCAGATCATCATAGGCGCGGGCCCACGCCTCGCCGTCTGCCTGGGTCTGCATGACGCGCGATCCCGAGCGATAGATGCCGGGGCGCAGCCCCAGGAAAAAATCGGCCATGCGGATGATCCTTTCTGCGAGTCGTTCTCGAGTGAGTTGAGAATGGTTCGCAAATATCCTATGCCCGATCAAGTCGCTGGAAAGGAGAAGGGATGGCCAACAAGCAGCGTCCGATAATGGCGAGCCTGCCCGCCGTGGTGACCATGCTACTCGGGATCGCGCTGCTGATCCTGGCGGCGTTTCGCTGGCGCGACAACGGTTGGGGATCGCTGGTCTGGCTGCTCGTGATGGTCGCCATGTTCCTGATCCGCACACCGCATTCATTGCGCAACAGCGCCAATGTCATCGTCGATGCGCACAAGGATCGCACGGAGGTCGCGCTGCTCGGGGGCATGTTCCTCACCATGATGGTGTTGCCGCTGTTTCACCTCGCGACCGACCTGCTCGGCTTCGCCAATTACGGCCTCCCCGCCTGGGCGACCTGGATCGGCGCGCTCGCCCAGCTTCCGTTCCTCTGGCTATTCTGGCGCAGCCATGCCGATCTCGGCCGCAACTGGTCGCCAGGGCTGGAGGTGCGCGAGAATCATGCGCTGGTGACGAACGGCACGCGCCGCCAATGACGACGATCCGGAGCCCGATCCCGATTGCGGCATGGCGCTCGAAGCGAGGGCCGTGGCATGATCCTCCTGACCCCCGAGCTGCGCGAGCAGCTTCGCGCCAACGACCTCGCACGTTGCAACGCGCTGCGCTCCGGTGAACCTGCCCCCGATCCGGTGCCGGTGGTCCGCTTCTTCAATCCCGTGGGCGCCGCCACCTGGCTGGCCAGCGAAATGGATGAGGACGGGATTCTGTTCGGTGTCGCCGACCTCGGGTTCGGCTGTCCGGAGATGGGCAGTTTTGCGCTTGAGGAACTGGAATCGATCCGGCTGCCCTTCGGCCTCGGCATCGAACGCGACCTCCTGTTCGAGGGCCAGTTTCCGCTCTCGGTCTATGCGGAAGCGGCCTGCAGCGCCGGCTCGCTGATCGAGGGCGAGCGCATCCTCATCCGGGCGGCCGCCGCGAAAGGCGGTGCGTGATGCGGTTCGCCAAATGGCCAAAGCCTGCCGCCTATGAGGAGACCTCACGCAAGCGCGCCGCCTTCGCCACGAAGCAGCGGCGCGAGCGCGAGGCGCTGCCGCTGTTCGCGGACATGATCGCTGCCGGCCAGCACAGCGTCGATGAGGAAATGGCCCGCCGCGCCGTCTGGTGGCCGCAGCAGCAACAGGAGCGGCGCAACGAACGCGCGGCGGTGTGGCGACGAGCGCGGGCGCGACTCTTCGAATTCCCCGACGATGCCCGCCGTTCGATCCGCCGCGCCTGGCGGGATTGTCCCTATCCGGCCGATCCTTATAGCCTTGCCGATCTTCTCCACCAGATCCGCATCGGCAAGCTCGATCCCGAGCGCCCGCCGTGGAAATATCATGCGCGGCCACAAGCGCGAATCACCGCCAGCCCTGCCAGCTTCGCCGAGGCGTTCAAACGGATCGGCCAGCGCAGGGTCGAACCGGCGCCGGGTTTGCCGGTTGTCGAGGCGTCTCAATATTGTGGCAATCTCGGGAACGGCATCCTGTTCCTCGACGCACTTCCGTCCCACGGCGATGGCGGCGTTCCCACTTTCCATGTCCGGGGTGTCTGCACCGATGCCGACATCGCGCTGATCGGGCGGCTCGCGGAAGCCGCCGAACAGCGCGTCGTGAAGGTCGTGCGGGTCGATCTGCCGCACACGCGCGCCGTCGGCTTTTCGCATCGCCTGCTGGTCCTCGCCTGCTCGGCGACCAAGCGCCGCGATCCCGGATGGATGCCGGCCTGGGAACGCTATGACGGCCCGCTCTGGCAGACCTGGCGCACGGTCGATCCCCGGCGTCGTCTCGCCCGCGTCGGGTTCTCTCCGCCCGCTACGGCTTCGGCGCGGGCGACCGGCCGATCGAGGATTATGATGCGCGGCTGACGCCCGATCTTGCCGAGCGCATGATCGCGGGCGGCATGACGACGCGCTGGCCGCGCCCGCCGTCCCCGCGCAAGCTCGACACTTACGGCTCGCATCCCGGCTGCGAGATCGCCAGCCTCGCTTACCATGGCTCGCGGCCGTTCACCGACGTCGCGCTGATCGGCGGCGGGCTTTATTTGAAGGTTATGCGGGCTTTCTCGACGCGTTCCGCGAGATGCGCTGTATCACGCCTGACGCGGAGATCACCGAGATCAATGCCGGTATCAGCGTCATGCGCCAGCGCCTGCGCGCCTGGCTCGAACAGGGGCGCGAGCCGTGACGGGCTCGCCTTCCCCGATCGGTCACAATGGCGGACCGGCGCTCGACAACGATGACGATGGTTCGCCTACCCCGCGCTACTGTAAATATTGCCGGCACTGGTCCTCGCCGTGCGACTGGGAGATCCGCGCCTATGAGGCGTTTCAGCTCGGCGTTTCCAAACGGCGCGTGAAGCGTCCCTCCGGCTCCTGCGACCGCGTGCTAATGCAGCATGGCAAGCCGCTGGCCTTTGCGGCGACGGTCGATACGTTCGGCTGCCTCAACTTCTCGGCCAAGCCGCCGGTGCCGATCACGCGCGGGCGCGGGTTCGTCATCGTCTATGAGGGCGACCGGATCGTCTGGCAGGGGCATGAGGAGGATTTGCCCGAAGAGCATCGGTGAGGAGGCCGGTGCTTTCATGCTATGCTCCGGCATCCCATGATGATGGAGTCGCGGATGCCAAGGAACCGCATGACCTTCCATGATACGTGCGACGAACTGCCGCCGGTCACGATCGAAATCCTCAAGGGCGACATACTGCGGTTTACGCAGATCGATCGCGACGGCCGCACCAATGTCGTCACCTTCTCCGATCGCTTCGGTGTCAGGCGCGGCGTGTTCGACGTGGCGCAGGAACCTGCACCTTCGCCTACAGCGGAAGCCTGAGCTGGTTCACGTCGCGCGGGTGCACCCTCTCCAGCTTTTTGATGATGGTCGCGGCCAGCGTGTCGGCGGCGCGCTCGCGCATCCGTTCGTCCGGCATCGTCAGGCCAACCCGCGCCCAGCCGGGCGTTGCCAGGAGGATGGCCGATAGTTCTTCTCGTGCGATTCGTTCCATGGAAGCATGGGAACAAATAGCGAACTTCATGGCAAGATGATTGCGGCGAGCGGTGCCGGTCGAAGCGGCAAAGACGCCTGGCCTGCCTGCGGCAGGCCTTCAGGAAGAGGGAAGCCGGGGGCTTCATGACGGGCTGGGAGCCGGGAGAGAGTCTCGCGGCGGCCCGTTATGGAGAAGACCCATGGTCAAAGCGCCCCAGAAGATCATTCTCAGCGGCTCGCGCGACATTCCGTTCGACCGCCTGCGTCTGTCCCAGTCCAATGTCCGCCGGGTAAAAGCCGGCGTGTCGATCGGCGAACTGGCCGACGACATCGTCCGTCGCACCCTGCTCCAGAGCCTCAATGTCAGGCCCATTCTCGATGAGGCAGGCCAGGAGACCGGGGATTTCGAGGTGCCGGCCGGTGGCCGGCGGTTCCGCGCGCTCGAACTGCTGGTAAAGCAGAAGCGCCTCGCGAAGAACGCGCCGATTCCCTGTGTGGTCAGGGTCGCCGACGACGGCGTGCTGGCCGAGGAGGACAGCTATGCGGAGAACACCTTCCGCGAACCGCTTCATCCCCTCGATCAGTTCCGGGCCATGCAGGCGATGGTCGACAAGGGCGAGGGCATCGAATCGATCGCCGCGCATTTCCTAGTGACCCCGGCGGTGGTGAACCAGCGCCTGCGCCTCGCGAAGGTCTCGCCGAAGCTGCACGCCGTCTATGCCGAGGATGGCATGACGCTCGAGCAGCTCATGGCCTTCTCGGTCTCGGACGATCATGAGCGGCAGGAACAGGTGTGGGAGCTGCTCACCCACAGCTACAACAAGTCCGGCGCTTATATCCGGCAGAAGCTGACCGAGACCCATTGTGGCTGGGAGAACAACGACGGTGCCTATGGCGAGTTCACCTTCGATGTGACCGTCGGGACGATCTCGCTCGATTACAACGAGCGGTTCACTTCGTCCGAATCCTATGCACATGACTGGTGAGGAGGCCGCGATGGGACATTGCTATCATCATGCGCTTTCCTCGGTCCGCAAATGGGGCGGTGAACCGGAGGATTATCTGCCGCTCCACCAGTGGTTCGATCATTCGAAGGAGATCATCGCGGATTTCCGGCACCGCGCATTGCGCCACCATGCCCAGGGCATATTTCAGCTCGAGCGGACGTTCGGGCCGACCATTACCGTCTCGACCGGGCGCATCGTTCCGGTTCGCCTTATTGGTGAACAGCATGTGCGAGAAGATCTGGAATTCATCCCCAGCTTCGCGGACTGGGTGCGCTGCATCCGGCCCGAACCTTGGATGGGCCGCGCGCAGCCCATCCATCGCGACGTCGATCCGTTCGCCGCACAGCCCGTTGTAGCACGGGAGGCGGTATGAAAGTCCGCGCGATTCTCGAGTTCAATCTCGAAGATGGTCCAGTTCGCGTGGTTATGGCTGCGCCACCAACCGGACTCGATGTTAGCCCGTTGGTTCCAGGATCGCGTCACACGCAATGGTGGCCGCCTTAAGAAGGCGATGATCGTGGCGCTCGCCCGCAAGCTGCTGGTTGCCCTTTGGAAATACGTGACTGCGGGCGTCGTCATCGAAGGGGCGGCTATGAAGGCTGCTTGACGATATTCGTGTCGAATTTTCTGAATCCCCAGGACCTGATCAGTCCGGACGGATCCAGGTGAACGGACCGCCAACTCCTATGGCTTCAAAAGCCGATTCTCAGAATGGTCCCGTTCTCCTGAGCCCTTGCCCGTCGAAAGCGGGATATTGGTGCAGCCGTCGAGAGCGGCGACCGGATGTGAGGTTGTACAGGCCTGGAGACCAGGCTGGTACTATGCGATCGGGCTCAGACCTTGGATGCCGTCCGAGAAGATGAATGCACGTGGCAACCTCTTGACCCCAAAACCCTCATGTGAGGAGTTGGGGTCTCCGGCAATGACGGGGCGGTTCAAACTGATGACCCTACCAGCTCGTTGTCCGTGTTGGCTTATCGGCGGTATGCGACCTCGCAATCAGATCAAGATGACGTCGTCAAAGCAGGAACAGGACTGATCTCGCGTCCGTGCACCTGTCTACCAATCAGCCAAATCAATACATATCAATAAGTCGATTGATTGTTGTCATTCTGGTGAATGGTGAATAGGAAAACTGCTTGAGCCGAGAAAAAAACAGCGCACGGGGCGAATTAGCTTCGTGAAGGAGATGAGATGACGAAGAGGTCGGCAGGCATATGATTAGCGAGGCTGTCCTTCCCAAGGGACTGGATCATGCATCGTTCACACGGGCGGTGGCGGAATATCGCGCGATCGTCGGTGAGGAGCATGTCATCGTTGATCTGGAACGGCTTGTTCCCTATACCAAGATCATGATCCCTGAAGATGAGGGGCTTCACCAGGCGAGCGGCGCAATTGCCCCGGACGGTGTTGAGCAAATCCGTCAGATCTTAGCTGTTTCGACCAAATATAAGATACCGCTCTGGACAGTCTCTACAGGGCGTAATTTCGGCTATGGCTCCGCAGGGCCCGCCACGCCGGGGCAAATGATCCTGGACCTTCGGAGGATGAACCGGATAATTTCGGTCGACCCGGAGCTTTGCACCATATTGGTGGAGCCTGGAGTCACTTACAGGCAACTTCAGGATCACCTCGACGCCAATAATTATGACATGTGGCTGAACTTCCCTTCGCCGGGCCCCATCGTCGGGCCGGTCGGCAATACGTTGGACCGGGGCGTCGGCTATAATCGCTATGGCGAGAATATGAGCCATTTCTGCGGTATGGAGGTCATGCTGGCTGATGGCTCGCTGATCCAAACCGGCATGGGTGGCGTACCGGGCAGCAAGGCGTGGCAATGCTATCGCTGGGGTTTTGGCCCATGGATCGACGGCCTGTTCACCCAGTCGAACCTGGGTATCGTCACAAAGATGGGCTTCTGGCTGATGCCCAAGCCTCCGGCGTTCCGCCCGATCGGCATAGGTCTTCCGACGCCCCAAGCAGCCGGGAAGGCGCTGGACATAATGCGCCGTCTCCGGATGAACATGGTCATCGAGAATATGGTGCTGGGCGAGACCACATATCCGATCGCCATGAAGGTGAAGCGCAGCGACATATATCAGGGTGAGGGCGCGATCCCACTGCACGTGCTGGAGGAGGTGCGCAAGAAGCTGGGTGTGCCGCGCTTTTCCGCGGCGCTGACATTATATGGCACTTCCGAGCAACTGGACGTGAATGAGAAGATCATTCGCGATGCTTTCGCCGGATTGGGTGAAGTCAATGTTTTCGACCCGAAGGGGGCGCTTGAGCATGTGTTCAGGAATCAGATCGGTCTTCCGAACCTGGACGAGTTCGGCGTCTATAATTTCCGCGGGGGAGGCGGGTCTGCCTGGTTCGCGCTTGTGTTGCCACTTTCCGGCGCGGAATTCGTGAAGAGCATGGATATCTGCCGTCCGATTTTCGAAGAATTCGGCTTTGACTATATGGGCGGGTTGATGGTCGGGCCTCTGGCTCGCCACGCCGAGCATGTGATGGACCTGCTGTTTGACCGGAGCGATCCGGAGGAGATGAAGCGCGCCTACGCATGTTTCGACAAGCTGCTATCGGTTAATGTCGCCGCCGGCTACGCGCCATATCGGGTCAATACGGCCTTCATGAACAAGACGGCAGAGGCCTATGGGCCAGCGCAACGGGATTTGAACCGGCGCCTTAAAAATGCACTCGATCCCCACGGCATTCTCGCGCCTGGGAAGTCTGGCATTTTCAATTAGGCCAGCGCCGCCGGAAGGCCGGTGCGCCGTCACGGCATGTTCGGCGGATGCGTGATAGGGATGGACTGACATGAACATATCCTTTGGCGCCAGAGCGATCCTCTTCCTGTCGATGGGGTTTGGCCTGGGCATGATTGTCACTGGATGCGAAGCAGCTCCCGTGACGAAAAGCCCGGTCGGGCCGGTCAAGCTGGGTAAGATGCCGAACCAGGCTTATTCTGCCGGGCACTGGCGTGACGGAGCGCAGATCTACGAAAAGATCTGCAGCGCCTGCCATACGCAAGGCGTGGGACCCGAATTGCGGGGCCGGAAGCTCCCACCCGAAGCTGTGGTAACGATCGTCCGGTCAGGAATGGGAGCGATGCCTGCCTTCCGGGAAACGGACTTCGACAATGGCGAGTTGGAGAATCTCGCCAAATGGCTTGAGAAGACGGCAGTGCCCGCAGGAACTCCAGTAGGAAATGCGCCATGAAGATGTCGCGGAGAGGGCTGATCGCGGGGATGGCGGTGCTTGGCTTGTCACCCGTAGCGGCCAAGGAGCTTGGACCCCCCCTCGATCAGCCAGGCGAGACGGACCGGATCGAGATCATCGCTCTGGGAAGCAGGGATTTCACCGGGCCCCTGCTTGAAGGAGCAAAGGCCTATTTTCGGACGCAGGGCAGGCGCAAGGTCAGTTATCATGCGAAAGAGTCCGTGATCGATGCCCCTGATCTGACCCTGCCGGGGCAAACAGGGGATGCTCGAACGGTTCTCTTGCTCGGTTCGGATGCCGATCTCCTGTTTGCGACCGAGATGGTGCGGGACGCAGGCGGTTCCATCCTAACCATGGCGAATCAGAGCGGGTTCTCATCAGCCGGTGTGAAGCCTGGAAGGCTGCAACTGGCGGGCATGCAACTTGCAGATCTTGCCGCTGGTATGGTCGGAGCTCGGCCAAATAATGATTTCCCGGCCGGGCCGGCCTTCATGATTGCGCGCTTGTCGCCGTATCGCTCCGCCACCTTCGGATGAGCAGCGGGCGGCGGCAAGCAGCGTGATTTTCACGATTGGAGCAGGTACGTGAGCGCTTTTGATCTCGACGGCAACGTAGCGATCGTGACGGGCGGCGCAGGGGGCATTGGCGGTGCGACCGCCCGCCTCCTCCTTGAGCGCGGCGCGCAGATCGTTATCGCCGATATTGCGGAGGAGAAGGCGCAGGCACTGGCGCGTGAACTGGACAGCGAAGGATCGCAGGTAGCCGCACTGAGGTTTGACTTATCCGATGAAGCCTCCATCCAGTCAATGATCGCAGCGGCAGTGCAGCGGTTCGGGCGGATCGATATCCTCGTGAACAACGCCGCTCTGCTCTCAGGAGAAATCCAGCAAGTCGACCGCGACGTGGAGACAATGCCGACATGGGCGTGGGACGCTGTCTATACCGCTAATTGCCGCGGAACGATGATCATGACGCGCGAGGCGATACCACATCTATGCAAGACGCGCGGCGTGATCGTCAATGTCGTCTCAAGCCTGGCGTTTCAGGGTCATTTCATGCAGCTTGCCTATACGACATCGAAGGCAGCGCTGATCCAGCTGACTCGCTCGGTCGCGGCATCCCATTCACGTCGTGGCGTGCGGTGCAATGCCGTCGCACCTGGCATGACCCTGACGCCAATCGTGGAGGCGCATTTTCCGCTGGACATGCGCAAGGTTCTGGAAGACGAAACGCTGCGCGATCAACTCGGGCGGCCGGAAGAGATTGCCGAAGTGATCTGTTTCCTTGCATCGGACGCGGCGCGTAACATCACGGGTGAAATCGTCGCGGCCGACAGTGGCTTTACTAGCCATTTCCCGGCGATGAGCAGGCTTGCCGCCGTTGTGGGCGCTCCGGGATGATTTCGTTTGGAGGGACGGCTACTCATCCTCCGATTCATCGAAAGCCTGAATGGCTGAGCGAACGTCATCTTCCTTATCAAGGCACCAGAGAACTATGTCTCTGATGATTTTGACTAGTTCATGCCCAAGCGGCGTGAGGTCATAATCGGTCCGCGGCGGGACGGTATCCCAGGCGGTTCGGCGTACAAAGCCGAGCCTCTCGTACGAACGAAGTTTCGCTGTCAGGACGCGCTGCGAAATGGAATTGGAATTGCCGATATGGGACAGGAGACTAACGACTTTTTGAAGTTCTGACGGCCGGAATGTTCCGGCAGCGAGCACTGTCAACATCAACGCCGACCATCTGTCACCGACAAGTTGAATGATTTCCACCGGAAGGGATTGCGGGCCTAGCCCATGTTCGGCGACAAAGCGGAGCGTGGTATCGAGGGTTGCGGTACGCTCGGGATTGCCGTGAACCAACGTTGCTCGCAATTCTTCGAGCAGAGCTTCCCCGGCCAAGCCGCCGGAATGGTATCGTGGCAACCCTGCCTCAGACACTTGCTACGCTCCTCCCCAATCAGCGGTCTCGGAGCCGGACACGATAGGGTCTTCGGGAAGGTACAGCCCAATCGTAATTCTGGATTAATAGTATCGCCTCGCGTGATACTCGCCCAAATTGCGCGCTGGCCAGTGCGAACCTACCGCCTTTTGACGCTGCCTGAGTGGCGAAGCCTATGTTACTTGTAAGTGCCGTATTTGTCCCGGTGCTTCTCCATCATATCACCATCCGCATCGGTTGATGACCGCCTTGGTCACAAGGGGCGATGGAGAGAGAGCGTGGCAGAAGTTTACGATATCGTCGTCATGGGTTCGGGCCAGAATACTCTGGGTACTGCCGCCTACATGGCGAAAGCCGGAAAGAAGGTCGCTGTCCTCGAACAGCATGATTTTATTGGAGGAGGCGCGGTAACGATCGAACGCGGCATGCCTGGGTTCAAGCATGACCTGCATTCCGTTCTGCATTACTTGGTCCAGCCCAACCCATTGCTCGCGAACGACGAGTTGGGATTGCTGTCGAAGTTCGGACTTCAATATATCTATCCCGACGCTGTACAGACGACCGTGCTTTCGGATTTCAGCACTTTTGAATTGCATAGCGATCTGGACAAGACATGCGAATCCATCGCCAAATATTCCCAGAAGGATGCGGAAGCCTATCGTGAGCTAGCGGAATTTGGTCGCCGCGTTCTGCCGATGCTGCTCGCCGGCATGTACACGGTGCCCATTCCGCTTTCCGCGACGCTCGGCCTGCTGGGCAATAGCGAGGATGGCCGCCGCTTGATCGACATGATGTTCCGCAGCCCATTGCAGATCGTCGAACAGCTTTTTGAGAGCGATCACATCAAAATCCATATCATCCGGGCGATCACCGAGCATACGCTGGGCTTCCCCGACGATATGGGAACGGGCTTGTCTGTGTTGCTGTTGACGGTGCTTCTGCATGTCTACCGCTATGGCCTCGCCGTAGGTGGGAGCGGCGCCTTGCCCGCAGCTCTGGCGCGCTGTATCGAGCATCATGGCGGCGTTATCATCAAGAACGTTACCGTGGAGAAGGTGCTGACCCGCAACGGCCGCGCGACCGGACTGCTGACCACCGATGGTGAGGAATATGCCGCCAAGGACGCGGTGATCGCCTCGATTCATCCGAAGAAGCTTTCCCATTTCGTCGATGGTGTGCCGGAAACCGTGCTGGGGCGCGCGCGGCGCACCGAACAGAGCCCCTACAGACTCTTCAAGATCGATGGTGGCCTGAAGGAACCACTGCGCAAGAACGTGCCGGATCATGTGCCGCAGGACGGGATCATCGAGTGGATTCTGACTGATAATTTCCGCGATTTCATCAAATGGTTCGATCCGCTGCGACACGGCGAAATCGACTTCGATCGTCCGCTGATCGGCGGCGGCGACATGCAGATTCCCGGCCGCGTGCCGGAGGGCAATGCGTTGCTCTACCTCACCCAATATGTTCCCTACAATCTGGCTAATGGCGGCCCGCAGAAATGGGACAGCATCAAGGAACGTGTGGCCGACAATATCATGGAGAAGCTCACCTATTTCATGCCGAACCTGACGCAAGACAATCTGCTGTTCCGAAAGGCGGATAGTCCGCTCGACATGGAACGGCATTCAGGCAACAGCATGGTGGAAGGCGATCCGTGTGGATTAGGTTTCCAGCTGTTTCAGTTCGGCGGCAACCGCCCTACGCCCGAATTGTCAAACTATGCCGTGCCCAATGTCGAGCGGCTCTATCTGAGCGGACCATTCATGCATCCCGGCGCGGGCGTGTTCGGCGTCGGCCGCCCTGTCGCAATCAAGATGTGCGATGACCTTGGTATCGACTTTGACAAGCTGGTGGCGAACTGACACCGAGGGGTGTCACGCTCAAATGATATAGAGGTCGACCAAAAGCCGTTGAGATGCCGGATGAAGCCGACCCTGATAGGGATAAAGATCGTGAAATTGCTTGACAGTAACCAAGCTGAACTCATGGCAGTTAACAAGTTGGAGCGGGATGGGCAGGATCTGCTGATCAAGGGGAAGATCTATGGCTCCATGCCGATGACTGCGCGGCTAACACCGGATGAGGCCAGAAGCATGCTTAAGCTTCTAGATTGGCGCACGACCGCCTTCCTGGTCAGCTTGCTATTCCGTAAGTCTAAGGCGAAAAAGGAGGCTTGACGTTCCTGCCCCATGAGGAACGGTTAGAATCGGCGCCAGCCGGTGCTTCTATATGGATATTGGCAGAGCTGTCCGCAAGGCGTCCGGCTGTTTACTCGTGCGCAAATGGGAGGGGCAGCCGGGCGCATCCCTATGTTCGATGATGATGATGGCCAATGCAGACGTCATTGCATCTGGTTTGGTCCTGGGGACGACCCAACAGAGATCATCTGATCCGTGTCAACAGCCCTGTCTTCGCAAAATCAAGCCGAGGCATCCGCAATAGAGAACGGGGCTGTAGCTCGGCAGGAGCAGTAGCTTGGCGTCTACTGCCCTGGATGGTCCTGCGGACGGCTTGGCCTTTGTGATCGCCCAGATTATCCATGATGACAATTTCGCCGGGAGACAGGGTGGGAACGAGGAACTGCTTAACATAAGGCTGCCCCGTGCTCGCGCTGCGACCGATCGTGTCGTCACCGAACCTGAGTGCGCGGCGTGTGCATTTTCGACCATTGCAGCCCTTCGAACAAGGTGGACTCGTAACGGTTTTGCGCCGGTCACCTATCTCATTATGCTACCTTGGCCTCAAAGGCGAGTGGGCTGATGCCGCCCAGATATGAATGGCGCCGCCGTGAGTTGTAGAAGCCATTCTGAAAGATGGCGGCCTCTGCTTGCCGCCGGGTTGGCCAGCTCTGCCGCCAGATCATTTCCGCCTTCAGGGATTTGAAGAATGTCTCGACGGCGGAGTTGTCGTAACAATTG
Organism: Sphingobium quisquiliarum P25; assembly: GCF_000445065.1. GTDB lineage: Bacteria > Pseudomonadota > Alphaproteobacteria > Sphingomonadales > Sphingomonadaceae > Sphingobium > Sphingobium quisquiliarum. The sequence goes on along the minus strand of NZ_ATHO01000162.1, from coordinate 37,928 downwards.
CCTTTGCCGCTCAACCGCAAAGCCACAGCCCGGGCGCCATGCACCAACTGTCGGCGCAAATAATGGTTCGCGCGCCGACCGACGCCGCCGAGGCGGAATTTGCCGCCGGTGGAATACTGTCGTGGAACGAGACCGATCCAGGCCGCCATCTCGCGCCCTGTTCGGAACTGATGTGGGTCGCCTATGCTGGCGACGAGCGCGGTCGCAACGATCGGGCCAACACCAAGGAGTGTCATCAGGCGACGACAGGTCTCATTGTCCCGGCAAATATCGCCGAGCCTCTTGTCGACTCTCTCAATCCGTCCTTCCACCATCTCCAGCTCCTCAAGAAGCCCTTCGAAAGTCTCGTGCGCCATCGCCGAAAGCCTGGCCTTGCCGAGTCCGACGCGTACCCGTGATAGAAGGAGCGCCGCGCCCTTTGGGAAGACCAGCCCATACTCGCCGAACAAGCCACGAAGATGATTGCTCAGGCTGGTACGCTGAGCGACCAAGCGATCCCGTACTCGATGTAACGACTGCAAATCCTGTTGATCTTCCGTCTTCACGGGGACGAACCGCATCGTCGGACGCGACGCGGCGTCGAAGATGGCTTCTGCATCTACAGCGTCATTCTTAGATCCGCGAACGAATGGTTTGACGAAATGTGGGTTGATCAATCGGATCTCTCGGCCTTCGGCGAGGAACAACCGGCCCCAGTAATGCGCTGTTGCGCAGGCCTCCATTGCGACGATCTCCGGATCGAACTTCCCGACCAGCACCAGCAGTCCCTGCCGGCCGACACGCCGCGATATGACCTCGCCGTCCGCGTTAATCCCATGCACATGGAATGACTGCTTCGCCAGATCGATAGCCAGCATTTGCATCACACTTCCTCCTGCTCACAAGCCGTCTCATGAGACGACGAGAAGCGGGAGGCGTCCATCCCATAATGTCTTGGCCGAAACCATCAACGGCCTTTACAAGGCCGAGGTGATCCACCGACGAGGACCGTGGCGTTCATTCGAGGCGGCGGAATATGCCACGCTGGAATGGGTCGATTGGTTCAACCACCAGCGGCTGCTGGAGCCAATTGGTAACATCCCTCCGGCGGAAGCCGAGGCGCAATATTACGCCATGCTGGACGAAACACCCCTGGATGCGTAACTCAAACCAAATGGTCTCCGGCAATGCCGGGGCGGTTCAGTCGCCTCCTGCGATTTCCATGCGGGCGCATCGCCCGGGTGAGACGGGCGTCGATGTGCTCCAGATGCTCGTCATCCATGATTCCGCGCCCGCATCGGAGGAGACGACCATAGGTTCTACAGCTTGAGGTTTCTCACCGATCAGCTCGTCAACCAGCCAGCATCTGCATGAGTTCGAGCGTGTGGCCTTCGGGGTCGGCAACATATGCCAACTTCATGTTATGATCTGGCACCGGAATAACATCTGTCAGCCTGCGTCCGCCATGCGCCTCGACCCTTGACAAAGTAGCCTCCAGGTCATCGACCATCAGAGCAACGATCGCCTCCCCAGGTTGGGGAGTCGGCTGATTGGGATATTGCACAAGCGCAAACTGTGGCGGGGCGTCTGGAAGGGCAAAAATCAGTTCATGGATCTCATGCAGATCCTCACCTTCATCGACGCGGGCTGTGACGACAAAGCCAAGCGCTCGGGTATAGAACTGCTCCAAGCCTTCGAGGTCGGCAACCTTGAACTTGGCGAGCGCAAAAGCAATCGCGGTCATATTCATTCTCCTTTGCTTGTTGTGCTTTGACCGTTCCCGGCCGTTAACTAACCAGAGCCTTCGCCTGCTCAGCGAGAACGGGATTGGCTAGTGTTCTAAGATATTGAGCCCGGGCGCATGCCATTTGCACGGTTGTTTCAGGGTGCGTGGATACCCAGAATTCGCCGGATGCAATGCCATCCAGAATGACTTCACCCGCTTCTACCGGGCTCAACCCCATTTGTGAGAGCATGCTCATCATCATCCCGCGCTGCCGTTCGACGAATTCGCACTGGCGGTCGGCGGGCGCGTCCTCGAAGATGCGTGTCGCTACCTGAGCAGGTAGTACGGCCGACACGTGGATCGGCGCTCCTTTAAGCTGCATTTCAAGATAGAGGCACTCGGTAAAGCTCAGCACCGCGTGCTTACTCATCATGTAGGGAGCCTGAGTGGGCATCATGCCCAACGCGCCAATGGATGCCACGTTGGAAATATAGCCCGGCTTTCCACTTTCGAGCATGCGACGCGCGAAGATCCGCGAACCATGGACGACACCGCGCACGTTGATCGACAGCAGCTTGTCCCAAGTAGCGTCATCAATTTCCCAGCTGAAACCAATGGTTTCAATGCCGGCATTGTTCACGAGCAGCCGCACCTCGCCAAAATGGTCATAGGCGGCATCCGCCAGCCGTTCGAGCGCGGCGACATCGGTGACGTTCGTCACGACCGGCAACGCGGTCGCGCCGCCGGCTTCGATCTCCGCTGCCAGCTTGGCGATACGATCATCCGCGACGTCAGCCAGTACAACGTTCATGCCGCGCGCGGCAGCCACACGGGCTATGCCTTCGCCGATGCCGCTGCCTGCGCCAGTGATGACGGCCGTGCCGCCCTTGAGGTCCTCTGCCTTGTCTCTCATCCTAACCTCCTTGTCGTTGCTGCCGAGCTTCACTCTCCCGACGGACTGATTTCCGGGTTCGACCAGGCAGGCGGTTCGGTCCGCGGCAAGATGTCCTTGCCGTCCAGGCTGCGCACATCGATATGGTAGTGCCAGGGGAAATGCATTGAATGGGCGATCAGGCCGGTCCGCTCATTCGCCGGCAGATGCGACATGGCGAGGACTGTTTCCGCCAGATAGGCCACGTCCTCGGTCGGATATTCGCCCGGGATATAATCATCGGCGCCCGGCGTCCGGATCGCCGTCGACGGACCGACGGCGTTGACCGCGATATTGCTGGCGAGCAGTTCCGCAGCCAAGCCCTGGGTGAAGCGGTTTACGGCAGCCTTTGCTGCAGAATAGACCGTATCGCCGCTGACAGCCAGATAGTCGGGAAAGGGACGCCTGACAGGAAGTGCCTGTGCCGAAGTGATGTTTACGATCCAGCCCGCACCGGCAGCTCGCATCTGCGGGATAGCCGCCTTGGTCAGGGCAAAGGGCGCCCGGACATAATGATCGAAGGTCCGGTCGAACACGTCCATCGGCATGTCGGCGACGGGTGCGAAGTCGCAAAAGCCGGCATTGTTCACAAGTATATCGAGCCTGCCGACCTCGGCGACGGCTCGATCTACCAAACTTTCACGTTCGTCAGCATTCTCAAGATCGCAACCAACCGGAATGGCGCGGCCGCCCGCATCCTCGATCAGCTTGACGGTTTCGGCCAGTGTACCGGGCACGACCTTGTGCGCGCCAACCCGCGTTTCCCCGGCTTCCTTGTCCAGTGACCGGGCCGTGACGACGACAGTGGCCCCTGCCGCTGCCAACCGTTGCGCTATCGCGCGGCCAATGCCGCGACTGCTGCCGGTGACGAGCGCCGCCTTACCCGAAATATTGGGTCCCGTTATCATGTATCGGCTCTCCTGGGGCACGCCTGCCCGCCGCTGTCAGTTCGTCTCTATGGTTGCGATATGAGTGCGGACTTCCGCTTCCTCGCCTTCGGGAAGCAGGATTTCAATCAGAGTGCCGGAAGCAGGAGCCTCCATTTCCTGTGTGGATTTGGAAGTTTCGATCTCGACCAGCATTTCACCGGCCTTGATCTTGTCACCCACGGATTTGAGCCATTTGATGATCGTACCTTCATTCATTCCCGTGCCCCATTTGGGCATCACGACCTTCACGCGCATATATGGTTTCTCCGGATATTACATCAGTTCGCGCGCTGCGGCGGCGATCCTTTCGGGATTGGGATAGAGCGGCGCTTCCATCGGCGGGCTGAACGGAATCGGCACATCGGGCGTGACGACGCGTTTCACAGGTTTCTTGAGCATATCGAAACCGTCCTCCACGATGATGGCGGCGATTTCTGCAGCCGCGCCCATCGTGCGGTGCGCAGGATCGACAATGACCACGCGTCCGGTCTTGGCGAGCGTGGCCAGGATTGCCTCATTGTCGAGCGGCAACAGCGTACGCAGATCGATGACGTCGGCGCTGACGCCGTCCTTGGCTAGATCATCCGCCGCCTTGAGGGCATGACGCAGACTTCCTGACACCGAGATGATCGATACGTCCGACCCTTCACGATGCGTTCTGGCTTTGCCAATCGGGACCACGAAATTCGTATCAAGGGGCACATCACCCTTTTTGCCCCAAAGGTCGTTGTCCTCAAACACGATCACGGGATCATCGTCACGGATCGCAGCCTTGAGCAGCCCCTTGGCATCCTCCGGAGTCGCGGGGCAAACGACCTTCAAGCCCGGAATGTTCATGAACATCGGATAAGGCCGGTCGCTGTGCTGCGCCGCATTGGCCTGGCTATGCCACATCGACGCGCGATAGGTGACTGGCACCTTGAACTGCCCGCCAGTCATATAGCGCAAACGTGCTGCCTGGTTGATGATCGGATCGGCGGCCAGATAGATGAAATTGGCAATCGTCAAATCCACGATAGGACGCAGGCCTGTGATGGCGGCCCCGACAGCCATGCCGGCAAAGCCGCATTCGGAAATGGGCGCACTGCGAATGCGGCTGGCATCGGTGTTGCCATAGGCCCCCCCAGCCGCATAGAGGGCGATGTCCTCGCCGATGATGATCGTGTCGTCCCGGCCTTCCAACTCCTCGCGCTGCGCCAAGCCCAGTGCGTCGAGATAGGTCATCCGCTTGGTATTGTTGTCGTTCATGCTGTCTGTCCTCAACGGCGGATAGGAATGGGATTGGCGTGGACCAACTCGAATGCTTCCTCCGGATCGGGAAAGGCGCTGTCCTTGGCGAAGGCCACGGCGTCCTCGACCAGCCTTGAGGCTTCGCCTTCGATTTCCAAGAGCGCGCCTACGGTCATTCCGCTCGTGAGGAGCGAGGTACGGAACAGCGTCACCGGATCGCGTTCATTCTTGTAATGGCTGATCTCTTCGGCAGGGCGATAATTGCCGTTGATGAACAGGCCGACGCAATGCTCATCGAACCGGTAGGTCTTAGCCTCGATCAGCGTCGGGCCTTCGCCGCTGCGGGCGCGACCCACGGCCGCCTCGGTCGCCTTGTAGACAGCCTCGAAATCCTGGCCATCGACAATGACGCCGGGCACGCCGTAGCCTTCACCGCGCCTAGCGACATCAGGCTGGCCATGGCTGTTGCGCGCGGGCGTCACCGCCGCATAACCGTTATTTTCGCAGAAGAAGATGATCGGCAGCTTCCAAACTGCTGCCATGTTCAGACATTCGGCCAATACACCCTCATTGGAAGCGCCATCGCCGAAGAAGGTCAACGCTACCTGACCCGTACGCCTGACCTGCGCGGTCAGCGCTGCTCCAGTAGCGATTGGAATGCCGCCGCCGACAATGGCGGATTCGCCGATACTGCCGACCGATGTGTCGGTGAAGTGCATTGACCCGCCACGTCCTTTGCAGACGCCGGTAACCTTGCCCAGAATTTCGGCCATCAAGGGCTTGAGTTCCGCACCCTTGCCAATCGGATGGCCATGCGATCGATGTGTACCGGAAATATAATCATCCCGCTTAAGCGCCATACAGGCGCCCACGATCGCGGCTTCCTGGCCGATGCTGGTATGGACTGCCCCGGGCACTTCGCCCTCGGTTACCAGGCGCGTGACAGCCTGTTCGAAACCGCGGATCTTCAGCATCCGCAGATAGGCTTCGGATTGAAGATCATTCTTCATTAAACTCTCCTGATGATCTGCTGGCATAAACGCAGCCGCCTCAGGCGGCTTCGTCCATGGCGTCCGCGGGTATATTGGCGGGACCACCAATGTCGTAAACGCGAGCGAGCAGGCCGACGAAGCTGTTGTCGTGGAGCGGATCGGTCGGCACTTCGAACGGCACGCCGCGCTTCTTCATGTCGTCGATGAGCATGTTGATCGCGATGTCCGCATTGATGTCATCGCGGTGATCATAGGTCAGCTTGAAATCGTCCATATCCTTGAACAGGCGCGCACCCCAATGAACGAGGAAGCGCATTTCCCTTTCAGGCACCTTCTGGCTGACCTTGCCGAAGGTTTCGATCTGCCAACCGGCCGGATCTTCCGGATCCGCGCCGAAGGTGGAGCTGATGTCCATGCCCTGCGGCTTGCGCAACGCGGCCGGACCAGTTGCCTGGCCATGGTGGAACATCATTTCATTTTCCACGACAACGGCCTTGCCCCACATCGGCGCACTGATCTGGAGCGGATCGCAGCTCGGCCCATCGGGCCAGCAGTTGAAGCCGCCGCCGATATTGCCCTGGTAATACCAGGCGATGACCTGGGCCTTCTTCGAGCGCCAGCGGTGGAACAGGCACGACTTGGCCATGGTCAGCAGCAGCCAGAGCGGCGTGTTCTCCATCGTCATGCCGCGGAATACCATGCCGTCCAGGTGCGGTGGGCCACCGATAGGGGTCGGGCCCTGGATGTTGAACAGGAAGGTCTCGGGCTCGGCATATTGGCAGTTCCAATAGCTGCGCGCGAGTTCGAGGAAGCGCGCATTATAGTAGCAGTCTTCGATTTCCGGGTAGAAGCAGGTGCCACCGCGTGCCAGATAGCCGCGGAAGACCGGATTGAGGCCGATCATGTCCCAGGTGAGTTTGACACCCTCCGGAATAGTGCCGGACGTGGTGGCGATCACTTCCTCGGGCGTCTTGAAATTCTCGGCCATGATAAGCGGCCAAGGGCCGTTGTCGCGCACGACCTTGAGCAGCCGCGCATGCTGGTCGTTGCTATAGGCATCGTCGATCAGTCGCGGCGGTGCGACGGGGCGGAAATTTTCGGCAAGGTGGCGAAGCATGGGGAATCCTCCGGGAAACGAGGTTAAGGCGAACGTCAGGAAAGCATCTGGATCACTTCATTCACATGTCCCTCAGGATCGAGAATGAAGGCAACGCGGATGCCGAATTCGGGCATTTCGCGAATGGGCTCGGCTACGCTGCCCCCGGCGGCCAGAGCCCGTTCGACGGTGGCCTCCAGATCCTGCGACATGAACCCCTGGACGGACTCACCGGTCGCAGGGCCCGTTGAATCCAGATATTTGATCAGCGTCAACGACGGCCCGCCCGGATAGGCAGGGCGGTAGGTGATCTCGTCGATCTTCCGGCCAAGCATCTCGTCTTGGTGCCGGTTGTTGGGAACGACGCCCAAAACCTCCTCATAGAATTTTGCCATGGCGTCGAGGTCGTGCACGAACGTCTTGCCGAAGATATAGGACATGCCGTAGTTGGATGCGGGCGCATGTTGTTCAGCCATTATATTCCCTTTCTTTACCTGTTTCGCCGGTCCCGATCAGATCGTCAGCATTTCCATGCCGCTCTGCCGGGCAGGAGCGTCGCCATCCTTGCGGGTGACCTTGAAATCTTCTGCACGCGGCGAGCGCAGATCATGCCAGATGCGTGAATTGTGCCGCGGAATGGCAAGGATCACCTTCTTCTGCCCATCGGCGCCCTTGTCGCGATAATAGCCATGGGCGCTGCCGCACTGGACCCACGCCGTCTTCTGCAGATTGGCGTCCACATCCTCTATGAAGGCCTGTGTCGCCTCGGGTGTGACATCGAAGGAGGACAGATGCTCGTCCACCATCCACTGCAGGAGCTCGATGATGTAATGGACCTGCTGCTCGCTCACCACGGCATGGTTGGCGACGAGATAGCTGTAGGGCGCGCCCATGAAAACGAAGTTGGGAAAGCCGGTAATCAGCATGCCTTCATAGGAGAAGGGATGCGGATCGAAGGCATCCTTGAGCGTCTTCCCTCCGGTGCCACGAATGTCGAACTGGCGTCCGAAATGCAGATTGTAGCCGGTCGAGAGCAGCAGCACGTCACATTCGATCCGGGTGCCGTCAGACAGGATAACGGCATTCTCGTCCGCTTCGGCCAATTCCCCGCGCACGATCGAGACGTTGGGCTTCTTGAGCGTGTCGTAGAAACCGCAATCGAGGATCGGCCGCTTGGCGAAGACCGGAAAGTTGGGCGTCAGCAGCTCGACCATCTCTGGTTTGTCGGGGAAATGGCTCTTGAGATAGCCTTCGCACATCATCCGCATGCCGTCATTGATCGGACCGAAGCCGCCAGTCTTCGCGGCATATTCCTCGTCCTTCATGATCATGCCGTGCATGTCCGACATGGCGCTTTCCAGCGCCTGCAGCCGCTTCCAGTTCACGATGAAGGGAATTTCCTCCATCGCATGAATCTCCAATTGATCGACCGGAGCATGCGCCTGCGGATTGGGGATGATATGTTCTGGCTGGCGCTGGATGATCACCAGTTCACCAACCTTGTCGGCAATAGCGGTCGCGACCTGCACGCCCGAGCAACCGGTGCCGACCAGCACCACCTTCTTGCCTTGCAGTTCCACCGAATGATCCCAGGCCGCCGAATGGACCACCGGCCCCTTGAAGACGTCGAGATTCTTGACCTTCGGATAGTTGGGATTGTTGTTCGGACCCACCGCCATGATGAGGACGTTGCACTCATGCGTCTCGGGCCTTCCGTTCCGTACCGCCTTGACGGTCCAGATCCTGTGCGCCTCGTCCCACTCGGCGCCCTCGACCCAGGTGCCGAAACGAATGCGGCCGCGCAGATTATATTTGTCGGTGACACGGTCGAGATAGGAGAGGAACTCAGGCCCGCGCGGATAATACTGGGTCCAGGACGCATTGGGCTCGAAGGAGTAGGAATAGACCCGGCTCGGCGTGTCGACCGCAGCGCCCGGATAGGTGTTGGTCAGCCAGTTGCCGCCCACCTGATCCAGCGCTTCCAGCACCGTGAAGTCGAACCCGGCCTGCTGGAGCTTTACCGCGGCATTGATGCCCATCATGCCCGCGCCGACGACCAGCACCTTGAAATCGGGCGGCGGTATGTCCGCTGCATCGCGCACGCGCGTGTCGGTGGTGAAGCCGGCATGCTGAAATGCGACGTCGAGCGACATTTCAGGTAGGTCCCGGCCAAGAAGCAGGCGGCTCATCCGCTTGAACATCGGCCGGTCTATCTGGGGCATCACCGGGGTCTTGCCCGCCTTCACCGCCGTGCGCAGCGCCTCCCGGATTTCACCGGCCACGGCCGGGTCCACTGGCTCCTGCGCCCCATGTTCGTTGATATCTACAAACGCCTCGACAACCCGGACCTGCTTGCCGTCCAGATCCTTCCAGTAGCGGCTCAACAGCGTCCGATCGCCCGTGATCTGGATGAGCGCCATCAGGGCCATGACCGGATCCAACGAGTCGATGGCAGCGTCGATCCTGGATGACGTGTCCTGCGTACGTGCGTGCATCCTGTCTCTCCTTAATGTCTGGTTTTCCGTTGAGGACTCGATGGAACGCAATTACACTTTGGTGTGTAATTGGTCAACGGGCAACAGCTCTTGCTATTGTCGCGCCGGTGCGCAAACGAGGCGAATGATGGATCAAATACAGGTGAAGAGGCGGGCAGGCAGGCCCACGCCCGAGGAGGCCGAGCAGAAACGCCAGAACCTCATCCTCGTCGCGCTACAGGAGTTCGCGCGCGCAGGATATCGCGCCGCCTCGCTCCGCGACATCGCCGAAAAGGCACAGATTTCGAGCCGGACCCTGTACAATCACTACCCTGACAAGCTCGCGCTTTTTGAAGCGTGCCTGGAATATTCCGGCCGTCAGATCCGGCCCGACGTTCCGTACCTTGAAGGGGATCTTCACACACGCTTTGTGACCTACGCCGTGGAAATGCAGCGGCAGCTCTTCGCTCCCACGAGCCTGCAGATCGCGCGCCTGATATATCGCGAGTGTAGCGATTTCGACGCACTACGGCAGATTGCCCGGCTCCAGTTCGAACGTCATCAGCTGATGCCGGTCGTGGACATATTGGCGAACGAAGGCATGGCTTCAGACAAATGCCATGACTATGCGACGCAATTTGTAGTCATGGCTTTTGGCGAATGGCAACGCCGCCTTCTGTTCGGCGGTGAGCCGATGACAGAGGAAGAAATGACCACGCACGCCGAACTCGTCACAACGATATTTCTAAACGGTATTTTCTGATTCTCGTTTTTGGGGCTATCTGGATCTTGGATCTTGTCCGTGGCCCCAAGGGCGCTGCCTATGCCCGGCCGAAACATGCTTTTCAGGCTTCAGAGGCACTTTGCGGCGGAGGTGTGCGCCGAGCCCTTCACCTGTAGCGGCTTCGCCGGTCGATCGGGCAGCGTTCCGGAGATCGCGGCATGACAGAGACGAACCGGGCTATTAACAGGCCGGCAAATGGCAGGAGATTATCATGCAGGACATCATTACCCATATAGAGGCTCCATCGCGCCACCGCGCCTGGTTCGTCGACCGCCCGATGCGCGGTGTTCCTGAACCCGATGATTTCCGGCTGACCGAGGAAGAAACACCGGAACCGGCGGAAGGTCAAATCCTCGTCCGCACCATCTACATCAGCATTGCGCCGGGCGTCCGTCCCCTGCTGCCTTACGCCAGCGACCGGCCGGACGTCGCAGGTAACTCCTCCACTGGCCGCAAGGATGCGTCGGGGGATCATGTCCCCAATCCCATGCAGATCCGCGTGGGCGAGCGCATGCGGTCCGGGATCGTGCCGGCCATGTCCGCCTATTCCGGTGGCACGGTAGGACAGGTCGTGGAGTCACGCGCGCAGGGCTTCGCGCCGGGCGACTATGTCTTCGGTGGGCTGCTTTGGCAGGAATATGAAGTGCTCGATACCCGTGCCGTCCTGAAACTCGATCCGGCCGACCTGCCGATCGAGGCGGACCTGACGCTGGTCGGGCGGTCATCCTTCACCGGCTGGGTGGGCTATCGCCGCTATTGCGACGCCAAACCGGGAGAAACGATCGTCGTTTCCGCGGCAGCCGGCGCGGTGGGCATGCTGGTCGTGCAGATGGCCAAGGCAGATGGCCTACGCGTCGTCGGAATTGCGAGCGGCCCTGACAAATGCCGGTTCGTTATCGAAAGCCTCGGGGCTGACGCCTGTATCGACCGAACAGCGGAGGATATTGGCGAGGCGCTGGACCGGCTGCTGCCCGAAGGCGTCGATATCTATTTCGACAATGTAGCGGGCCGGACGCAGCTTCCCGTTTTCAGCCGGTTGAAGCCGTTCGGCCGCCTGATCGTCTGCGGCATGGCCGCGGAGTATAACGGCTCCGAAAGCAGCACGCTGCCAACCGGGATGATCCTCGCCAAACGCCTCAGCATCCGGGGCTTCGTCGTGCTCGATCATGAGGACGATTTCGAGACTTTTCGCGCAGATGTCGCCCGCCTGTGGAAAGATGGCAAGCTGGTCTACGAACATCAGATCTATCGCGGCATCGAATCCGCGCCTCAGGCGCTAGCGGACTGCCTTACGGGCGCGAATGGTGGGGGGAAGATACTGGTTCGCGTCTCGCCGGATACCAGTAAGGACTGCATGCCTTTCTGACACGCAGCCGTCGACGCACAGCCGTAATACCAGTCGTTGGCGGCAATCAGAACCGCAATAGAGCAGGACCACATCGCTCTCCGCAGTCCGCCAGCTTCGTCGAACAATTTCCGGTAAAAGTCAGAGGGAAGGCCGGGAAGAGGGAACCCGGCCGGGCTTAGAGAGAGCGTCCGCTGGGGGAACCCTTTCCGCTCTCCCGGAGGCCTCACATGACCCACCTTCTGTCCGACGCGGCGCTGCGCGCCGCGCCGCTCACTGCCGCATGCCCGTTCGCTAGCAGGGTCGGCGCCCTGCTGGCGGCAGCCGCCAGCCTCCTGTCTATGCTCGAGGCGGGACGCGCCATCAATGCGGCGCAGCTCCGCACCACGATGAGCGAGGCGTTTGGCGGCAGCGATGCCGAAGGAGCCTGGGACTGGAAGACCGCCTATGACGCCTGCGAGGCGGCGGAAATCCTGTTCCTGCGCCGCTATGGTCCGGCGATCGTCGGCCGTGCCGCCTCGGAAATGTCGACGGCGATGACCCGGCCGCCTTCGCTCAGCAGCCGCGCGACCGTCGTCTGGCCGATGCCGGAGCCTGCGCCGGTGACCAGGACAGTTCGATTTTCGAAACGTTGCATGCGTCTATGTCTTTCGATGTGCGTCCGCGCCGCCCGTCGGGTGAGCGAGACGCGGAAGAATGTCTTGCTGGCGAGTCCGTCAGGCGCCCGGACAGGCGATCCAGGACAGCAGCGCGGCCTTGAAGAAGTCGTTCGCGGAACGTGGGCGGCTTTTGAAGCGCATCGGGGCCACGGGCGCGTCAGGCCGCGTCGCCGGCCATGTGCCGGGCGGCGATATAGCCGAAGGTCACGCCCTGGCCGATGGTGGCCCCCGCTCCGGGATAGACGCGGCCGAAGGCGTTCCCGGCCGTGTTGCCGATGGCGTAGAGGCCGGGAATGGGGGAACCGTCGGGCCGCAAAGCCTGGGCGTTCTCGTTCACCGCGAGGCCGCCGCAGGTGCCCAGGTCGGATAGCACCAGCTTGACGGCATGGAGCGGGCCGGACAGCGGCCGAAGATTGGGGTTCGGCGCCACGGTTGGGTCGCCGTAATAGCGGTCGTAGGCGCTTTCGCCGCGGTGGAAATCGTCGTCCTTGCCGACCGCGCACTGAGCGTTGAAACGCGCCAGGGCCGACACGAACCGGTCGGCCGGCAGCCCGGCGGCCCGGGCGAGCGCCTCGGCGCTGTCGGCCTTGAAGGCGACGCCCGCCGCGTACCAGTCCTGTGGCAAGGGCGCGCCGGGCATAACGCCGCCGGCGAACAGATAGCTGTCGCGATAGCTCTGGTCGAACACCATCCACATCTGGGTGACCGGCCGATCCTCACGCTCGAGCCTGAGCATCGTCTGACCGAAGCTCATATAGTCCATGGCCTCGTTGAGGAAACGCTCGCCGTTCTGGTCGACGATCAGACCGCCCGGCAGGGACCGTTCGGCAAGGAGAATCTTGGGATAGCCGCCGTCGGCGCTGCGCACGGCGGGGAACCACCAGGCCTCCTCCATCAAACGGATGTCCGCGCCCGCCTGCTGGCCCAGCACGATGCCGTCGCCCGTATTGCCGCGCGCGCCCAGGCTCCAGTCCTCGACCAGGGAGGGAGACTGATACCGCTGGCGCATGGTCATGTTGTGGTCGAAACCTCCGGCCGCCAGCACGACCCCGCGCCGGGCCGTCACCGTGAACCGCCTGCCGTCCTGCTCAACCACCGCGCCGGAAACGCTGTCGCCGCCCTTCACCAGTTCCACGACGCTGGTGCGTGTCCAGACCGGAATGCCGGCCCGCAGCACGCCGTCGAACAGACCCGCCGCGATGGCCTGTCCGCCGGCGACAAGCTTCTTGCCGATGGCCAGTCCCGCCACGCCCTGGATCAGCCGCTTGCCCACTACCGGCAGCGCCTTGAGTGGCCTGCGCTTGATCAGGTTCAGCCATTTATAGTCCGCGCCCGTGACCGGCATTGGCAGCGGCGTCTTCACGTCGCCGGGCCGGAAGCGCGACTTCTCCGCGCCCAGCCGGTTGAGGTCAAACGGCAGACTTTCGCAGGTGCGCCCCAGCGGGCTGCCGCCGGGGACTTCGGCGTGATAATCGGAATAGCCCTTGGCCCAGAAGAATTTCAGGCTCGTCATCCGCTCCATCATGGCGACCGCGTCCGGCCCGTGATCGAGATAGGCAGTGTAGCGCCGGCGCGGTGCCTCGTCGCCGACGAGGTTTTCGAGATATTCCTGCGCCGCCTCCCGCGAGACGTCGGCGCCCCCGTCGCGAAGTGCGTTGTTGCCAGGTATCCAGAAGGCGCCGCCCGATCGTGCGGTGGAGCCGCCCACGAGTTCGGTCTTCTCGACGACCAGCGCCGAAAGTCCCACTTCCTTGGCGGCGAGCGCGGCCGCCAGGCCCGCGCCCGAACCCATGACCAGAACGTCGACGGCGATATCCTGGGCGGAAGGACCGGGGGCGATGGTCTCGCTGGGCAAGGCTGAACTCCTGGAGGTTAATGCGATTGGTTGGTCAGCCCGTATATAATTGGTTAGGCTAAGCAAACCAAATTGAGTCGACGGCAAGAGGTCTCGACGTGAACGGAGATGATCTCATCGCAGCGATGGAACAGCAGACCTGGGCCGTGCTGGCGCAGGTGTCCCATTGCTTGTTCGCCCACGCGCTCGGCCGCGATTCCAGGTACGATCTCCCACCCACATCCTGGACCTTGCTGGAATACCTCGAGCGCTCCGGGCCCATTCGCGTGTCCGAACTCGCCGCCTATCACGGCGTGGAGATGCCGACATTGACCCCGCGCCTGAAAACCCTCGAGGCGGACGGGTTCATACTTCGGGGCAAGGACCCGGCGGACGCGCGCGCCTCTCTCATCGAGATCGCGGACAAGGCCCGCCTGGCGGTGCGACGGATGCGACAGGCGCGGGAGCGCCTCTTCGCCCAGGCGCTCTCTGGCGTCAGCGAAGCCGACCTGCGGACCGCCTGCGCCGTGCTGGAGACGCTCGGGCGCGGACTGGAGGGCTATCCGCCACGCTGAGGGGTCAGGCGAGCCTCTTAGGCCATCGAGCGCGCCGCGCTGGTGATGTGGCCGTAGCGCAGACGACGCTGATCGCCGATCAGATCGCCGTGCTCCTGGCACTGGGCAGTGGATGGCGGACATATGCTGGATCTGAGCCAGATAGAGTGCGGGCGCTTTTGCGATTGCCGCTGCTCCGGAGAGATGCGCTAAGCTCCAGCGCCGCCGCTCGGAACGACCCGCGCCGCGCAATGGCTAAAACCGCATCAAACTCGACCAAACCGTCCTGAAGCATTGTCCTACTTTTCACGATGTCACATCGCGATTTATCCCGATTATCATCGCAAAGGTCGAGCCCTAAGTTGGCGTCACCAAGAAATGGAGAGCGCGGAACAAAGCGCTTTGCCAGAACGGTGGAGATGAACGATGACCGTCAAACTGCCTAACATTATCCGGCAGCACGGTCCCGCCGCCGAACCAGAGCGAGGGGCTGATCGCGGCATAGCCGGTGAAGTGGCCGAAGCGGTGCAGCTCGTAGAGCGAGGCAAGGCCGCCGAAACTATGGCCGGCCAGCGTCTGGCGGCCCGGATCGACAGGCCAGCGGCCTTCCACCACCGGCTTAATCCGCGTCGTCAGAAATGTGAGAAACGCGTCCGCGCCCCCGGTCGGATGATGCGTGCCCGGGCCGCGGATCAAGCCGGCCGGGAGGTTGGCGCGAGGCGTATAGTCTCGTGAGCGGCGGGAAAGGGGGCCGGCATCTATCCCCACGATGATACCCGGCGACACGCCGCTGCGCTCAGGCATGCGCGCCATGCGGCGGGCGGTCGCCACCGCGACCGGGAACTGGTCGTTGCCGTCGAGCAGATACAATATGGGCCAGCCATCAGGTGGCGGCGTGCCGTCCGGCCATGCCACATAGACCTGATAAGCCTCGCCAGTTTGCGAGCGAACAGTCAGCACGGCGCTGTTCGCGATCACATAGGGCTGTTCCGCGGTCCGGATCTCTCCGGCCGTCACCGCCGAGGCGGGGACGATAGCCGGGCAGAGTGCTCCAGGCAGCACCGCCAGGAATGTCGACCAGCAGCGCATTACCAGCGGTACTGGATGCGGGCGGTGACCGTACGTCCGGAGCCATAGAAGCAGGACGATGTCCCCGAACAGGTCGCGACATAGGTCTTGTCGGTGAGATTGCGCGCGTTGATCGAGAGCGACAACCCATCGAGTGAGGGCGTCGATTTTCCGAAATCGTAACGGACGAAAAGATCGAACAGGGTGCGGCCCGGCAGTTCGATCCTGTTGGCCAGATCGCCCCAGCTCTTGCCCGTATAGCGTACACCGCCGCCGATCCCGAGACCATGGAGCGCGCCTTCGGGCAGACGATAGTCGAGAAAGGCGGAGCCCAGCCATTCGGGCGTCACGGTGAGGCGGTTGCCCAGCTCGGCCGGCGTATTGCTCTTGGTCACTTTCGACCATGCGCGGGTGATGCTGCCAACGGCGGTCAGGCCGATATCGGTCGCGGCGCGTGCTTCGAACTCCAGCCCGCGCACCCGGACCTCGCCCGTTTGAACGTTACAGACGCTCGTCCCGCAAAGCCTCCCCAAAGGATCGGGGGTAACCACGTTCTGCTGTGTGATCTGGTAGCCGCCGAGCGTGAAATAAGCGTGCGTTCCGCGCGGTTCGAAGCGAATGCCGCCTTCATATTGCTGGCCCGTTGTCGGGACGAACGGCAGCCCATCCACATTGGAGGTGGGATCGGAGACCTGCGGCTGGAAGGATTCGGAATAGCTCAGATAAGGCGCGAGCCCGTTATCGAAGAGATAGACCGCGCCGGCCTGCCAGGTGAACGCATCCGATTTCGTTGTGAAAAGCTGACCGGTGATGGTGTTTGTCTGGTCGTCGCGCGCCCAGTCCTGGCGTCCGCCGATCGTCACGCGCAGCCCGCCGATCCTGATCTGGTCCTGAAGATACAGCCCCAGCTGGTCGCTTTCGACCTCGGTATAGATCTGCGGTGTGAGGTTCGCGGCATAGTGGGAGGCGCCTCGCGGCACGGGATTATAGAAGTCAAGCAGCGGCTCGACCTGGCCGCGGGGGAGCCCCGGCAGGACGACGAGGTCGCGATAATGCTCCCAGTCGGTATAGAAATAATCGACGCCAGCCATCAGCGTATGTTCGATCGCGCCGGTGGAGAATTTGGCCTGCAGGCTGGTGTCGATGGCAATGCCGTCACTTTCACCGGCGCCCTGCACCGCGCGGCGGCCAATGGTTTGGCCCGGTATACAGCCCGCATAGGCGGCCGGATAACTCGCAACCATCCTGGCGCAGGTGGCCGCGCCCGGGGTCGAGGCGTCAAGCGTGTCGCCGGACAGCACCGTTACCCGGTAGAGCGACTTGAGATGCGTATAGCGGACGCTGTTGCGAAAGCTGATATTATCGTTGAGCTTCGCGCGGAAGAAGGACCCCACCAGTATCTGGTCGCGATCATAAGCGTTCCACTCGGGCTCGCCGAGATATTCGTCGAGGGCGATTCGCCCTCCGTTACTGGGCAGCAGCGTTCCCGTCATCGGCAGGAACTGATAGGTCGATCCTCCATCATCGCGCTGATACTGACCGAGCAGCGTCCATGAGACATCATCGTTCGGCGCCCATGTAAGCGAGGGCGAGACATAATAGCGGCTGTTGCTCGTCTTGTTGATCTGGGTCTGGCCGTCGCGGACGAGGCCGACCAGCCGCGCGGACAACGTACCGCTGGCGTTGAGCGGCCCACCCAGGTCGGCTGCGCCCTGGAACTGCCAGCGCCCAAGGTCGGTAAAGCCCGCCGCCTGAAGCATTGCCTCGCCATGGAAGTCCTGCGTGGGCCGTTTCGTCACGATGTTGATGATGCCGCCCGGCGCTGTCTGCCCATAAAGAACACTGGACGGACCTTTCAGGACCTCGACCTGCTCCATGCCAAAGGGGTCGAACTGGGTGCGGGTCCACTGTCCCCCATTTGGCAGGCGCAGGCCGTCGACGAAGTTGCTGTTGGACGAGAAGCCGCCCGCACCGAAACCGCGCACCGTGATCTCGTCGGTGCGGCTGTCGATGCCGCTCGATTCGACATTGACCCCGGCCGTGTAGGCCAGGGCATCGCTGACGGTGCTGACCGCGCGGATATCCATCTCCTCACGGTTGACGATCGAGATGGTCTGCGGCGACTCGATGATCGGGGTTTCCGCCTTTGACGCAGACACTGCCGAACTCTGCCCGGTCGCGATCACGATGATTTCGTTTCCGCGCGACCCGTCGCCCGCACCGGCCTCCTGAGCCAGAGCGGGACCGGATACGGACGCTAAAAGACAAAAACCGAACTGACGCAGCTTCATATGCCCCCCTGATGTCTGGACGGCACCCCATTAATGCGAGCGCCTCGCAATATCAATGACAAGATACGATCGAGCGCAGCTACGGCGGCGCGGCCCGAACGATATCAGCAAAACTCCGCGCTCCCGCTTCTATGGTCTTACGAGGCGTGCTTGCGCGTAGCAGCACGGATCGATATATTGGGAAGCGGACCAAATCGAGCCTAGAGGAGCGCCGTCATGGCCACCGCCGCCCAGCAACCACCCCGTCGTAAGCAGCGGGCCATTACCATCCGCTCCGATCATGCGCTGAAGCGCCTGGAGTTGCTCGCCCGCGACGGGCGCAGCCAGGTCGAGATCATCGAGGAAGCCCTCGATCGTATGCCGCTCCCGGCAGAGCGCGATCGCGAAGCATTTCTCGCTGACATCAGGGCAATCCAGGCGCGAGTTCCAAAAGGGACTTTTCCCAGTATGGCGGAGATCGATGCGGAACTGTGGGATGAGGATGGTTTGCCGCGATGATCATCGATACCTCCGCGCTGGTCGCGGTGCTGGCCGACGAGCCGGAGAGCGGGCCACTGCTCCTTGCGATGGCCGATGAACGAGGCTCGATACCCGCGCCGGTGTGTGTCGAGTTCTTGCGCGTGGCTAGTGGGATCCGACAGCGTAAGAGGCGGGAGGCTGAGGAGTTGCTTGCCCGCCTCGAGCGATATGGGTGCGAGTTTGCTGCATTTACGTGGGCGCAAGCGAGGATAGCCATTGAAGCCGAGCCTCAGTACGGTTCCGGTAATGGCAATGGCGGGCCGCTCAACCTGCTCGACCTCATGGTCTATGCTGTGGCCAAGGAGCGCGGCGAGCCGCTGCTCTGCACGGGCAAGGATTTCGCAGCAACGGACCTTCACCTTCACGAAGCGAGCCGGCCTTGGTGAGCGGGTGCGAGGCCGCGCGCGCAGCACTCGCCGACGCCGTGCGCGAACCAACGCTTCGCCGCGCGATTAAGGAGGATGTCCCCGATATCCGCGCACTCGTGCGGCGCGCCTACGCTCGCTGGATCACGGTGACGCCGCGGCCGCCCAAGCCAATCAATGCCGATTATGATCGCGCTTTTGCCGCGCATCGCTTCGACGTCCTTGTTGACGAGGGCCAGCTGGTCGGATTGATCGAGACGGTGGCGGAAGGCCGCGAACTGTTGATCGTGAACGTCGCGATCGATCCCGAGCGGCAGCGGGAGGGGCTCGGGCGGCGCCTCATGCGCCATGCCGAGGATCTCGCGCGTGCCGGCGGCCTTTCCGGCACCCGCCTCTACACGAATGCGCTGATGACCGCGAACATCGCGCTGTACGAGCGCCTCGGCTATGTCCGCGAGCGCGAGGTCGACCATGGCGGCGGGATGATCGCGGTTCACATGGTCTGTGCACTGACCCCATGAGCGGGGATCCTCTCGTCACCCTGCCGCCTATGGCAGCGTGATCAACCCGGCTCTAGCCGGAGTTCGCCATGGCTACGCCGGCGAACCTACACCATGCCTTGGGACACGATCGGATCACCTCGGCCTTGCAAAGGCCGTTGATGGTTTCGGCCAAGGCATTGTCACTAAGGCTGATCGATGAGTTTGTTCCAGACAAAAAGCAGTGTCCGTCGTAGGCCTTTGGTGTGTCAATCGGCACCAGATATTCACCCCGGATTGGAGTGGGTGAATCCGCCCCCAGTACGCAGCCGCTACCTACCGTGCGCTGCTGGCAGCCAATGGCATCACCGGATCGATGAGCCGGCGCGGAAATCCCTACGATAACGCCAAGGCGGAAAGCTTCATGAAAACGCTCAAGGTCGAGGCGGTCTAACCCGATGGCGTTCGAGACTTTCGAGGATGTCGCCACCCATCTTCCACCGTTCATCGACCGCGTCTACAATCAACGCCGACTACATTCCGCCCTGGGCTATTTGAGCCCGGTGCAGTTTGAGGAGTTACACGCCAAAACTATGGTCAAATCCGCGGCCTGAAACCTGTCCGACCCCAGGGGCCCACTCCAACCCCGGGGCACTTCTCAACAGTAATCAACACTCATGACGACAATGGCAGGGGGGCATCGGCTCTGATCCACAGGCGATGAACTTGGCTAGGCGACCAGCTTCAGCTTCGAGGGATTTGCTGGATCGACTGCGGCATCGCGCCACGCGATGAGCCTATCGAGCGAATAGACCACGCGCCGCCCGATTTTTGTGAACTCGGGTCCGGTTCCCATCCAGCGATAGGTTTGCAGCGTGCCGACAGTGTTGCCGAGGAAGGCGGCTGCGGCGCGAGTATCGAGCCATTTGGTGCGGATCGCCTTGCCAAGAACGGGATCGGGACGGGCTTCGGGTTCATTGAGAGCAGGAGCGATACCGATGATAACAACCTCTGCCAACTCGGCTGCATCCGCATCGATTTCCGGCGTGATGTCGAGATAATCCGCGATTCGCGTTGCGATACGATCGGCAGCGGAGCGAACAGGGTGATCGGCGAGATGCGCGTAGCGCTGCGTGGTCTTGGTGGAGCGGTGCCCGAGCAAAGCCCCGATCACAGGTAGGCTGTCGCCGTTGTTGGCACCCATTGAAGCGAAGCTATGACGGAGATCGTGGATGCGCACGTTCTCCAGCTCCGCGCTTTTGCTGAGCCGGCGCCAGACCTTATCGAGATTGGTGACATGTGTGCCGTGGCCCCGCCCAGGCAGCAGGTAAGGGTTTCCGTCGACCGGCGCGAGAGATGCGATGAGGCGCAGGGCGGGCTCGCCGAGATGCACGACCTTTGCTCCGGTCTTGCTGTCGGGCAGGCGCAGGCACCGATGATAGGTGTCGATCCACTCGCGCTTGAGCTTGAGGATCTCGTTCTTGCGGCATCCCGTGAGGATCAGCAGTCGCACCGCCGCGATCGCATAGGGATTTTCGACGCCGATCGCCTCGGCAGCTGCCAAGACTCCGCCGAGCTGCGCCAACTCCTCCGGCGACAGGAAGCGCTCAAGCTTCCTGCCCGGATATTTCTTCACCTTCATCGCCGGATTGTCCGGGCGGAGGCCGTCGTCGACCGCCAGCGCCAAGGCGGCCGACAAAGTGTTGACGACGCGGTTGGCTGTTCCCTTGCCGCCGCGTACCCGCGATACCGACCGGGGACCGAGCTTCTCGACCTTGGCGGTCTTCCCTGCGGCAATGTCGCGCATCATCTTCTGGACCTCCGAGCGGGTGAGGCGCGTGGCCAGAGTCTTTCCAAGCAGCGGTTTGATGTGATTCTCGATATTGGCTTTGGCCTGCTTGATCGAGCCCTCCTTCGCGGTCGCGAGCCCTTCCGTCAGATACCGATCGCAAATGCCGGCGACCGTCAGCGACGCGCGTAGCTCGTCGTCGATCGGGTCTTCCCCGTGGGCAACCTTGCCGAGCAGAATCTTGGCTTCGGTCCGTGCGGTTTCGACGGTCCAGACGCCATGCGATCCGATCGTCTTGCGCCGGGTCCGCTCACCGACTCGATATTGGATGAGGTAGCTACGCTTTCCGGACGTGAAAACGCGCACGCCGAAGCCCGAAATCTCGCCGTCCCACAGGAAAACGTCTTTCACGGAAGCAGAAGCTGCCTCGACGACGCGCTTGGTGAGCCTTACCATATTGCTACTCCACGCTTTTACGCTGCTTTCGCGGAAGCGCTACGGAAGCACGCGGACCGAAAAAGTGGCTAAAAGGAGAGTAGTGTGGCTGCGCTAAAAAGACAAGAAAATCTCGTTAGTTCAGGTAGTTATCTTGTAATCTACAAGTTTGGCGAATGATCGAAAAGTGCCCGCGAGTTTTTGGTAAGGCTGAGGTCGCGAGTTCAATCCTCGCCGGCAGCACCATTTCCCCTCATCATTATGGCCGCACAAGCGGGCCTTCCTGAACATTGTTGATCGCGCGGGCCGGATGGCGCTGCGCTTCGCGATGTTGTTTCGATTCGACCTTCCGGCCCTTTGCTGGCAAGACCGGCGGCCGAAAAGGGGTTGAATAACTATATGAACGATATGTTCGCGTTCGATGAGACGGACCGGAAGATTGTCGAGCAGTTGCGGCGAAATGGCCGGGCGACCAACCAGCAGATCGCCGAATCCCTCAATCTGATCGCTTCCACCGTGTCCACGCGCATCCGGCGGATGGAGGAAGCGGGCATGCTGCGCGTCGTCGCCGTGTCGGACTTCGCGGTCCATGGTTATCATATCCTCATCCACCTCGCGGTCCAGGTCAGCGGCCGTCCGGCGCTGGAGGTGGCGGAGGATCTGGCCGTCTTTCCCGAAGTCTTCGCGGCGCATCTGGTGACGGGCAGTTATGAGATCAGCCTGCTGCTGACGCTGCGGGACATTGACGAACTGCCGCCGCTCATCACCGGCACATTCGCCAAGGTGCCCGGCATCAAGTCGATGACCCCTGCCGTTGGGCTGGACATCGTCCGCTATGCGCTGGACACAGGGCCGGTCGACAGCAGGAGCGCCGCATGAGCAGGCCGGAACTGGATGATCTCGACCGCCAGCTGATCGGCATATTGGCGCAGGATGCGCGTGTTTCGAACCGCAAGATCGCAAGCGACCTTGGCGTCAACGAAGGCACGGTGCGGGGGCGGATCAAGCGCTTGCAGCAGGAAAAGCTGATCGCCTTCACCGCGCTGACCGGCATGAAGCTGGAAAAGGCCGCCAATATCGCCTTCATGGCCATTCAGGCGGACACCGCCCATGTCCGCCGCATCGCGCGCGACATTGCTGACATCCCGCTAGTGAAAGCGGTGATGATCATGCTTGGCCCGTTCAACGTCATGGCGACCTGTCTTTATCACGATCTCGACGACCTGCACCGGCTGGCGTCGGGCAGGATATTGGAGGTCGAGGGCGTCACTCATGTCGAAACGTCGCTGGTGGTGAAGACGGTCAAGATCAGCAACAGGGTGGTGCGGATCACCGACGCCGACACCTTGTCCCAGGGCTGAATGCCCATCGTTGCTAGTGCGGGGTGGAGTAGGCGGGTTCCATGACGGGCTCATCCCGCTCGGTTGCCTGCCGCGCCCACATGGCGGCATAAAGCCCGTCCGCCCGCACCAGATCGGCATGGCGCCCGCGCTCGATGATGCGCCCCTGATCCAGAACGATGATCTCGTCCGCATCGACGACGGTGGACAGGCGGTGCGCCACGATCAAGGTCGTGCGTTTGCGCGCGATGTTGCGCAGCACGTCCTGAATCTCCATCTCGGTCCGGCTGTCGAGCGCGCTGGTCGCCTCGTCCAGCACCAGCACCGGCGGGTCCTTGAGCAGCGTGCGGGCGATCGCCACGCGCTGCTTTTCGCCGCCTGACAGCTTGAGGCCCCGCTCCCCCACCCGCGTGTCATAGCCCTGCGGCAGGCGCATGATGAAGTCGTGGATGGACGCTGCCCTGGCCGCCGCCTCGATCTCCGCCTGCGTCGCGCCCGCGCGGCCATAGCCGATATTATAGCCGACCGTGTCGTTGAACAGCACCATGTCCTGCGGCACGATGCCGATCGACGCGCGAAGCGACGATTGCGTGACCTGAGCTATGTCCTGTCCGTCGATCAGGATGCGGCCGCCCTGAATGTCGTAGAAGCGGAACAGGGTGCGCGCGATCGTGGACTTGCCAGCGCCCGAAGGCCCAACGATCGCCAGCGTCCTTCCGGGCGGGACGGTGAAGCTGACATCATGCAATATCTCGCGGTCGGGATCATAGCCGAAGCGCACATGGTCGAAACGCACCTCGCCCGCCGTCACCTTCAAGGCCGGAGCACCCGGAGCGTCGGCGATCTCGGCCTGGGTGTCGATGAGGTTATACATCGCCTCCATGTCGATCAGGCCCTGCCGGATGGTGCGGTACACCATGCCCAGCAGGTCTAACGGCCTGAATAGCTGGCTAAGCAACGTATTCACGAGCACCACGTCGCCGGTGGTGAAGCTGCCCCGGCTCCATCCCCATACGGTATAGCCCATCGCTCCCGCCATCATCAGGTTGGTGATCAGCGACTGGCCGATGTTGAGCCAGGCGAGGCTGTTTTCCGACTTGACGGCGGCGTTGGCATAGCGGCGCATGGCCGTGCCGTAGCGGGCGGCTTCCCGCTCCTCCGCGCCGAAATATTTGACCGTTTCGAAATTGAGCAGGCTGTCCACGGCATGGGCGACGGCGTTGGTGTCCATGTCCACCATGTCGCGGCGCAACTGGTTGCGCCATTCGGTGACGGTGCGGGTGAACCAGATGTAGAGCGCCACCATGACCAGCGTCGCGATGACCAGGCCGGGCCCGAACTTCACGAAGAAGATGACGCAGACCGCCGCCAGCTCCAGCACCGTCGGCGCGATGTTGAACAGCAGGAAATAGAGCATCGTGTCGATGCTTTTCGTGCCGCGCTCGACGATCTTCGTGACCGCGCCCGTCCGCCGGTCGAGATGGAAGCGCAGCGACAGGCGGTGGAGATGGACGAACACATCGTCCGACAGCCGCCGCCCGGCTTCCTGCCCCACCCGCTCGAACACGGCATTGCGCAGATTGTCGAAGAGGACGCTGCCGAACCGCGCGCCCGCATAGGCGGCGACCAGCGCTATGGCGAGCGCGACGGCGGGCTCCATGCCCGGCGCCATGCGGTCGATCGCGGCCTTGTAGGCGAAGGGCATGGCCAGGCTGATGGCCTTCGCCAGCACCACCAGCAGCATGGCGATGGACACCCGCCGCCGCAGCGCCGGGGCGTCGGATGGCCAGAGATAGGGAAGAAACCGCCGCAAGGTCGCCCAGACGGGCGGAAGGGGGCTGTTGTCGGGGGTGGAAGGCGGCATTGGGGCTATGTAAGCGAGCGCCGCCAATCTTATAAGCCCCTCCCGTTAAGGGAGGGGCTGGGGTGTGTATGATCGCGAAGCGATCGCTCTGTCAGGCTGCCTTCCCGCTAGCGGCCGGGGGAGTAGCGGGACATCAATCCCGCAGCAGTTCGTTGATCCCCGTCTTGGACCGGGTCTGCGCGTCCACCCGCTTCACGATTACCGCGCAATAGAGGCTCGGCCCCGGCGTCCCGTCGGGCAGCGGCTTGCCCGGAAGCGACCCCGGCACCACGACCGAGTAAGATGGTACTTCACCCATGAAAACTTCGCCGGTGGTGCGGTCCACGATCTTGGTCGACTGGCCGATGAAGACGCCCATCGACAGCACCGAACCCTTGCCGATGCGCACGCCTTCCACCACTTCCGACCGCGCGCCGATGAAGCAGTCATCCTCGATGATGACCGGGTCGGCCTGCAACGGCTCCAGCACGCCGCCGATACCGACGCCGCCCGACAGGTGCACATTCTTGCCGATCTGTGCGCAACTGCCCACCGTCACCCAGGTATCGACCATCGTGCCTTCATCGACGAAAGCGCCGATATTGACGAAGCTCGGCATCAGGATGACATTCTTCGCGATGTGCGACCCCGCCCGCGCAAAGCTGCCCGGAACCGCGCGGAAACCGGCGGCGCGAAAGGCCGTTTCGTCCCAGCCTGCGAACTTGCTGGGCACCTTGTCCCACCAGTGGCCAGCGCCCGGACCATTGCCGATCATGGCATTATCGTTGAGACGGAAGGACAGCAGCACCGCCTTCTTCAGCCACTGATTGACCTGCCAGCCGCCAGAACCTTCAGCACCCGTGGGTTCGGCGACCCGCGCCGCGCCGCTGTCCAGCAGGGCCAGCGCCTTGTCCACGGCCTGACGCACTTCGCCCTGCGTCGTCAGGCTGACATTGGCCCGGTCTTCCCAGGCAGCGTCGATGGTCGCGATCAGATCTTGGCTCATGGTCTTTCCCCAATGATGTCGGCCAGGAACGGCGTCAGATGGCCGGTTTCGAAATCGATGAAGTCCGGGTGATGTTCGTGATTGCCCGCCTCGGACCCGTTGTTCACCCAGATGGTGGACATGCCGATCGCCTTGGCGGGCTTCAGGTTGCGCGCCATATCCTCGAAAAAGGCGGCGCGCGACGGGTCCACGCCATGGACGCGGCACAGTTCGGCATAACCAGACGGATCGGGCTTCGGAACATATTGGCAGGCATGGATGTCGTGGATCAGTTCGAACGCGCCGGATAGGCCCAGCTTGTCGAGCACCCGCTCCGCATAGGCCGCATCGCCATTGGTGAAGATCAGGCGGCGGCCCGGCAAGGCGGCGATATGCGCGTTCAGCGCCTCGTCCACCTCCAGCCGGTCCATCGAAATGTCATGCACATAGTCGAGGAAGGCTCGCGGCTCTATGCCGTGATGGTGCATCAGGCCCGACAGCGTCGTGCCATGTTCCATGAAGTAACGTTTCTGCGTGGCCTTGGCGACGTCCGGGTCGCAGCCCAGCAGGCCCTGGATGAATTCGCCCATCTTGACGTCGATCAGCGCGAACAGGTCCGCCTTCGCCGGGTAAAGTGTATTGTCCAGATCGAAGATCCAGCAATCGACATGGGCAAGCTCGGCGCGCATGGCGGGGCCCTAGTCTTGTGAGCCGAGGGAGGCAAGGGCATGCCAGCCACGACCCTGCCGCAAAGCGGCCTCAAATCTTTCTCTCTGCGTTCCCTGCGCCCCTGCGCGCAAAAAATTGTTCGCGCAGAGGCGCAGAGGCGCAGAGAACGCGAAGATTTTTCAAGAGGCTGTGCCGCTAGGTTCACCCGCATCCGGGCGCAGCGCTATCCTCATAGAAACTCTGCACCGCCGCCCACGCTTCCTCGGCCGTTTCGACCCATGTCAGCAAATTCAGGTCCGAAGGCGAAATCACGCCCTCATCGGCCAGTGCATCTAAATCCACCACCCGCGTCCAGAAGTCCCGCCCGAACAGCAGCACCGGAATCGGCTTCATCTTGCCGGTTTGGATGAGGGTCAGCAGCTCGAACATCTCATCCAAGGTGCCAAAGCCGCCGGGAAACACGGCCAGCGCCCGCGCGCGAAGCAGGAAGTGCATCTTCCTGAGCGCAAAATAGTGAAACTGGAAGGAAAGCTCCGGCGTCACGAATCGGTTGGGCGCTTGTTCATGCGGCAGCACGATGTTCATGCCGATCGTCTGCGCGCCTACATCCGCCGCGCCACGATTGGCCGCCTCCATGATGGACGGCCCGCCACCCGAACAGACCACGAAATGGCGGCACCCCGCTTCCGTCACCGGATATTGCGCCGCGATCCGCGCCAGCCTGCGGGCTTCCTCATAATAGCGGGCCTTCTTGCCCAGATTTTCAGCGATCCGCCGCTGTTCGGGCGTCGTCGCGGCCTCGATCCGCGCCTGCACCTGATCGGGCTCCGGGATGCGAGCCGACCCGTAAAATACGAAGGTCGATTCGATCCGGGCTTCGTCCATCAGCAATTGGGGTTTCAGCAATTCCAGCTGGAACCGCACGGGCCGCAAATCCTCCCGCAACAGGAATTCCGTGTCCTGAAAGGCCAGGCGATAGGCGGCGCTGCTGGTCTGCGGGGTTCCGGCTTGCTTCTGGGCGTCGGCGGCTTCCTGCCGCGCAGGACGGAATTTGCGTTCTTCGATTTCTTTTTTTGTCATCGCACTGAACTTAGGCGCGCGGGCCGTAAAACCCAAGGGGGCGTTCAGCGGCAGAAGCCGCCGCGGCCGCCCATGTCGAAATGGAAATGATCGCGATGCGCGACATTATAGTCGGGGCTCAGCACGGTGCGGAACCGCTTGCAGGCGCTGGCCCGCACGATTTGCAGGAACTGCCGCGTCTGGCGATCGCCGTTCCAGCCCTGCTCGATCGTGATCCGCCGCCCGTCCGACAGGACGAAGGCCGACACGTCCACCGCATTGCTGTGCGCATGTTCGGAAAGCTTCCCGCTCCCCGCGATCGGGCGGCAATTATAGGTGCCGAAGGTTTCGATCTTTTCGATCTCCGCGCCCAGGATCAGCCGCGCGGCGGGTTGCACCCCATAACGCGCCCAGGCAGCGAAATTGGCCGCAAGACCGCATGTCATCGCCCCCAAATTGGTGGCTGGAACGCCGATGTCGAGCAGCTTGACGCTGCCCTTCGCCGAACAGCCGCCGCCGAAATTCTGGTCGGGCAGGGGGGTAAACAGCACGGATTGCGATTGCAGCTTCACCAGGCATTGCCGCAATTCCATGGGCGGCGGTGCGGCGGGGCGCGCGCTCTTGACCGGCTTGGACGGGCGCTCGACCCGGCCGCGCGGCACAATGTCCCCGCTGCACGACGCCAACGCCAGACATAGCGACAGCAGGCCCGCTTGCCCCGCGCCGCGCATTACCGCTTTCCCCCAAGCCCGCTCTTTCATGAGCGACCATTTACCATGCTCTGCTATCCTGTGGGTTAACAAGCGCAACGGTTCATCGCATCCAGAGCGTCGATTGGACTCTTTGGCGGCTTGACTCTTGCCCGGCGGTCTTTAGAGCGGCCGCCGGGCCACGCGGTCCCAACGCCGCGCGTGCTCTCTGCAAGGAGACGCATTACATGACTGATACGACTGCTGCCGACGCCACTCTTGCGCCCGCCGCGGCCAAGCCCGCCACCAAGCCGGCTCGCCCCTATTTTTCTTCGGGTCCTTGCGCCAAGCCTCCGGGCTGGAGCGCCGGCAAGCTGAGCGCTGAATCCCTCGGCCGCTCGCATCGCGCCAAGATCGGCAAGGCCCGCCTCGGCTACTGCATCGACCTGATGCGCGAGCTGCTGAACCTGCCCGACACCCACCGCATCGGCATCGTTCCCGGTTCCGACACCGGCGCCTTCGAAATGGCGATGTGGACGATGCTGGGCGCCCGCCCCGTCACGACGCTCGCCTGGGAGAGCTTCGGCGAAGGCTGGGTGACGGACGCCGCCAAGCAGTTGAAGCTCGACCCGACGATCATTCGCGCTGACTATGGCCAGCTGCCCGACCTTTCCACCGTCGATTTCTCCAACGACGTGCTGTTCACCTGGAACGGCACCACCTCCGGCGTGCGCGTGCCGAACGCCGACTGGATTCCTGCGACGCGTGAAGGCCTGACCTTTGCCGACGCCACCAGCGGCGTCTTCGCCTATGAGATCGACTGGACCAAGATCGACGTCGCCACCTTTTCCTGGCAGAAGGTGCTGGGCGGTGAGGGTGGCCACGGCGTGCTGATCCTCGGCCCGCGCGCGGTCGAGCGGCTCGAAACCCATACTCCGTCCTGGCCGCTGCCGAAGGTTTTCCGCCTGATGGCGAAGGGCAAGCTCGCCGAAGGCATTTTCAAGGGCGAGACGATCAACACGCCCTCCATGCTGGCGGTCGAGGACGCGATCTTCGCGCTTGAATGGGGCAAGTCTCTGGGCGGCCTCAAAGGCCTGATCGCGCGCAGCAACGCCAATGCGGCGGCGTTGAACAAGATCGTCGAGGAGCGCGACTGGCTCGGCCATCTCGCCGCCGATCCTGCGACCCGTTCGACCACCAGCGTCTGCCTGACGGTCGAGGGGGCGGACGAAGCCTTCATCAAGAGCATGGCTGGCCTGCTGGAAAAGGAAGGCGCCGCCTATGACGTCGCTGGTTATCGCGACGCTCCGGCAGGCCTGCGCATCTGGTGCGGCGCGACGGTCGAAACCGCCGATATCGAGGCGCTGGGTCCGTGGCTCGATTGGGCCTATGCAACGGCCAAGGCTGCTTAACATCTCCTAATTCCGTTCGCCCTGAGCGAAGTCGAAGGGCTTGGCCGACCATTGGGGAGGCCACTTCGCTTCGCTCAGTTGAAGGCTTCGACTTTGCTCAGCCCGAACGGCTTTCCCATATTCCAGTAAGGAGCATTCCCATGCCCAAGGTACTCATTTCCGACAAGATGGACCCCCGCGCCGCCGCGATCTTCCGTGAACGCGGGATCGAGGTTGACGAGATTACCGGCCAGACCCCGGAAGAGTTGAAGGCGATCATCGGCCAATATGACGGCCTCGCCATCCGCAGCTCGACCAAGGTCACCAAGGATATTCTTGACGCCGCAACCAACCTCAAGGTCATCGGCCGCGCGGGCATTGGCGTCGATAATGTCGATATTCCGGCGGCTTCGGCCAAGGGCGTGATCGTCATGAACACCCCGTTCGGCAACTCGATCACAACCGCCGAACATGCCATTGCGCTGATGTTCGCGCTGGCTCGCCAGCTCCCCGAAGCCAATGCCCAGACCCAGCAGGGTCTGTGGCCGAAGAACGGCTTCATGGGCGTTGAAGTCACCGGCAAGACGCTGGGCCTGATCGGCGCGGGCAATATCGGCTCGATCGTCGCCAGCCGCGCGCTCGGCCTCAAGATGAAGGTCGTCGCCTTCGATCCTTTCCTGACGCCGGAACGCGCCGTGGAAATGGGCGTGGAAAAGGCCGATCTCGACACGCTGCTGGCGAAGGCGGACTTCATCACGCTGCACACGCCGCTGACCGATCAGACCCGCAACATCCTCAGCAAGGAAAATCTCGCCAAGACCAAGAAGGGCGTGCGCATCATCAACTGCGCCCGTGGCGGTCTGGTGGATGAAGCCGCGCTCAAGGAAGCGCTGGATTCGGGCCATGTCGCTGGCGCCGCGCTTGACGTGTTCGCGACTGAACCGGCCAAGGAATCGCCGCTGTTCGGCACGCCCAACTTCATCTGCACCCCGCATCTGGGCGCGTCGACCGACGAGGCGCAGGTGAACGTGGCGCTCCAGGTGGCCGAGCAGCTTAGCGACTATCTGCTCGACGGCGGCATCACCAACGCGCTGAACGTGCCCAGCCTGTCGGCCGAGGAAGCCCCGAAGCTCAAGCCTTACATGGCTCTGGCGGAGGAACTGGGCAGCCTCGTTGGCCAGTTGGAAGGCGACAAGATCCAGGGCGTTTCGGTCGAGGTCGAAGGTCATGCCGCCGAACTCAACCAGAAGCCGATCACCGCTGCGGTGCTGGCTGGTCTGATGCGCGTCTATTCGGACACGGTGAACATGGTCAACGCGCCCTTCCTGGCGAAGGAACGCGGCCTTGACGTGCGCGAAGTGCGTCACGATCGCGAGGGCGACTATCAGACCCTCGTCCGCGTGACGGTCAAGACGGAGGCTGGCGACAAGTCGGTCGCGGGCACGCTGTTCGGCAATGCGCAGCCGCGCCTGGTCGAACTGTTCGGCATCAAGGTGGAAGCCGACCTTGCTGGGCACATGCTCTACATCGTCAATCAGGACGCGCCCGGCTTC
Organism: Sphingobium quisquiliarum P25; assembly: GCF_000445065.1. Classification (GTDB taxonomy): domain Bacteria; phylum Pseudomonadota; class Alphaproteobacteria; order Sphingomonadales; family Sphingomonadaceae; genus Sphingobium; species Sphingobium quisquiliarum. The sequence continues at coordinate 6,920 of NZ_ATHO01000162.1, read as the reverse complement.
ATCGGCCGCCTGGGTTCGACGCTGGGCGAGGCCAATGTCAACATCGGCACCTTCCACCTTGGCCGCCGCAATCAGGGTGGCGAAGCGGTGCTGCTGCTCTCGGTCGATGGCGCGGTGAGCGAGGAAGTGCTTGCCGACATCTGCAAGCTCACAGGCGTGAAGACGGTGAAACTGCTGCGCTTCGCCTGAACTATCTCCTGATCCCCGTTCGTTTCGAGCGAAGTCGAGAAACGGTTGCTCTGACCGCTTCTCGACCAGCTCGAACTGAACGGAGGCTGGATAATCTGGCCGATGTTGCCTAAAGGCCAGCCCATGACCAGCATCCCCCCCGGCCTCCTTCCCGAAGGGCTCTCCGACCGCCTGCCGCCGCAGGCCGAAGCCTCCGCGCGGCTTGCGCGCCGCGTGCTCGATACGGTCGCCGCCCATGGCTATGAGCGTGTCATGCCCCCGCTCGCCGAGTTTGAGGAAACGCTCGTCGGCCGCCTCAAATCCATGCGCGCGCAGGATCTGGTCCGCGCCGTCGACCCCGTGTCGCAGCGCAGTCTGGCGCTCCGCCCCGACATGACGGCGCAGGTTGGCCGCATCGCCGCCACCCGCCTCGCCAGCGCGCCGCGCCCGCTGCGCCTCTCCTATGGAGGCCCAGTCATCCGTTTGCGCGCGAATCAGCTCCGCCCCGAACGCGAACGCCTTCAGGTAGGCGCTGAACTCATCGGCAGCGACAGCAGCGCGGCGGCGGTGGAGATCGTCAACGTCGCGATCGAAGCCCTTCAGGCTGCGGGCGTCACCGGCATCACCATCGACTTCACCCTGCCGGACCTGATTGATGGGCTTGCCGCCGGTCCGCTCCCGCTCGCGCCAGAAGAAATCGAGGCTGTCCGCGCCGAACTGGACGCCAAGGATGCAGGCGCGCTCGCCGCGATCAGCCCGGCCGCCGCCGCCTATCTCCCGCTGATCGAGGCAGCCGGGCCCTTCCATCCCGCGATGGAAAAGCTCGAAGCGCTCAACGCCCGGCTCGGCGGTGCGATCGACAGCCGTATCGCTGGTCTGCGAGCCATCGCAAAGCCGATCGGCTGGGATATCACCCTGACGCTCGATCCCACCGAGCGTCATGGCTTCGAATATCAGAACTGGTTCGGCTTCTCGATCTTCGCGGAAGGTTTCACCGGCGAGATCGGCCGGGGCGGCAGCTACGCCATCACCCGCGCCGACGGTTCGGATGAACCCGCCATGGGTTTTTCCCTCTACCCCGATCCGCTGATCGACGCGGGGTTCGGTGCGGAGGCGCCCAGGCGGCTCTTTCTGCCCCTCCACCATGATCAAAGTCGCGCCGCGCAACTTCGCGGAGAGGGCTGGCAGACGGTCGCCGCGCTCACGGGGCAGGAAAATGGCGAGGCGCTACGCTGTACGCATTGGCTGGATGGGGAGGAGCCCCGGTCTTATTGATTCTGCCCCGTTCGCTCCGAACGTAGTCGAGAAGCGGCAAGCGCTGTTCTTGCGTTTCTCGACCATGCTCGAAACGAACGGACGATCGGTTGCACCGCAGCACGCTTGACGCGTCACGCTCACAGGGCTAACGCGCGGCCCGCATGAGGCGTTCGCGCCCAACTTGATCCCACCGGCATGCCGAGTCCCGTCGAAGGGCATGGCCGGTCCGCGCGGCGGGCGGAGGACTGTATCTGTGGCAAATGTGACCGTGATCGGCGCCCAATGGGGCGACGAAGGCAAGGGTAAAATAGTCGATTGGCTGTCGGAGCGCGCTGATGTCGTCGCCCGCTTCCAGGGCGGCCATAATGCCGGGCATACGCTGGTCGTGGGGGAGAAGGTCTATAAGCTCTCGCTGCTCCCTTCGGGCATCGTCCGTGGCACGTTGAGCGTCATCGGCAATGGCGTGGTCCTTGACCCCTGGCACTTCCGGGATGAGGTGGCGAAGCTCAGGGGGCAGGGTGTGGAGATCACTCAGGAGAATCTCCAGATCGCCGAAACCTGCCCGCTGATCCTGCCCTTCCACCGCGACCTGGACGGCCTGCGCGAGGATGCGAGCGGCGCGGGCAAGATCGGCACCACCCGCCGCGGCATTGGCCCGGCCTATGAGGACAAGGTCGGCCGCCGCGCGATCCGCGTCTGCGACCTTGCCCATCTCGACGACCTGGGTCCGCAACTCGACCGCCTGACCGCCCATCACGACGCCCTGCGCGCCGGTTTCAACGAAGCCCCGATCGACCGCGACGCGCTGATGGCGGAGTTGCGCGACATCGCCAGCTTCATCCTGCCTTTCGTCAAGCCCGTCTGGCTGACGCTCAACAAGGCGAAGGCCGAAGGCAAGCGCATCCTGTTCGAAGGCGCGCAGGGAACCCTGCTCGACATCGACCACGGCACCTATCCCTTCGTCACCTCTTCCAACACAGTCGCGGGCACGGCGGCGAGCGGCACTGGCCTTGGCCCCAATGGCGCGGGCTTCGTGCTGGGCATCGTCAAGGCCTATACGACGCGCGTCGGCTCCGGTCCTTTCCCGACCGAGCAGGAGAATGACGTAGGCCAGCGCCTGGGCGAGCGCGGCCATGAATTCGGCACCGTCACCGGACGCAAGCGCCGCTGCGGCTGGTTTGACGCCGTGCTGGTGCGCCAGTCGGTCGCCGTGTCGGGGGTCACCGGAATCGCGCTCACGAAGCTCGACGTTCTCGACGGCTTTGAAACGCTGAAAATCTGCGTCGGCTACCGCATCGGCGACCAGAGCTATGATTACCTCCCCGCCCATGCGCAGGACCAGGCGAAGGCGGAGCCGATCTATGAGGACATCGAAGGCTGGCAGGACACCACGGCGGGGGCCCGCAGCTGGGCCGACCTGCCCGCGCAGGCGATCAAATATATCCGCCGGATCGAGGAACTGATCGGCTGCCCGGTCACGCTCGTTTCCACCAGCCCCGAGCGCGAGGACACCATCCTCGTCCGCGACCCCTTCGCGGACTAGCATGTGCGGCTATTCAGCTCAGCGCGAGGCTGCAAATGCCAGTTTTCTGCGCTTCCGGTGCTCACGTGCCGGAAGCACGCTGCGCGCCGGTTCTCGAACCCCGGCATTTTCGCCTCGCCCTGAACTGAATATCCACACATGCTTATGCCATGACTGACAAACGATTCGAGCGTCACAAGCAGCCCTGGACAGCGGACGAGCTGCAAAAGCTGCACACGCTGGCCAAGAAGGGCATGGCGCTCAAGGCGATCGCCAAGGCGCTGACCCGCAGCGAGGAGTCAGTGAAGGCCCGTGCCAAGCAGGATGGGCTTTCCATCGCCAAGCTGCGGTAGGAGCTTTCGTTCGTCATTGGCTCGGCGGGCGGGCTGCTGATGTTAGCGCTCAGAATTTATTTTCACGCGGAGGCGCGGAGACGCGGAGTGATTGGAAGGCCCGCGTAGCGCTTCCAATAAAGCATGCATTTGGAGGCGAGGGGAGAAAGACGGACGATGGTGCCGCACGCAGCATCTCCGCGCCTCCGCGTGAAATAAATGCGCGCAGAGCCCGCAGAAGGCGCAGAGTTTGGTGACGGGACGCAATCGCTCTGCGTCTCTGCGGGCTCTGCGCGAAACCTGAAAAGCGGATTCGCCGGTCGGATGAGCCTCGGCCACGCCGGGTCCCGGCCAGTGCCATTGCTGGAGGTAGCGCTATTCTCTACCGTTGCGGGCGAACGCGTGCCCAGCAACGGAGCCTGTCATGTCCCTCGACATCCTCGTCCTCTACGGTTCCTACCGCCGCAATCGCGTGGGTATCCGCCTTGCCGGCTATCTTGTCGGCGGCTTTCAGAAGCTCGGCCACAAGGCTGAGCTTGTGGATGCGATGCAGGTGGGCCTCCCCATGCTCGACCAGCGCTATAGCGACTATGCGCCCGGCGAAGCGCCCGAAGCGATGAGCGCGCTTGCGGCACGCCTGACCGCCGCCGACGCCTTCGTCTTTGTCGCGGGCGAATATAATCGCGGCATCCAGCCGGGGCTCAAGAATCTGGTCGACCATTATCTCAAGGAATTCGACCGCCGCCCCGCCGGTATCGCCAGCTATTCGGCGGGCCGCTATGCCGGGGTGAACAGCCATGCCGACTGGACGGTGACTCTGTCCGCCATGGGCATGGCCGTCATCCCCGAACGGCTGAGCGCCGGTCAGATCGGCCAGACGATCGATGAGCAGGGCCAACCGCAAGGCGACGCAGGCGCGGCGCTCGAACGCGGCTTTTCCGGTTTTGCCAGCAGCCTCATCTGGTGGGCGGAGGCGGCGAAGGCGGCGCGCTGACGCTTTCGGGCGGCTCGCCCGAGGCGATGACCGTCGCCGCCACCAGATCGCCCGTGACATTCAGCGTCGTGCGGCACATATCGAGCAGGCGGTCCACCCCCAGCACCAGTCCGATGCCTTCGGGCGGCACGCCCACCATGCCCAGGATCATCGCCACGACCGGAAGCGATCCGGCCGGAACCCCCGCGGTTCCAACGCCGCCAAGGATGCACACCAGCATCACCATCAACTGCTGCGCCCAATCCAGTTCGATGCCGAAGAATTGCGCGAGGAAAAGCACCGTGATGCCTTCGAACATCGCGGTTCCATTCTGGTTCGCCGTCGCGCCGATCGTCAGCACGAAGCGGGCGATGCGGCGGGGCAGGTGCAGCTTTTCCTCCGCTACGCGGATGGCGGTGGGCAGCGTCGCATTGGACGACGCCGTGGCGAAGGCCATCACCATCGCCTCCTGCGCGGCCGCGAAGAAGGCCAGCGGCGAACGCCGCGCGATAAGGGCGAGCAGCAGCGAATAGACGCCGATCATCTGGAGGGCCAGCGCCAGCACCACCACGCCGACATAGGCGGACAGGCGCTCCAGCAATTCCCATCCGAACTGCGCGGCAAGGTTGAACATGAAGCAGGCGATGGCGACGGGCGCGAGCCGGATGACCAGCCCCATCAGCCGCATGGTGACTTCGAACAGCCCTTCCATCGCCGACAGCAGCCGTCTGGTGTGGTCGGTGCGCACCAGCACCAGGCCGATGCCGAAGAACAGGGCGAAGACCATCACGGCCAATATGTCGTTGTCCGCCATCGCCCTGATGATGTTGTCGGGCACCATCGCGATCAGGGCGTTCATCCCCTGGGGCGTTTCGCCGCCCCGCGCCAATATGGCGTGCGCGCCTGCTCCGGCATTGTCCAGCATCGCCTGCGCCTGAACCGGATCGACACCCGCGCCGGGGCGCAGCAGGTTGACCACGGCGAGGCTGATGGCGACCGCGATGCTGGACACCAGCAGCGTGTAGAGAAGCGTCTTGAGCCCAACCCGCCGCAGCGCGCGCATCTCCCCCATTTCCGCGATGCCGACGATCAGTGCCGAGACCAGCAGGGGGATGACCAGCATGAACAGCAGCCGCAGGAAGATTTGCCCGATCGGGCCCGTCACATAGGTGGTGACATGATCGACCCAAGCCGCGTCCCGCGCGCTCGCATGGACGATCAGGCCAAGGACCAGCCCCGCGAGAAAGCCCGCCAGCATCTGCCATTGCAGGGAGAAGGCGGCCTTGCCCGCGCGCGTCATGATGTGCCTGCCGAGGTGCGCATCTTCGATGAACCGCTGACCGTGCCTAATGTTGCAGCGGGGCGGATGCGGGCGGGCTGACGGACCGGCCGGTTAGCGCCGCCGGTCGTCCTCCACCATGTCGGATGCCAGTTCCAGCCCGGCGCGGCCATGGGCGGGTGTGTGGGCCGGGGCTTTGGGATGGGGGACATAGTCGGGTTCCTCGACCTCCAGCATGCCTTCCCATTTGGTGATGACGGATGTGGCGATGGCGTTGCCCAGCACGTTGGTGGCGGTGCGGCCCATGTCCATGAAGTGATCGACCGCCAGGATGAAGGCTATGCCCTCTACCGGCAGGTCGAACTGGCCCAGCGTCGCCGCCACCACCACCAGGGAGGCGCGGGGAACGGCGGCGATGCCCTTGCTGGTCACCATCAGCACCAGCAGGATGGTGATCTGCGTCGCGATCGGCAGGTCGATGCCATAGGCCTGGGCGATGAAGATGGTGGCGAAGGTCGAATACATCATCGACCCGTCCAGGTTGAAGCTGTAGCCCAGCGGCAGCACGAAGCTGTAGATGCGGCGGGGGACGCCGAAGCGGTCGAGCTGCTCCAGCATCTTGGGGTAAGCCGCTTCCGACGAGGCGGTGGAGAAGGCGATCAGCAGCGGTTCGCGCACATATTTGAGCAGCTTGCCCATGCGCCGCCCCAGGAACAGCGCGCCCGCGCAGCACAGGATTATCCAGAGCGCGAACAGCGACAGGTAGAATTCGCCGACAAGCTCGCCGAAGGTCTTGAGCACGCCCAGCCCTTCGGTCGTGATCGCCGACGCCAGCGCGCCGAACACGGCGAAGGGGGCCATGCGCATGACATAGCCGGTCACTTGCAGCATCAGTTCGACCATCGCTTCGATGACGGTGATGATCGGCTTGCCCCTGTCGCCGATGGCGGTCAGCGCCACGCCCACGAACAGGGAGAAGACGACGATCTGCAAGATGGAGTTTTCCGCCATCGCCCCCACCATGGAGGTGGGGAAGACGTGCAGGACGAAATCCTTGAAGTTGAGCGCTTCGGTGTTCACGCCCGATTCCGCGCCCGACCGGACGAGGTTCAGCCCTTCGCCCGGCGCGAAGAAATTGACGAAGATGAGGCCCAGCGTCAGCGAGATCAGGCTGGCGATGATGAACCAGGCGAGCGCCCGCCCGCCGATCCGCCCCAGCGCGGCGCTGTCCCCCATATGGGCGATGCCAGCAACCAGCGTGGAAAAAACCAGCGGCGCGATGATCATCTTGATCAGGTGAAGGAAGATGTCGGCCAGAAGGTGAAAATATCCCGCCACATCCTTCGCCAGCGTCTTGTCGCCGCCAACCCACAAATTGGCCAGGAAACC
>NZ_ATHO01000161.1 GCF_000445065.1 Sphingobium quisquiliarum P25 | reverse complement strand
GGCTCTGTTGCAAAGATTGGCGGCAGTCAGAGGTAGGCTGTCGCTCTGCGCCGATCAGGCGGCTGCTGCGAAATGGTGGTTGAGCATGCCCATGGCCTCCGTCAGCGCCGAGGGCCCAATGCCAAAAGCTCTCTCCACAAGGCGCACCTCGCCCCTGATGCCGGGCTGCAGGCACCAGGGGCGAGCCTGTCCTTTGCGCAGGGCTCGCATGACTTCGAATCCCTTGATCGTGGCATAGGCCGTGGGGATCGATTTGAAACCGCGCACCGGCTTGATCAGTATCTTGAGCTTTCCGTGATCGGCCTCGATCACGTTATTGAGATACTTCACCTGCCGGTGGGCCGTCTCCCGGTCCAGCTTTCCTTCGCGCTTCAATTCGGTGATCGCTGCACCATAGCTCGGCGCTTTGTCGGTATTGAGCGTGGCAGGCTTTTCCCAGTGCTTCAGGCCTCGCAGGGCCTTGCCCAGGAACCGCTTCGCTGCCTTGGCGCTGCGGGTCGGCGACAGGTAGAAATCGATCGTGTCGCCCCGCTTGTCGACTGCCCGGTACAGGTAGGTCCACTTGCCCCGCACCTTGACGTAGGTTTCATCCAGGCGCCAGCTCGGATCAAAGCCACGCCGCCAGAACCAGCGCAGCCGCTTCTCCATCTCCGGGGCGTAGCACTGGACCCAGCGATAGATCGTCGTATGGTCGACCGAAATGCCGCGTTCCGCCAGCATTTCCTCAAGGTCGCGATAGCTGATCGGATAGCGACAATACCAGCGCACCGCCCACAGGATCACATCACCCTGGAAATGGCGCCACTTGAAATCCGTCATCGTTCCGTCCGTCCAATCTCCGCCAAGCATGCTCAAGCTTCACGATTTTTGCAACAGAGCCCCCCGGTGGACACTCGGAGGTAGAAGGCAACGCGCTTGGTCATGTCGGCTCCGTTGAAAAGAAGCAGGGCATCTGCCCCGAGTGTGGAAAGCATCGGCCTTCCGTCTGCCCGAACCTCTATCTCGGATTGTGTCAGGAAACAAGTGGTTTATGATACAGGGCAGCGCGGTCTGGAAAGCCGCAGAAATCCGTGGGCGATCCTGCCGATCTCTCGAGGGGGTTTTTGACACACCCAACGCATTCCCCTGAAATCTCAGGCAATCTCGGTTCGCCGCAAATCGGACTCGGCTGGACTCACCGCCCCCACAGCAAATCCGCAGAACTCCGTGGAAGCCTTCCCGTTAGGCGGATAGTCAGGCTAATGGGAGTTTATTCTCAGAGACTTAGCTGTCGTCGTGCATTAAATGGGAGCCCTCACATCAGTCTGTGGAGGGCATATGATCTTCGAAATTGCTGTGAACCAACGTCACCTGTTCCGCACTGTCACCCTTGATCTGGATGAAGCGGAAGAGGCAGGGCTCATGGCTTCTTCCAAGCGCATCGGTTGTTCGCGGGAGGCTTGGGACACACGGCCTCAATGGGGTCGGGCTGAGAGGCATGTCCGCTGGACTGTGAGGCTCGGCAGGAAGACCTACTGCTTCGAGGTGGACCGGCCGCTTCGCTAACAGGGGCGTTCAAGGATGGTGCCGGGGGTCCTGATCTATACCAGACGCTGCCCCCGGCCCATTCGTCAGACCATGCGCCCCCACCCCCACGGGGGAGACCGTGAGAGTTCGTGGGTGCATATGGGCGTTCGGAAATGTGCAGTGAAACTAACCGACCTGATGGCAGCAGTTAAATCCATCGCGAAGTTTTCGACGACATGCGCGGCGGCCTTTGGACCGGGGTTCCTCTGAACGGAGGGGGGCTTACTCGAAGCTTGGCATCCTGAATGCCCGACCACGCGCTTAACGCCGACGATCCAATCTGAAGCCCAGCCCCGAGCATAGTCGGCTTCTGCACACGGGACATCATGGAGGTGGCGTCCGCCTTCGCCGCAGCGTCCCGGCTTTCACGGTTTGCCAACGACCGCTGGTTCGCCAACTCGTTCTGCATGGCGCTATCCAGCAGCAGTTGCTCCACGGCACCCGAGTTCAGGCCAAGGCCTGCCTCACCGGCCGCCGTGCGGATGCGGGCTTGCTCCCGCCGGGCCGCTCGGTCTCTTTCGAACATTTCCGCAGATGCCGCGAGACGGTTCTCCTCGGCCACGGCGGCGAACTGCTCGTTGAGCGCCTTGGCCTGCGCCTTTGCCGCCTTGGCCTGGCCGATGACGGTTGCGGTCGTTGATGCGACCGACGCCACCCCGACAGCAATGGCCGCCGTGACTGGCTCACACAACGACCCGGCTCCTTGCCCGCTGTCCTGCCCCTCGCCGTCGCGATGCCGCGCCCCGGATCATCTCAGGGGATGCCTTGCGAAACGCGAGGGACAATGTGGCGAAGTAGTCGCGGTCATGGTGCTGTGCGGCGCGGGTGGCGTAAGGAAATCTCTCGGTCATTTACGGTGGCTCCATTGGGGTTCATCCAGCTTCCGCCGGATTGCTGCGATGCTCGGGCGGTGAATCTCACCGTTCACGATGCAGGACCGGGGAACGGGGCGAACGGGGTGAAGGGCACAGTGTCCACCTTCGCAGGCGGCGACCTGTTCCCGCCATGTGCCACGGGCGAGCGGGTCGAAAATGCAGTCCCGGCACTTGGCTGCAATGGCAGCGGCGCGGGACATGCGGGTGTTGGTCATTAGTATCCTACTGGACCGGGCGGGGTTCGCCGGTCGTCTTCGGGGTTGATCGGGGGATGCAGGGAGCCGCAGGAGCCGTGAAGGTCGCTTCAAGGCGGGCCTTGGTCTGTTGCCAGCGTCGGCGGGCGTAGTAGGCCCGATAGCGGGCATCATCGCAGGACCGGCAGATGGTCCGGCGCTGATCCCATGTGGCGAGGTCGAGGGCGAACGCATCAACCGGCTTTGCGGTCATGCACTTGAAACAGAATTTTTGGCCGGACGGCACGGGGACAGGGGGCACTTTGCGAGGGCGACCAGCCATAGCGGTTCCTTTCGATTAGGGGTGGTGACGGCCGGGGAGCGGCCAGCCGTCCCCTAGGGGTTCACCTGTAGTCCACCCGCACGATCCCACCGGGCATGGGGATTTCCTCAGAGACCGGCGGTTCCGTGTAGGGCTCAGGATAGTTCGCGTTGCGCGACTGCTTGGGTCCGCTGGACCTCGGGGGAGCCGTGCGGCTCGGTGCGCGGTAGTAGCTCATCAGTTCCAGCTAGAGACATTGCTGCTCAGGAACCGTGCCTTGCTTTCGGCCCGGCGGTTGAGTTCCGCCTCACGCGCCAGATGCTTTGCCCGGCGTTCGACCTCGGCAGCATCGGCCAGTTCAGCCCGGCGGGCCCGTTCGGCAGCAATGGACTTGTCCATGGCGGTCTTCAGACGCTTCTCGCCTTCAACACCGGTCAGCAGGTTGATGGCATGATTGATTCGGTCCATCTCGGCTTCAAGGCCAGTCCGGCGAGGATGGCCGATGGGGTAGCGCAGGGTTTGCTCGCCAGTCTTGGGATCGATGTGAGCGACCTCCGTCAGCTTGAGCAATACATGGTCAAGCTCGCGGTTCAGGTCTTCGATCTCCCGCGCAATGGCCCATCTTTCCTTGTGGAACTCTGTGGCTCCGTCGCCCGGACCAGTGTGGCGGCGGTAACCAGCGACCAGTTCAGCAGCCTTCTCCTGGACGAGCTTTGCCTCCATCTCTTCCCGCATTTCCGCAGGATAGGTGGACAGTTGCGCAAGGATGCCCTCCCGGTGTTCGGGAGCAAGCGCGGTCACCTTCGTGGGTGCCTTGGCAACCATGCCGGGGTTGCCGATGATTTCATGACGGCTCGGCAGGGACATGAAATCGACCGATGCAATCTCGCGGGCGATGTCGAGGTCGGATGCGTCCTCGGCAGCAGGCGCAGAGGCGGCGGTGTCTTGGGTCATAATATGTCTTTCGTTGGGGTGGCGATGTGAGGCAGAGCCTCGGCGGCATCGCGGCGGCAGGACCGTGCGCGAATGGGGGTGTGCCCGCTCCTCCCGGTCCTGCATGGAAGGAACGGGCACACGGGCAGCAGCCATCAACCGGGGATCACGCCGGGAGGCGCTGCGGGAGGTCTGGAGGAGAACAGCGGGACGGTTGCGGGCCGCTGGGGTTTCTTACTCCGAGAGTGCGGCCTAATTGGAGAGAGGCAGGAGACCGGGAACAATCCAGACTTGGACACACCCAAGGAAGGATCATGGAGAAGGATTGTAGAAGGTGTTCCCTCTGGACGCTGAAGGAGCCCTTTAGGAACTCCTATAGATAAGCCTTCTATATCCCACCCCGAGAGTGCGGCCTAATTGAACGGAGGCTTCCACGGATCGGCTGGCCAAGGTTCCGCACGGATGCTAACGCGGTGGTGCAGGGGGAAAAATGTTCGACAACACGGATTGGTCAAGCTGGCTGTTGCTGGTAGTGGTCGGCGGCTGGGCGCTGCGCTTGGCATATAAGTTCGGGCTGGAGACCGGCCGGGAGGAAACCGCTGCGCGTTTCATGGAAGACCCCCAGCGCGCCCTTCGACAGATTGAGGTCGAGAGGGGTGCTGAGGGTCGCTTCCGGCGGTGGGCGAGGGGACGGCGGGATTAGCTGCTGTATTTAGTTCAGCTTGGTGGCCGTCACTATCTTGGTGAAGTTCAGCAAAGCCGTCTGGATGACTTCAAGCTCCTTGAAGGCAGCTTCTCCTAACTCTCCGCTGCGCTCCAAGACATCAAAGGCAACATCGTTGAGGCTGTCTGCGACGGCGTTGCTGGCATCATGAATAGCAGCCGCAATCGTGCAGCCTTGCGGAATGTTTGGGTCGATCCCGCGTTCTGCCGCGCCAAGCTCGCGGATCGCCCGGCTGAGCTTGTCCCTGCCTTTGAAGTTCAGGGGCTCGATCTGCACATGAGGTGCTGGCAGCGCACCAACGGCCCTTGCGGCCTCTTCCACAGGTGCGCCGAGATAAAGCTGTTTCAGGAAGTTGAGGAAATCGCCGTCATTGTCCCTGAAATTCAGCGTGAAGGTGCTCATTTGTTGCTCCATGAAAAATTGACGGCCAAGGCGTTTCCCTGACCGACAGTGCGCCCTAATTGACATGGTCGAAAACGGCCATTCTAGACTCGCAGGGCAACGATCCAGAAAATGCTGTAGGGGAGGTGCGGACTTGATGTGGCGGCGCTCAGGAAGGCTCCTGAGCCGCCTCCTGCGGCCATGCGTATATGACTGGGGTCACGCCTCCCTGCTTCCACTGGAATCCCAGCGTCCCCTCGCGGTGATCTACGACGACCCCGGAGAACAAGGTCCGCAGCCCCGCATTGACCGCCGCAAGCGAGACCTCGCCCTCGGCAGGCTCCATGGCATCGGCAAGGTTAGCCAGCCGCATGTGGATGAGACCGCCATCGGCTCCCGCTTGCTGCTCTTCTATATCCCGCAGTGCCTCCCGCATCGTGCGGAGTTCCTGTTCCACGCGGCGGATGGCTTGGGCGACAGTGTGTGAAGGTGAGCGGGAAAGGGCGTCCGTGAGGTCTCCGAGGTGATCCTCAAGGGCGCTGATGGTCCCTTTCGCGTTCTCCCGCTCCCGGTCGAGGTCGGCATGGCGCTCCCCGGCAGGGATAGTGGCGGCCAGCTTGTGCCAGGACGAAAGGACCGCCTGCTCCACAAGGTCGAGGGAGACCGTGCGGTAGTGCTTTTCTGCTCCCGCCTTGGCGCGGGTGCAGACCAGCTTAGGCGTTCCGCCCTTTCGTCCCTTATTGACGCGCGTCATGGCGGCTCCGCAGTCAGGACAGCGGGCGAGGCCGGACAGGACGTTGGCAAGCGGTGCCTTGGCTCCCCGACCCCTTACGGCATCGGTCTCGCCGTCTTTCAGCGCCCTGACAGAAAACCAATCGGCTTCCGAGATGACGGACGGATAGGCGTTCAAGACCGGCTCCTCCAGCACACGGGTGCGCTTACCGTCCACATATTCGATGCGGCCGGGGATTAAGGTTCCGATGACAGAAGGGTTGCGGAGCAGCTTGGCGATGGCGGAGCGATGCCACATTTTGCCCCGGCCAAAGACAGGAACGCCTTCCTCATTCAAGGTGGCGGCGATCTTGTGTTCCCCGACGCCTTCCAGTGTCATCGCGAAGACCCGCCGGACGACCTCGCCCCGTTCGGGGATGATGGTCCAGCCTTCGGAGGTCCACCGGAGCCATCCGGGGGCGCGCTCGGTCAGCTTGTCGCTTTCACCTGCCGTGATCTTGCGACGCTTCTCCTGCCATGCCTCGGCCAGCCGCCGTGCCTTCGTTTTGCTTTCCTCATGAGCCCGCCAAGCAACCATAAGGGCGATGAGCAGGGCCGTGGGATCATTGTCGAGGCGTTCGGCGGTATATTCCTGCCCATCATTCAGGGTAACAATTGTGACGCCCGCGTCCACGATGTCGTCGAGGAGGCGCTGGGCTCGGCGCGGGGCCATACGGCTCACGCGGTCCAAGCTTTCGACAAGAAAGTATGAGCCGCGCGGCACCAGCCCGGATCGACAAGCATAAAGGAAGCGGCCAAGTCCGCGATCCTCCCCAGTGTTTGATCCACGAAATGCTGAGACGCCTTCATCGAAGAATGACAGAGCGTCATCCAGTACGAGGCCGCGTCTCGCGGCCCACTTGGCGGCGGCCTCGGTTTGGCGGCGATAGCTGTCGCCGAGTGCCTGTTCGGGTGTGGAGAAGCGAGTGTAGCTGTAAACCCGAGCCTTCGCAGCAGCGGCGAGGTCGGCAGCAAACTGTGATCGGTCAACGTGAAGCAATTTCGGTCTCCGGCGTAACATGTTCCTCAGTCCGATAGTGCGGCCTAACTGTGGGTCTTCACGTCACATACGGGCTGATGGTCGGGCCGCCTGGCGCTGGCAAGTCGCTGATGGCGAGTTGCCTGCCGGGCATATTGCCGGAACTGACGCCGGGCGAGGCGCTGGAAACATCAATGGTCGCCAGTGTCGCCGGCACGCTGGAGGGCGGGCGGATCAGCCGGGCTCGGCCGTTCCGCAACCCGCACCACAGTGCGTCGATGGCGGCGCTGGTGGGCGGCGGACTGCGCGCGCGGCCGGGGGAAGTCAGCATGGCGCATCTGGGCGTGCTGTTCCTGGACGAGCTGCCCGAATTCCAGCGATCTGTCCTCGATTCCCTGCGGCAGCCGCTGGAGACCGGCGAGGTGACGGTCGCGCGCGCCAATGCGCATGTCACCTTCCCGGCGCGGGTGCAGCTGATCGCCGCCATGAACCCGTGCCGCTGCGGCCATCTGGGCGATCCGGCGCTTGCCTGCTCGCGCGCGCCCCGGTGCGCGGCGGACTATCAGGCGAAGGTGTCGGGGCCGCTGCTGGACCGCATCGACCTGCATGTGGAGGTGCAGGCGGTGACCGCCGCCGATCTGGTGCTGCCTCCGCCCTCCGAAGGATCGGCCGAGGTGGCGGCGCGGGTGGCGCAGGCGCGGGACCGGCAGACCCGCCGCTATGAAGGGACGCCCACGCGGACCAACGCCGAAGTGGATGGCGAGAGGCTGGAGGAAGTGGCCGGACCCGATGCGCCGGGGCGGGAATTGCTGGCGCAGGCGGCGGTGGCGATGAAGCTGTCCGCGCGCGGCTATACCCGCGTGCTGCGCGTGGCGCGGACGATCGCCGATCTGGCGGGGGCCGAAAAGGTGGGCCGCGTGCATGTCGCCGAAGCGCTCAGCTATCGCAGGCGGCCTCCGGTCAACTGATGCGCCGGATCAGCCCCGGCCGCCAATCTCCGCAAAGCGGGCGCGCGCCATCTTCTGCGCGCGGATCACATCGTCCGGCGTTTCCAGGAAGCGGCGGGGATTGATGGCCTCGCCGTTCATTCGCACCTCAAAATGCAGATGGTCGCCGGTGGAGCGGCCCGTCGATCCCATCAGCCCGATCTTGTCGCCGCGCCGCACCCGCTGCCCGGCGCGCGCGGCGAAGGCGGACAGGTGGGCGTAACGGGTGGTGAGGCCGTTGCCATGTTCGACCTCGATCACATTGCCGTAGCCGCTGCGCTGCCCGGCGAAGATGATCCGCCCCGCGGCGGCGGCAAGGATCGGCTGGCCACGGCGGCCCGGAAAGTCGATGCCCGCGTGGAAGGCGGCATGGCCGTTGAACGGATCGCGGCGATAGCCATAGGAGCTGGACTGCATCGGCGCTGCGGTCGGAAGGCCGGAGGGAATCGACAGGAGGCCGCTTTCCAGCCCCTCCATCCGCGCAAGGGCGCTCGCCAGCTTTTCGAATTCGCCGGGCAGATCGCCGCCCTGGCCGCGCCATGGAACGAAGGGGCCGCCCTGCGCCTGCGCAGCCCGCCGCGCCAGCGCATTGGGGTTAAGGCCGAAGCTGCGGATGGCGGCGGCTGTCCTGTCCGCGCGCTGTTCGACCGCTTGGGTCAGGCGTAGCGCGAAATGCCGCTGGCGCGCATCGATCTTCAGCAGGGCGGCCGCCTGGGGCGAGGCATCGGCGGGAATGCGGGGCTCGACGGCGCCTTGCGTGACGGGGCTGGAGGTCGCGCCGTCACCCGGCTGCCCGTCCGCTTCGCCGAAATGAGTGCGGTACAGGTCGTCGATGAAGTCCTGCCGCTGCCGCAGGTCGCGGGCGAGCGCATCGATCGACTGGCGATAGCTGTCGACCTTGCTCGCCGCGCCTTCGACCGCTTGCTTCTTGGCTGTCAGGCTGGTGCGTTCGCGCGCCATTTCCATCCGGGCGCTGACAAGGGAGACGGTGAACGCCAGCCAGGCGAGCGCCAGCCCTGCCAGCAGGGCGGCCGCGACGAGCTGCATGCGTGTGGAAAGGCGGAAGGATCTGAGGTGCCCGGCGGAACGCAGCGCAACTTCCCTCTCCGGGCACAGGGCGATGATCCAGGCCCGAAGGGCGGCTGCCCTCCTCTTGAACTGATATGGCAATTGCGACCCCGGCATGTTTTCAAAGACCAGGGGCCGCTAACAAAACCAGGAAGGGCGCGCGAATCCACCGCGCCGGACTCGTGACGAGTCGAACGTGAAGCGGGCTGAAACGATCGCGCCGTCATTCAGTTCCAAAAAAAGTCAGGCAATTTTACCGGCGGTCGATTCGCCCCCGTTCCGCTTGAGCATGGCGGGGATCTTCGCCGAGGGCATGGCGGCGCCGAAATGGAAACCCTGCCCATAATGGCACCCGCCCGCGCGAAGATAATCGAGCTGATGCTCATTTTCGACGCCTTCCGCGACGGTGCGGATGCCCAGGCTGTAGGCGAGGCTCAGCACCGTGCGCACGATCGCCGCGTCATCGGGATCGGTTTCAAGATCGCGCACGAAACGCTGGTCGATCTTGATGATGTCGATCGGGAACTGCTTGAGGTGCGAAAGGGACGCAAAGCCGGTGCCGAAATCGTCCAGCGCGATCGAAACCCCTTCCTGGCTCAAGCGGTGAAGGCTGCGTTCCACCACTTCGGTATTTCGGCCAAGGAAGACGGACTCGGTCACTTCCAGCTCGATCCTGTGCGGCGGCACGTCGGCGCAGCGCAATTGCGCGAGCAGGCGGCCGGGGAAGCTGCTGTCATGCAGTTCCACGCCGGGAACGTTGATGGCGACATGGCCGAAATCGACGCCCTGGTCCTGCCACCTGCGGCAGTCGGCCAGCACTTGCGAGACCATTCGCTCCGTAATGGTGCGGCCAAGTTCCCAATGTTCGAACGCGGCGGCGATATCGCCGGGCATGATCACCGTGCCGTCCGGCCGCACGCAGCGGAGCAGCGCTTCGAAGCCGATGATATTGCCGGTGACCAGATCGACCTTGGGCTGATACCAGGGCCGGGGCGGCGCCTGGAGCAGCGCTTCGCGCGCGCAGTCCAGCATGCGCGCCTCGCGCTGCCAGCGCACCAGCAGCCCCGGTTCGAACAGGCAGGCGCGGCCGCGCCCGGCATTCTTCGCTTCATACAGGGCGATGTCGGCATGTTTCATCAGGTCGGCGATATTGGCCGCATGTTCGGGGAACAGCGCCGCGCCCATGCTGACGCGGCAGTCGAGGTCGCGCTTCCCATAGGATAGCGGCTGGTGCAGCGACGCCGTCATCCGCCCCAGAATGCCTTGCAGGTCCGCTGCCGAGGTGAGCCGGGTCAGCAGCACGGCGAACTCGTCACCGCCCATCCGCGCGACCAGATCGCCAGGCCGGACCGCCTGTTGCAGCCGCTGGGCGACGGCGCGCAGCAGGGCGTCGCCTGCATCATGCCCAGCGCTGTCGTTGATCCGCTTGAATTCGTCGACATCGATCAGCACCACCGCTGTCTGGCTGCCGCCATGGCTCCGCGCGCCCGCGATCTGGCCCAGCGTCGCCATGAAGTGCGAACGGTTGGCAAGGCCGGTCAGCGCGTCCGTCATCGCCAGATGGGCGAGATGGCGCTCAGCCTCCTTGCGGTCCGAAATGTCGACGATGCTGGAGAGGATGCATTCCTCTCCGCCGATCAGAATGGGGCGGGACGCGAGCAGGACATCATGGGCGACGGCGCCCCGGCCGAAGAGGCGGCATTCATGATTGCTCACCTCCTCGCCCGTCGCGACATAATCGCGCAGGGTCGAAAGCAGGGGTGACCGTTCCCGCAGCACATGCACATCGGAAATATCGCCGTCCGCCCCGAACATGGCCGCTGCGGCATCGTTGAAGCGGATCACCGTCCCCTCGCGCGTGACGAGCAGGGGGATGGGCACGCTCATGAACATGCGCTCCAGCGTTTCGCTGTTGCTGGCAAGCGCCGCCCGCGCCGACTGCGCCACCTGCCGCGCCGTCCATTCCTGGCGCTGCAACCGGTTGGTGCGGGTGATGGCGATCCACATGGCGCAGTGGAGCGTCAGCAAGCCGATGATCAGGCCGGGCGCGGTGGGCGAGAGCGGCGCCGGGCTGAGATAGCCGATCAGCAAGGCGATGCCGCAGCCCAGACCGCCGCCGAAATTGCCGCGGAAACTGGTGGGCACGACCAGATAGAAGAGAAGGGGCAGCATCGCCAGCACGAACAGGGCAAGATCGGTGCGGGCAGAGACCAGGACCGCGACGCCCAGCGCCGTCGCCATCTGCCAGGCGAAGCAGTAGCGCTCCACCGTCCTGAAGCTGCCCATCCGCCTGCTCAGCAGAAAGCACATGACCGAACTGACGATGACGAAGACGCGCGCGGGCACCGCGACCCAGAAATGCGGCGTACCGGCGAAACGCCAGTCGCTGAGCAGGAACAGCGTGTTCAGCAAGGCGGAAAGGGCGAACAGCGTGCGGGCGTGGCGGCGCGATTCGGACAGGCGCTCTTTCTGAAAAGCCGCCTCTTGCGCTGCGCTGATGAATTCGCCCGTCAGGCGGGAAATTTGCGTCACATCCGTTCCAAGCCGGCGTTCCTGGTTAAAGCCATATAATTGCGTTACTTTATAGAATCTTATCATTCTCCTAATTTTCCGTTCACCATGGGGCGAACGGCGACGGAGCCCTTTCTTGACCCCGGCCAGCGCCGCCGCTATAGGCGCGCCTGCCCGGCGGCCTGCGGTTGCAAAGATTCGTCTTTCCCAGTCGACGACATGCGGGGTGAATACAGAGCTGAACATTGCCGGCTGCTCTTGCGGCTCCAGGGGGCATATGCCCGCCCGGGGCCTTTGCTGTTTGGAGGCTATCGCCTTCCTGCGGCAGGAAACGGGAATGCAGGCGGTAAAGTAACTGAAAAAGGTGAAGGGCTTCATGCCAACGATCAACCAGCTGGTCCGCAAGGGCCGCGAACTGCAGAAGACCAAGTCGAAGGTCCCTGCAATGGAAGCAAACCCGCAGAAGCGCGGCGTTTGCACCCGCGTTTACACGACGACCCCGAAGAAGCCGAACTCGGCTCTGCGCAAGGTGGCGAAGGTGCGCCTGGTCAACCAGCGCGAAGTCATCACCTATATTCCGGGTGAAGGTCACAATCTTCAGGAGCACAGCGTCGTGCTGATCCGTGGCGGCCGCGTGCGCGACCTGCCCGGTGTTCGTTACCATGTGCTGCGCGGCGTTCTGGATACCCAGGGCGTCAAGGACCGCAAGCAGAGCCGTTCGAAGTACGGCGCCAAGCGTCCGAAGTAAGAAGGGGGACCAGTAATATGTCACGTCGCCGTCGCCCCGAAAAGCGCGTCATCCTGCCCGATCCCAAGTTCGGTGATGTCGTGCTGTCGAAGTTCATGAACAGCATCATGCAGGACGGCAAGAAGGCCGTCGCCGAGTCCATCGTCTACGGCGCTCTCGACACTGTCGAAGCGAAGTCCAAGAAGGACCCGATCGCGATGTTCCATGATGCCCTCAACAATGTGAAGCCAGGCATCGAAGTCCGCAGCCGCCGCGTCGGCGGTGCGACCTACCAGGTCCCCGTCGAAGTGCGCCCCGAGCGCGCTCAGGCGCTGGCGATCCGCTGGCTGATCACGGCTTCGCGCAACCGCAGCGAAACCACCATGGCCGCCCGCCTGTCGGGCGAGCTGCTGGACGCCGCCAACAACCGCGGCAATGCCGTCAAGAAGCGCGAGGACACGCACCGCATGGCGGAAGCGAACCGCGCCTTCTCGCACTACCGCTGGTAATTCAGGGCGGGCGCTTACGTGCCCGCCTTGCTTTTCTGGTTTTGACAATCGGTCCGTTCGCCGTGGGACTACCCATGGCGGACGGATTGGTTTAGGGGCCAGCCGCAAGACTCATTCACTTGACCGCCGGCGCGCCGGCAACGGAGAAGCATCATGGCCCGCAGCCATCCGCTCGAACGCTATCGCAATTTCGGTATCATGGCGCATATCGACGCCGGCAAGACCACCACGACCGAGCGCATCCTTTATTATACCGGCAAGTCCTACAAGATCGGCGAAGTGCATGAAGGCGCCGCCACCATGGACTGGATGGAGCAGGAGCAGGAGCGTGGCATCACCATCACGTCGGCCGCGACGACCTGTTTCTGGCGCGATCACCGCCTGAACATCATCGACACGCCCGGCCACGTCGACTTCACGATCGAGGTCGAGCGCTCGCTGCGCGTGCTCGACGGCGCGGTCGCCGCGTTCGACGGCGTTGCGGGCGTTGAGCCGCAGTCCGAAACCGTGTGGCGCCAGGCGGACAAGTACAAGGTTCCGCGGATGTGCTACATCAACAAGCTCGACCGCACCGGCGCCAACTTCTATTATTGCGTGCAGACGATCATCGATCGCCTGGGCGCGACCCCGGCCGTCCTGTACCTGCCCATCGGCGCGGAATCGGACTTCAAGGGCCTGGTCGACCTGGTCGAGAACCGCGCGATCATCTGGAAGGATGAGAGCCTGGGCGCCGAATTCTTCTATGAAGAGATTCCGGCCGATCTCGCCGACAAGGCGGCCGAATATCGCGAAAAGCTGATCGAACTCGCCGTCGAGCAGGATGACGAGGCGATGGAAGCCTATCTGGAAGGCAATGAGCCCGACATCGCCACGCTCAAGAAGCTGATCCGCAAGGGGACGCTGGGCCATGCCTTCGTGCCGGTGCTGTGCGGCTCGTCCTTCAAGAACAAGGGCGTGCAGGCGCTGCTCGACGCGGTCGTCGACTATCTGCCGAGCCCGCTCGACATCGAGGACGTGCAGGGCATCAACCCCGACACCGATCAGCCCGACAGCCGCAAGACCGCGGACGATGCGCCCTTCTCAGGCCTGGCGTTCAAGATCATGAACGATCCGTTCGTGGGCTCGCTGACCTTCCTGCGCGTCTATTCGGGCACGCTGACCAAGGGCAGCTATCTGAACTCGGTCAAGGACAAGAAGGAAAAGATCGGCCGCATGCTCCTCATGCACGCCAACTCGCGTGAGGACATCGACACCGCCTATGCGGGCGACATCGTCGCGCTGGCGGGCCTCAAGGAAACCACCACCGGCGATACGCTGTGCGCCGAGCGCCAGCCGATCATCCTGGAGCGGATGGAATTCCCCGAGCCGGTCATCGAACTGTCGGTCGAACCCAAGACCAAGGCCGACCAGGAAAAGATGGGCATCGCCCTCAACCGCCTGGCTGCCGAGGACCCGTCCTTCCGCGTGTCGACCGATCACGAATCGGGCCAGACCATCATCAAGGGCATGGGCGAACTTCACCTCGAAATCCTCGTCGACCGCATGAAGCGCGAGTTCAAGGTCGAGGCGAATGTCGGTGCGCCGCAGGTCGCCTATCGCGAATATCTCGCGAAGAAGGTCGACATCGACTACACCCACAAGAAGCAGTCGGGCGGATCGGGCCAGTTTGGCCGCGTTAAGGTTACCGTCATCCCCGGCGAGCGTGGATCGGGCTTCCAGTTCTTCGACGAGATCAAGGGCGGCAACATCCCCCGCGAATATATCCCGTCAGTGGAAAAGGGTTTCCGTGAGACGGCCGAGACGGGCCACCTGATCGGCTTCCCGATCATCGACTTCGAAGTCCATCTGACGGACGGCGCCTATCACGATGTCGACTCGTCGGCGCTGGCCTTCGAAATCTGCGCCCGTGGCGCGATGCGCGAAGCGGCGTCAAAGTCGGGCATCAAGCTGCTCGAACCGATCATGAAGGTCGAAGTCGTGACCCCGGAAGAATATCTGGGCGACGTCATCGGCGACATGAACAGCCGCCGCGGCCAGATCCAGGGCACCGACAGCCGCGGCAATGCGCAGGTGGTCGAGGCGATGGTCCCGCTGGCCAATATGTTCGGCTATGTGAACCAGTTGCGCTCCTTCACGCAGGGCCGCGCGAACTACTCGATGATCTTCTCCCACTATGACGAAGTGCCGCAGAATGTTGCGGACGAAGTCAAGGCGAAGATGGCCTGACGATTTCCTTGACCGGGCCGTGCAAACGGCTCGGTTAGGGGCTGGTAATCTGTGAATTTGCTGCTATGGACGCGCCTTCGCGAGGCGCGGCCGAGCGGTCTGACCAAGCTGATTTGATTAGAAGGTAGGAAAAAATGGCTAAGGCTAAGTTTGAGCGGAACAAGCCGCACTGCAACATCGGCACCATCGGTCACGTCGACCATGGCAAGACCTCGCTGACCGCGGCGATCACCAAGGTTCTCGCCGAAACCGGCGGCGCGACCTTCGTTGATTACGCCAATATCGACAAGGCTCCCGAAGAGCGCGAGCGCGGCATCACCATCTCGACCGCGCACGTCGAATATGAGACCGAAGCCCGCCACTACGCGCACGTCGACTGCCCCGGCCACGCCGACTACGTCAAGAACATGATCACCGGTGCGGCCCAGATGGACGGCGCCATCCTGGTCGTGTCGGCCACCGACGGCCCGATGCCGCAGACCCGCGAGCACATCCTGCTCGCCCGCCAGGTCGGCGTTCCCCAGCTGGTCGTGTTCATGAACAAGGTCGACCTGGTCGATGACCCGGAAATCCTCGAACTGGTCGAACTGGAAATCCGCGAACTGCTGTCGTCCTATGACTTTGACGGCGACAATATTCCGATCATCGCCGGTTCGGCTGTGAAGGCTCTTGACGGTTCGAACGACGAAATCGGCAAGAACGCCGTTCTGAAGCTGATGGCTGCTGTCGACTCGTTCATCCCGCAGCCGGAGCGTCCGGTTGACAAGCCGTTCCTGATGCCGATCGAAGACGTGTTCTCGATCTCGGGCCGCGGCACCGTGGTCACCGGCCGCGTCGAAACCGGCATCGTCAAGGTTGGCGAAGAAGTCGAGATCGTCGGTCTGAAGGACACCCGCAAGACCACCGTCACTGGCGTGGAAATGTTCCGCAAGCTGCTCGACCAGGGTGAAGCTGGCGATAACATCGGCGCGCTGATCCGTGGCGTGGGCCGTGAAGAAGTCGAGCGCGGCCAGGTTCTGGCCAAGCCCGGCACCATCACCCCGCACACCGAGTTCGACGCCGAAGTTTATGTCCTGTCGAAGGAAGAAGGCGGCCGTCACACCCCGTTCTTCGCGAACTATCGTCCGCAGTTCTACTTCCGCACCACTGACGTGACCGGCGAAGTGATCCTGCCCGAAGGCACCGAAATGGTCATGCCCGGCGACAATGTGAAGCTCGGCGTCAAGCTGATCGCTCCGATCGCGATGGATGCGGGCCTGCGCTTCGCCATCCGTGAAGGCGGCCGCACCGTCGGCGCCGGGGTTGTCGGCACGATCTCGAAGTAATATAGGACCGCAGCGGCGCGAATCGCCTGATTCGCGCCGCTCGGAATTTTCACCGCCCCGGATCGCCTTTCTCCGGCTCGAATGAGCTAGAAGGGCAGCAGATGGGGCGGTTTGTTATTGGCTCTTTCGCATCGGTACAGGAACAATGGACAGCAATATCCGCATTCGCCTGAAGGCGTTCGATCATCGCGTGCTTGATCAGGCGACCGGCGACATCGCCGACACCGCCCGCCGCACCGGCGCTCTTATCCGCGGTCCGATTCCCCTTCCGACGCGCATCGAAAAGTTCACGGTCAACCGTGGCCCGCACATCGACAAGAAGTCGCGCGAGCAGTTCGAGGTCCGCACCTACAAGCGCATGCTTGACATTGTGCAGCCGACGCCGCAGACGGTCGACGCGCTGATGAAGCTGGATCTGGCTGCCGGCGTGAACGTCGAAATCAAGCTGGCCTAAAAGGCTGGCAAGTCCCTGCTTTCCCTGGGGAGGGCAGGGTATCGGGCATTCCGGGCGACCGGAAGCTCAAAACGGCACAAGGGATACCGCACGGCTCCTCCGGTGAACTGGAAGGTCCGTGGTCTCCGGTCCCCCGTCGCCTTCCCCGAGCAGGGGTCGGCATCCAACCCTGACGGGGTGATCGCTATTTGGGTTGGGCCGCGAAGGAGAGATCCTGAGCGGTTTTTTCGTTGGATACGCCCGCTGCTAAGGCGGGCCTCTATGGGAGTAATCAGTGATGCGCACAGGCGTGATCGCTAAGAAAGTCGGGATGACCCGCCTGTTCCAGGAGGACGGACGGCACGTTCCGGTTACGGTTCTGGCCCTTGAGGGTAATCAGGTCGTAGCCCGCAAGGAAGTCGATCGTGACGGTTATGTCGCGGTTCAGCTCGGCGCGGGCGTTGCGAAGGTCAAGAATGTCGCCAAGCCGCAGCGCGGCCACTTCGCCAAGGCGGAAGTGGAGCCCAAGGCGCGTCTGGTCGAATTCCGTGTCGCCGAGGATGCGCTCCTCGATGTCGGCGCCGAGATCGCGGCCGACCATTTCATCGCCGGTCAGCTGGTCGATGTCGCCGGTCATACCCAGGGCAAGGGTTTCGCGGGCGCCATGAAGCGCTGGGGTTTCGGCGGTATGCGCGCCACCCACGGCGTGTCCATCAGCCACCGTGCCCATGGTTCGACCGGCAACCGCCAGGATCCGGGCCGCGTCTTCAAGAACAAGAAGATGGCAGGTCACATGGGTGACCGCGAGCGGACCCAGCAGAATCTGGAAATCGTGCGCACCGATGTCGAGCGCGGCCTGCTGTTCGTCAAGGGCAGCGTTCCGGGCGCCAAGGGCACCTGGCTCACCGTTTGCGACGCCGTCAAGGTGAAGCGCCCGGCGGATGCCCCCTATCCCGCCAGCCTGAAGCAGGCTGCCAACAGCAACAGCGCTCCGGCCGAGACGCCGGCTGAAGAAGCCGCCGCTCCCGAAGCCACCGAAGGCCAGGAGGGCTAATCATGAAGGTCAAGGTACAGACCCTCGACGCGCAAGCCGCTGGCGATGTGGAGCTGAACGATGCCGTGTTCGGCGTCGAGCCCCGCACCGACATCCTGCACCGCGTCGTCCTCTGGCAGCTTGAAAAGCGTCGCGCCCCGGCTCGCGCTACCCGCGAGCGTTCGGACGTCGCCCGCACCGGCAAGAAGTTCGGCCGCCAGAAGGGCGGCGGTACGGCTCGTCACGGCGACCGCAAGGCGCCCGTGTTCATCGGCGGTGGTAAGGCACACGGCGCCCGCGCCCGCACCTTCGGTCACGACCTCAACAAGAAGGTGCGTGCGCTCGGCCTGAAAATGGCCCTGTCGTCGAAGGCGAAGGACGGATCGCTGATCGTTCTCGACAATCTCGACGTGGCGGAAGGCAAGACCAAGGCTCTGGTCGCGCAGCTCGCCAAGCTGAACCTCAGTGCAACTGGCAATCGGGCGCTGTTCATCGACGGCGACGCGGTGAATGTCAGCTTTGCGAAGGCTTCGGCGAACATCGTCGGCGTGGACCTGCTGCCGGCTGTCGGCGCTAATGTCTACGACATCCTTAGGGCGGATTCGCTGGTGCTGACGCGCGCCGCGGTCGAAAAGCTGGAGGCGCGTTTCAATGGCTAAGAAAGAAGCCGCGAAGGTCGACAACCGTCATTATGACGTGGTTGTCGCGCCGGTCATCACCGAGAAGTCGACCCTTCTCTCCGAGAACAACGCCGTGGTCTTCAAGGTTGCCAATGACGCGACCAAGCCGGAGATCAAGGCCGCCGTCGAAGCGCTCTGGGGCGTGACCGTCAAGAGCGTGAACACGCTGGTCGCCAAGGGCAAGACCAAGAAGTGGAAGGGCAAGCCCTACACGCGGTCTGACGTGAAGAAGGCGATCGTTCGCCTGGCTGACGGCCAGTCGATCGACATCACCGAAGGAGTGCGCTGACCATGGCGCTTAAGAGCTACAACCCGACGAGCCCGGCCCAGCGCGGCCTGATCCTCGTCGACCGCAGCGGCCTGCACAAGGGCAAGCCCGTCAAGGCGCTGACCGAAGGCAAGCGCAAGACCGGCGGCCGCAACAACAAGGGCCATGTGACCTCGCGCGGCATCGCGGGCGGTCACAAGCAGCGTTACCGCATCATCGACTTCAAGCGCCGCCTGTGGGACGTCGAGGGCACGGTTGAGCGTCTGGAATATGACCCCAACCGCACCGCCTTCATCGCGCTGGTCAACTATCCCGACGGCACCCAGGCCTATATCCTGGCGCCGCAGCGTCTGGCTCCCGGTGACAAGGTCGTCGCGGGCAAGAAGACTGACGTGAAGCCGGGCAACGCGATGGAACTCGGTCAGATGCCGGTCGGCACCATCATCCACAATATCGAGATGAAGCCCGGGAAGGGCGGTCAGCTCTGCCGTTCGGCGGGCACCTATGCCCAGCTGGTCGGCCGCGATCGTGGCATGGTGATGGTCCGCCTGTCCTCGGGCGAGCAGCGTTACATCCGTTCGGACTGCATGGGCACCGTCGGTGCCGTGTCGAACCCGGACAACGCCAACACCAACCTCGCCAAGGCCGGCCGCAACCGCTGGCTCGGCAAGCGTCCGCTGACGCGCGGTGTGGCGAAGAACCCGGTCGACCACCCGCATGGCGGTGGTGAAGGCCGGACCTCGGGCGGCCGTCATCCGGTCACGCCCTGGGGCAAGCCGACCAAGGGTGCGCGCACCCGCCACAACAAGGCGACGGACAAGTTCATCATCCGTAGCCGCCACGCGAAGAAGAAGAGGTAAGCGAGATGGCTCGTTCCGTCTGGAAAGGTCCGTTCGTGGACCTCAGCCTTCTGAAGAAGGCGGAAGTCGCTCAGGATGCCGGTGGCCGTGCTGGTCCGATCAAGACCTGGTCGCGCCGCTCCACCATCCTGCCGCAGTTCGTTGGCCTGACGTTCAACGTCTATAACGGCCGCAAGCATGTGCCGGTCTCGGTGAACGAGGACATGGTGGGTCACAAGCTGGGCGAATTCGCCCCGACCCGCTACTTCCCCGGCCACGCTGCCGACAAGAAGGGCAAGCGCTAATGAGCAAGGAAAAGGCTCCCCGTCGCGTCGCCGACAATGAGGCGCTGGCCGTTGGCACGCAGATCCGTGGTTCGGCGCAGAAGCTGAACCTGGTCGCCACGCTCATTCGCGGCCGCAAGGTCGAGGACGCGCTGAACATCCTCGCCTTCTCGAAGAAGGCGATGGCGGTCGATGTGCGCAAGGTGCTGGCTTCGGCCATCGCCAATGCGGAAAACAACCACAATCTGGACGTCGACGCGCTGGTCGTCGCGGAAGCATCGGTGGGCAAGAGCTTCACCATGAAGCGCTTCCACGCCCGCGGCCGCGGCAAGTCGACCCGGATCCTGAAGCCCTTCAGCCGCGTGCGCATTGTCGTGCGTGAGGCAGCTGAAGAAGCGGAGGCGTAAGACTATGGGTCACAAGAGCAATCCGATCGGTCTGCGCCTGCAGATCAACCGCACCTGGGACAGCCGCTGGTTCGCCGAAGGCGCGGACTATGGCCGCCTGCTGCTGGAGGATCTGAAGATCCGCCAGTATATCATGAAGAACCTGCCGCAGGCCGCGATCTCGAAGGTCGTGATCGAGCGTCCGGCCAAGCTGTGCCGCGTGTCGATCTACGCTGCCCGTCCCGGTGTCATCATCGGCAAGAAGGGCGCGGACATCGAAAAGCTGCGCAAGAAGCTGGGCAGCCTGACCTCTTCGGACGTCAGCCTGAACATTGTCGAAATCCGCAAGCCGGAAATCGATTCCAAGCTCGTTGCGCAGGGTATCGCCGACCAGTTGGAACGCCGCGTCGCTTTTCGTCGCGCCATGAAGCGCGCGGTGCAGTCGGCTCTGCGTCTCGGCGCCGAGGGCATCAAGATCACCTGCGGCGGCCGTCTGGGCGGCGCGGAAATCGCCCGCGTGGAATGGTATCGCGAAGGCCGCGTTCCGCTGCACACGCTGCGCGCGAACGTCGATTATGCCGAAGCCGAAGCGCATACCGCTTATGGCGTCTGCGGCATCAAGGTCTGGATCTTCAAGGGCGAAATCCTTGGTCACGATCCGATGGCTACCGACCGGCTGATGCTGGAGGCTCAGACCTCCGGCGTGCGCCCGGCGCGCTGAGAATAAGGTAGGTATAGCGTCATGCTGCAACCGAAAAAAATGAAGTTCCGCAAGACCTTCAAGGGCCGGATCAAGGGCGACGCCAAGGGCGGTTCTGCTCTGAACTTCGGCGCCTATGGTCTGAAGGCTCTTGAACCCGAGCGCGTCACCGCCCGCCAGATCGAGGCGGCACGCCGTGCGATCCAGCGTCACCTTCGCCGTCAGGGCCGTCTGTGGATCCGCGTGTTCCCCGACGTGCCGGTTTCCAAGAAGCCTGCCGAAGTCCGTCAGGGCAAGGGTAAGGGATCGGTCGAATATTGGGCCGCTCGCGTCAAGCCGGGCCGTATCCTGTTCGAACTGGACGGCGTACCCGGCCCGCTCGCAGCAGAGGCATTCTCGCGTGCCGCGATGAAGCTGCCCGTCAAGACCAAGGTCGTTGCCCGCCTCGGCGACACCTCGCACCTGGAGGGCTAAGCCGTGGCGAACGTTGCCGACCTCAAGACCAAGACGGACGACGAACTGTCGGCCGAACTCAACAACCTGAAGCGCGAGCAGTTCAACCTGCGCTTCCAGGCGGCCACCAACCAGCTGGAAAAGCCCAGCCGCGTGCGTGAAGTCCGCCGGTCGATCGCGCAGATCAAGACCCTGCAGACCGAGCGTTCGCGCTCGGCCGCGAAGTAAAGGAAACACACGATGCCCAAGCGCGTGCTGACGGGAACGGTGGTTTCCGACAAGGCTGACAAGACGGTGGTGGTTCGCGTGGAGCGCAAGGTGAAGCATGCGCTCTACGGCAAGATCATCCGCCGTTCGAAGAAGTACCATGCCCATGACGAGGGCAATGTCTACAAGGAAGGCGAAACGGTCCGCATCGAGGAGACCGCTCCGATTTCCAAGCTCAAGACCTGGAAGGTCGTCGAGCGCGTGGACACCCACAAGTCGCCCGAAACGGCGGCCTGAGGCCAGTCACCGGCCGTAAAGGTCGAAAATTCGGACGCGGGGCTGGCCTTTTCCTGTCGGAAAGGTTACAGGCCCGCGCTTCGTGTTTCGAATCTTCCGGCCGAAACCACGAATTCGGAACCGCCGGGACAGTCTCGGTAGGCCAGATAAGAAGGAACCGGATCCATGATCCAGATGCAATCCAATCTTGACGTCGCTGACAACAGCGGCGCCAAGCGCGTCCAGTGCATCAAGGTGCTGGGCGGCTCGAAGCGGCGCTTCGCGAGCGTGGGCGACATCATCGTCGTCTCGATCAAGGAAGCGCAGCCTCGCGGCAAGGTGAAGAAGGGTGACGTGCATCGCGCCGTCATCGTCCGCACCGCCAAGGACATCCGCCGTCCCGACGGTTCGGTGATCCGCTTCGACGGCAACGCCGCCGTGCTGATCAACAAGAACCAGGAGCCGATCGGCACCCGCATCTTTGGCCCCGTCGTTCGTGAGCTGCGCGCAAAGCAGCACATGAAGATCATCAGCCTTGCTCCCGAGGTGCTGTAATGAGCGCTGCGAAGATCAAGAAGGGCGACAAGGTTGTCGTCCTGGCTGGCAAGGACAAGGGCCGTACCGGCGCTGTCCTGGCTGTGCTGCCCAAGGAGGACAAGGTCCTCGTTGAAGGCATCAACGTGCATGCGCGTCACCGCAAGCCCGACCAGTCGAACCCGCAGGGTGGCATCGACCGCAAGCCGGCGCCGCTCCACATTTCGAACGTGGCGGTCGCTGACAAGGACGGCAAGCCGACCCGCGTCCGTTTCGAGGATCGCGACGGCAAGAAGGTCCGCGTCGCCGTCAAGTCCGGTGAGGTGCTGTAATGGCCGACAAGTACATTCCGCGCTCCAAGGCGCAGTATGATGCCGAAATCGTCAAGGCGATGACCGAGAAGTTCGGCTACAAGAACGTCATGGAAGTGCCCAGGATCGAGAAGATCACGCTCAACATGGGCGTGGGCGAGGCGACCCAGGACAAGAAGAAGGTCACATCAGCCGCCGAGGAAATGGAACTGATCGCTGGCCAGAAGCCGGTCATCACCAAGGCCCGCAAGTCGATCGCGCAGTTCAAGCTGCGTGAAGGCATGCCGATCGGCGCCAAGGTCACGCTGCGCCGCGAGCGCATGTATGAGTTTCTTGATCGCCTGATCAACATCGCTCTGCCGCGCGTGCGCGACTTTCGTGGTCTCAATCCGAAGAGCTTCGACGGCCGTGGCAACTATGCCTTCGGCATCAAGGAGCAGATCATCTTCCCCGAGATCAACTATGACCGCATCGACAAGGTGCGCGGCATGGACATCATCGTGACCACCACGGCGAAGACGGACGAGGAAGCGCGCGAACTGCTGCGTCTCTTCGGCTTCCCCTTCCCGCTTGAAGAGCAGAAGCAGGCGGCCTGAAAAGGCCCCGCTTCTCTCCCATTGCATAGACAAAGGAAGAGAACTTAAGTCATGGCGAAACTGAGTTCGATCAACAAGAACGAGCGCCGCAAGAAGCTGGTGAAGAAATATGCCGGCCGCTATGCGAAGCTCAAGGCGATCGCGAATGATACCGCGGCCGACGACAGCGATCGTCTGATCGCGCGTCTGAAGATGGCGGAGATCCCCCGCAACGGCAATCCGACCCGCATTCGGAACCGCTGCGAGCTGACGGGGCGTCCTCGCGCTTACTACCGCAAATTCCGTCTCTGCCGCGTGCAGCTGCGTGATCTGGCCAACAAGGGCCTGATCCCCGGCGTCACCAAGTCGAGCTGGTAAGGATCATTTGAGATGGCATTGACCGATCCCCTGGGTGATATGCTCACCCGCATCCGCAACGGGCAGCAGGCGAAGAAGGACAGCGTTGTGTCCCCCGCTTCGAAGCTGCGCGCCCGCGTGCTCGACGTGCTCCAGCGCGAAGGCTATATCCGTGGCTATTCCGAGGAAGCCCTCGGCAAGCACCCCGGCCTGCGTATCGAGCTCAAATATTTCGAAGGCCAGCCGGCGATCAAGCATGTCGCCCGCGTTTCGAAGCCTGGCCGCCGCGTCTATTCGGGTTCCAAGGAACTGCCGGTAGTGCGCAATGGCCTGGGCATCACCATTGTCTCGACGCCCCGCGGCGTTCTGTCCGACGCCGAAGCGCGCGAGCAGAATGTCGGCGGCGAAGTGCTGGCGGAGGTGTTCTGATGAGCCGTACTGGTAAGAAGCCGGTCGCCGTCCCCGCGGGCGTGACCGCCGCCATCGAAGGCGGTCAGCTGTCGGTGAAGGGGCCCAAGGGCACCCTGTCGCTGCCGCTGGCCGACGAAGTGACCTACAGCATCGAAGACGGTTCGATCGCCGTGAAACCTGCCAATGACAGCAAGCGCGCTCGCGCTTTCTGGGGCATGCAGCGCACGCTGATCGCGAACCTGATCACCGGCGTGACCGAGGGTTTCTCCAAGAAGCTGCTGATCACCGGTGTCGGCTACCGCGCCAACGCCCAGGGCAAGACCCTGAAGCTACAGCTCGGCTATTCGCATGACGTCGATTTCGCGGTGCCTGAAGGCATCGAGATCAAGACCCCGGATAACACCACGGTCGAGATCAGCGGCATCGACAAGCAGAAGGTGGGTCAGGTTGCCGCCGAGATCCGCCGCTGGCGCAAGCCCGAACCCTATAAGGGCAAGGGCATCAAGTACGCCGGCGAGTTCATCTTCCGCAAGGAAGGGAAGAAGAAGTAAGATGGCAAAGCTTTCCCTCTTCGCGCGGCGCCGCCGCCGCGTTCGCACCGCGCTCAAGGCGGTTTCGGGCCACAAGCCCCGCCTGAGCGTCCATCGTTCGGGCCGTCACATCTATGCCCAGATCATCGACGACGCCCAGGGCAAGACCCTGGCCGCCGCTTCGACCCTGGACAAGGATGTGCGCGGCAAGACCGGCGCTACTTCCGAAGCTGCTGCCGATGTCGGCAAGCGCGTCGCTGCCGCTGCTACGGCGGCGGGCGTCACCAAGGTCGTGTTCGACCGCGGTGGCTTCCTGTTCCATGGCCGCGTCAAGGCGCTGGCCGATGCCGCCCGTGAAGGCGGGCTGGAGTTCTGATCATGGCTGACGAAAACGAAATCCAGGCCCAGCCGGGCG
>NZ_ATHO01000160.1 GCF_000445065.1 Sphingobium quisquiliarum P25 | reverse complement strand
CAATGGATCGACCGGTTCCATGACCGTAACGGGCTGAAGTACATCGTTCTGGACATGGACAGCTCGGTCAGCCCGACCCATGGCGACCAGGAAGGGTCCGCCTGGAATGGCCATTTCGACTGTAGCTGCTATCACCCCAACTTTCTGTTCAACCAGTTCGGGATGCTGGAACGCTGCGCCCTGCGCCATGGCAACGTCCACAGCGCCGATGGCTGGCGTGATGTTCTCGACCCCGTCATTGCGCGCTACGCGGAGCGCGACCTTGGTGGCAGGTTCTTCCGGGCCGATGCTGCCTACGCGATCCCGGCGATCTATGAGCGATTGGAAGAAGCGCGGTTCTTCTACGCCATCCGGCTGCCCGCAAACGCGGTCCTCAAGGACAAGATCGCGCATCGGCTAACGCGCCCTGTCGGGCGGCCGTCACTGACCAAGGTCAAGCGGTTCTTCGAGGAATTCGAGTATCAGGCGGCGTCCTGGGACAAGGAACGCCGGGTGATCGCCAAGATCGAATGGCATCCGGGCGAACTGTTCCCGCGTGTCGGCTTCATCGTCACCAACCTGCCGATGGAGCCGGACTGGGTGGTGCGGTTCTACAACCAGCGCGGCACCGCCGAGCAGCACATCAAAGAGGGCAAATACGCCTTTCGCTGGACGCGGCTGTCGTGCCGGAAGTTCCGCGACAATGAGGTGCGGCTGCAACTGCACGCCCTGGCGTACAACCTGGCCACCTTCTTGCGCTGCATCGAGCTGCCCGAGGCCATGGCCGACTGGTCGTTGACCAGCCTGCAACTGAAGCTGATCAAGATCGGGGCACGTGTGGTCCGTCACGCCCGCACCATCACCTTCCAGCTGGCCGAGGTCGCTGTCACCGGCACGATGGTACGCGCCATCCTCGCCGCTATCCGCCGATTGCGAGCGCCACCGCTATGCGCATGATCGCGATCCACGCTCAAACTGAACGAAAGCGGCTGGACAGATCTGTCCGCTGCGCTGAAAAACGCCGCCCCTGGGCAAGGAAACAGCGGCTTCGCGGTCTGATCCGTCCAGATCCAGCAGTCTGCGCGACCGCAGGTGCCGCTTGCGGCAGAAAATCCTTGTCTAGCGCTCGGATACAGGCGATCTTCACCTCAAACGACACGCCACTTGGGGAATGCAGGATGAAGTGGGCGACGACCGATGCGATGTCGTGGCGGCGGATCGGGCTGGCAGGCTCGGTCTTTCTCGCCACCCTCGCGCTGTTCGGTGGGCTCGCTTATCATTTCGCGATCGTTGCGATGTGGATGCCGCTGGTCAATTCGGTCGCGTTGATTGCCACGACCCCCTCGGCTCCCTCGGCGCGGCCCTGGCCGATCATGGCGGGGCATGCCGCGACCGCGTTCGTCGGTTCGCTGGCCGGCTGGATGTTCGGCGCTTCGGTGCTGGTCGCGATCATCGCCGCCACGCTCGGCCTGCTGCTGATGATGGCGGCCCGTGCGGTCCATCCGCCCGCGGCGGCGACGGGGCTCGTCTTCACGCTGCATCCGGTGCCCCCGCATGTCGCGGTGCCGCTGCTGATGCTGGGCGCCGGTGCGGTGACGCTGATCGGCATGGCGCTGCGCCGCTGGGATCGCCCGTCCGCATGACCCCCGGATTGGGCATCGCCTGAATTTCGGCTAGGAGCCGGCGGATCGGGATTAGAACGGAATTTCGTCCTCCAGCTCGTTGACGGGAACCGCTGCCCCTTGGAAGTAGTCGGCCGCGCTAGGGGCAGGGGTGAAATCTTCCGGCGCGGTGTCGGCCTTGGGTTCGATGCTGCGGCGGTTCAATACGATCAAGTCACCGACATAGGGGCGGACAACGATCTCGGTCACATACTTCTTTTGCCCGTCATGCTCCCACATCCGCGTTTCAAGCTTGCCCTCAACGATAACGGGCGTTCCCGTCGTAACCTGCTCCTCGATCCGCTTGACGAGAACGGGCGTAATAGTCGAACTTCCACATGACCGAGAGGGCAGGGCGCGTGCTGTCGTCGGTCCAGCGAGTATGCCATTGGCCGATCACGTCGCGATAAAGGAAACCGGCGTCATGCTCGCCGTGAGGATCGTTATCGGGTGTGAAATCCTCAAAGCCCTCGATCATCTTGAGAATGTCGGATTCGACCAGTCTGGTCGGCGCGGCGGGATTGCCCAGCACATGGCCGCCGATCGGCGACACGGTGACGTGGCTGGTCCACTTCGCGGCCGGAGCGGCGGCAAGCGCGGCGGGCAGGGCCGCGAGGACAAGGGGCAGGAGAAGCTTTCTCATATGCCGGTTCCATATAGCGCGCCTCCTGAACGGAAGCGGAAAGGCGATGTCAGCTGATCTTGGGCAAGCCGCTGGAATTGGCAAGCCCCTGCGCCAGCGATTCCAGCACCGTGCGCAATTCGGGATCGCCGATGTCGCGCAGCGATTCGCCCAGTTCCACCGGCACCGGCTTCAGGTTGCGGGGCAGCGGGCGGCGTTCGCTGGGGGTGGCGCGCACCTCGCCCTGCCGCATCGCGATCCTGGTCACCGCCGCATAGCCGAAGAATCGGTTCACCCGTTCGATGATGTCCGGCAGCACATGCTGGATCATCGGCGCATGGCCGCTCATGACCGTCAGTTGCAGCGTGCCGCCCGCTTTCTTGCCCACCGGGAAGCGGATCGATTCAGGTGCGGAGATGGCGGCATAATGCGCGCCGACGATTTCGGGCCAGCGGGTGACGACGCTGGACTGGACGAAGCCGAACTTGCGGAAAGCCGCCGCGCCGATCTGCGGCATCAGGTCGGCAATCTGCCGGGGACCGCCCACGCGCGGGCGCTCGGCCGCCGCGGCGTCGCGTATTTTCATTTTCGGCGTTGCAGGGCGTTCCGTCATCGCCCGCTTAATGGCATAGCGCCGCCATGCGCGTCGAGGGGACTCACACAAAAATCGCCAGTGACCTGCTGGCCCATTATGACGTCCACGCCCGCCGCCTTCCCTGGCGCGCGCCGCCGGGCAGCAACGCCGCCGATCCCTATCGCGTGTGGCTGTCGGAAGTGATGCTGCAACAGACCACGGTCGCGGCCGTCATCCCCTATTTCCACGCCTTCACCGATCGCTGGCCCACCGTGGACGCGCTTGCCGGGGCGCAGGATGCCGATGTCATGGCGGCATGGGCGGGGCTGGGCTACTATGCCCGCGCCCGCAATCTGCTCGCCTGCGCCCGCGCTGTCGCGGGGGATCTTGGCGGCGCGTTTCCCGCGTCGGAGGAGCGGCTGCGCGCGCTGCCGGGGATCGGGGACTATACCGCCGCCGCCGTCGCCGCCATCGCCTTTGGCCAAAGGGCCGTGGTGGTGGACGCCAATGTCGAACGGGTGGTGGCGCGCCTTTTCGCCATCGAAACCCCTCTGCCCGCCGCCCGGCCGGAAATTCGCGCGGCGGCGGATCGCATCACGCCCGACAGCCGCGCGGGCGACTTCGCGCAGGCGATGATGGATCTGGGCGCGACCATCTGCACGCCGCGCAACCCCGCCTGCGGCATCTGTCCGCTCAGGGACGATTGCGCCGCCTTCCGCACCGCTGACCCCGCCGCCTTTCCCGTCAGGCTGGCGAAGAAGGCGAAGCCGCACCGCACCGGCCATGGCTGGTGGATGGAGCGGGCGGACGGTCATGTCTGGCTGGTCCGCCGTCCCGGCAAGGGTTTGCTGGGCGGGATGCGCGCTCTGCCCTCGTCCGACTGGAGCGCCGCGCCCGATCCGGCCCCGCCGCTGGAGGCGCGGTGGACGACGCTCGCCGATCCGGTGGCGCATGTCTTCACTCATTTCTCGCTCAGCCTGACCATCCATGTCGCGCATCTGCCGCCGGACGTCACGCCGCCGGGGGAGGGTGAATGGTGGCCGCTGGAGCGGCTGGAGGAGGCGGGGTTCCCTACCCTGTTCCGCCGTGCGGCGCAGGCCGCGATGAAGGAGAGCAGATATCATGCATGACCCCGGCGCGCTCACCCGCGAACAGCTCGGCTTTGTGGGAGGAAGGCTCGACCGGGTCGATCATATCCGCACCCGGCCGGATCTCGCCGCCCAGACCTTCGCCCTGCCGGAGACGCGCATCGTCGCGCTGGACGGGCTCGATCCCGTCACCGCTGACGGGCATCTGGTGATGGAGGCCGCCGCGCCCGGCGCGCGGGCGGAGGATCATGTGCTGCTGGGCCTGGACGACCTCCAGCGCCCCATCTTCGCCCGTCTGGCGGAGCGGGTGGAAGGCGGCTTCTTCCCCACGGAGCGCAGCCGCGCCATCGCCACCGAACTGCCCGCGCATGAGATCGCGCTGTACGGCACGGCGCGCAGCCTGGTCCACTGGCACGCCCGGCACCGCTTCTGCTCGGTCTGCGGATCGCCGACGCAAGCCGAAAAGGCGGGCTGGTCGCGGCGCTGCGATGCATGCAGTTCGGAACATTTTCCCCGCGTCGATCCCGTCGCCATCATGCTCGCCGAACATGACGGGCGGGTGCTGCTGGGGCGGCAGCATCGCTGGCCCGAACGCTTCTATTCCGCGCTCGCCGGCTTCATCGAGCCGGGCGAGACGATCGAGGAAGCGGTCGCGCGGGAAATCAAGGAGGAAGCGGGCGTCACCGTCCATTCCGTCCGCTATGTCATGAGCCAGCCCTGGCCCTTTCCCTCTTCGCTGATGGTCGCCTGCATCGGCGTCGCCGGTGACGACGCGCTGACGCTGGACGAGACGGAGATAGAGCATGCCTTCTGGTGCGATGCGGACGGCGTGCGCGCGGCGCTGGCCAACGAACCCGGCGCGCCCTTCATCGCGCCGCCGCCCATGGCGGTCGCCCGGCATCTTCTGAAACACTGGCTCGACGGGCAGCTTGTCCCGCCCGGACCAAGCGCGTAAGGCCCTTGAGCCTCACACGCCATAGCAGGATTATCGTTCGCCCATGCTCAGCCTCGAAGAAGCCCAGTCGCGCGCTCAGGATCTGGTGACGGCGGCTCGCAGGGCGGGGGCGGACGCCGCCGATGCCGTCTATGCGGGCAACGCGTCGACCACGGTCGCGGTCCGCCTTGGCGCGCTGGAGGATGTGGAACGGTCGGAGGGGGAGGAAATCGGCCTCCGCCTGTTTGTCGGGCAGCGGTCTGCCAGCATTTCCGCGTCGGACATGAATCCCAAGACGCTTGCCACGCTGGTCGAACGCTGCATCGCCATGGCGCGCGAGGCGCCCGAAGACCCCTATGCCGGGCTCGCGCCGGAGGACCGCCTGCTGCGCGAAGCGCCCGCTGATCTCGACCTAATCGACCCATCGGAGCCCGCGCCCGCCATGCTGCGCGAACGCGCACTGGCTGTCGAGGAAGCCGCGCGGGCGGTGCCGGGCGTCACCAACAGCGAAGGCGGCGGCGCGTCCAACGGCCGCAGCCAGATGGCGCTCGTCACCAGCCACGGCTTTGCCGGATCCTATGCGGGCACCAGCCATTCCACCTGGGCGAGCGTGCTTGCGGGGACCGGCGCTGGCATGCAGCGCGACCATGCCAGCCACAGCGCCCGCTATCTGGAGGATCTGGAGGACGCGTCCGCCATCGGCGCCCGCGCGGGGGAGCGGGCGGTCGCTGCGCTCAACCCCGTCAAGGCTGGCAGCAGCGTCATGCCGGTCGTCTTCGATCCGCGCATCGGCTCCAGCCTGATCGGCCATCTGATCGGCGGCATTGTGGGCCCCGCGATCACGCGGCGGTCCAGCTTCCTGCTCGATTCGCTTGGGCAGGCGCTATTTGATAGTTCAATCACTATTATCGATGACCCCCTGCGGCCGCGCGGCCTGCGTTCGCGGCCCTTCGACGGCGAAGGCCTGCCCGTCGCGCGCCGGGCGTTGATCGAACGGGGCGTGCTGACCGGATGGCTGCTCGACAGCGCGTCGGCCCGCCAGCTTGGGCTTGCGCCGACCGGGCATGCGGGCCGGGGCGGCGGCGGGCCGGGCGTCACCAATGTCCATATGGAGCCCGGCAGCGTCACGCCCGCCGAACTGATGGCGGACATCAAGCGCGGCCTTTATGTCACCAGCCTGATCGGCATGGGCGTCAACGGCGTCACCGGCGACTATAGCCGGGGCGCGGTGGGCTTCCTGATCGAGGATGGCGCGATCGGCGGAGCGGTTTCGGAAATCACCATCGCAGGCAATCTCAAGGAGATGTTCCGCGCGATGACGGCCGCGAACGACCTCAGCTTCCGCCATGCCATGAACGTTCCCACATTGCGCGTCGACGGGATGACCATTGCCGGAGGCTGATATCGACCTGCGCGCCGTTGCCGGGGCGGTTTCGGACGCTGCGGACCGCGCACTGGCCCTGTGGGCGGGCGGCCAGACATTGGTCCGTCAATGGGAAAAGCTGCCCGGCCACCCCGTTTGCGAGGCGGACCTTGAAATAGACGATATGCTGCGCCGTAGCCTGAGCGCGATCGATCCGTCCGCCGGATGGCTTTCGGAAGAGACGGCCGACACGGTCCACCGGCTTGGCCTTTCGCGCGTGTGGGTGGTCGATCCGATCGACGGCACGCGCGACTATCTGCGCGGGCGCACTGGCTGGGCGGTATCCGTTGCGCTGGTCGAACATGGGGCGGTGCGGATCGGCATCCTCGCCGCGCCCGCCCGCAATCAGCTATGGC
>NZ_ATHO01000159.1 GCF_000445065.1 Sphingobium quisquiliarum P25 | reverse complement strand
CCTCGATGGCCAGCGCCGCATGCGCCTGCGCCACGGGCAGGGCGCGAACGGCGGCGCGGATGGCGGGGTCTATGTCCGGCACGGGCGCGATCCCGTCCAGCAGCGTGCGGAGGTAAAGGCCGGTGCCGCCGGCCAATATGGGCAGCCGCCCTTCTTCATGCGCCCTGCGCACTTCGGCGCGCGCCTCGCTGGCCCAGCGGGCGGCGGTGCAGGCCTCCGCTCCATCGATATGTCCGAACAGGCGGTGGGGGACATCCGCCATCTCCTCCGGCGAGGGGCGGGCGGACAGGATGCGCAGGTCGGCATAGACCTGGCTGGCGTCGGCATTGATGACGACGCCGTTCGCCGCCCGCGCCAGCGCAATGGCGAGCGCGCTCTTGCCGCTGGCGGTAGGTCCGGCAATAAGCGCGACGCGCGGGCGGGATTCGCCCTTATCTGTTTCGGGAGTGTCCATGTTCGTCGCGACCTTAGTGGCAAGTGCGGCCTTGAGTCAGGGGGATATTGAGGAAGCCGTCGCGCGGCTATCCACCGCTGGCTGCGCGCCGGTGGACAGCCGGTGGCTGGACGAGGGCAAGGCGGCGGACATCTTCTTCGGCAGCGATCCGGTGACGGCGCGCGCGGCGCTGACGGACATCGGCGGCAAGGTGGACGTGATCGTGCAGCCTGCCGAAGGGCGCGAGAAGAAGCTGCTGATCGCCGACATGGATTCCACCATGATCACGGTGGAATGCATCGACGAGCTGGCCGATTATGCCGGGATCAAGCCGCAGATCGCCGAGATCACCGAACGGGCGATGCGCGGGGAACTGGATTTCGCAGGCGCGCTGCATGAGCGCGTCGCCCTGCTCAAGGGGCTGGAGGATGCGGCGATCGACCGGTGCCGGACGGAGCGGGTCAGGATCATGCCGGGCGCAAGGGCGCTGGTCCGCACGATGAAGGCGCGGGGGGCACGGACATTGCTGGTGTCGGGCGGCTTTACCCGCTTCACCGGGCCGGTGGCCGAAGAGATCGGCTTCGACAGCGCGGTCGCCAATGTGCTGGACATCGCCGATGGGACGCTGGCGGGCACGGTCGCCTTGCCGATCGTCGATGCGGCGCGGAAGCTGGCGGAACTGGAGCAGGCGATAGCGGGCGGCATCGACCGGGCGCTCACCCTGGCGGTGGGTGACGGGGCGAACGACATTCCGATGATCCAGGGCGCGGGGCTGGGCGTCGCCTATCATGCCAAGCCCAAAACGCGGGAAGCCGCGCATGCGGAGATTGTGCACGGCGACCTGTCCGTGCTGCTTTATGCGCAGGGGATTGCTTCGGCGGACTGGGCCGAAGGCTAGGCGGCCGCAATCCATCGCGCATAGGCAACGGTCCATCGTCATTGCGATCGGGTAATGGCTTCCAAAGCGCGGGTTGATCGTTGCACTTGCGCTGCGATTGGCAGTGTCCATGTTCTAACCGGCGCGCGGTCCTCGTGTCGCCAAGGGAGAGGGTATGAAAATCAGGCTATTGGCTCTTCTCGGCGGCACGGCACTCGCCCTGAGCGCGTGCGCGTCGACAAGGGATGAACCCATCGCGCCCGCGCCGCCGGTCGGCCCCGGCGCGATCGCAGGCACCGTCGCCGCGGATCGCAATGGCGACGGCATTGTCGATGGCTATTATTCGGCCGACGGCATGTATCATGAGGTGCAGGGTCCGCCTTGCCCGCCGCCGCCTCCGCCCCCGCCGCCGAGCCGGTCTGGAGAACGCGGCTGACACATTTGATATCAGGGGCGCGGCTGTCCTGCCGCGCCCGCCTGTTTCGGCATTTCCTTATACCGGGACTGTTGGCTGCCGGGCTTGTCCCGGTTTCCGCCATGGCGCAGCCGGTGGCGGGGCAGGACGCGGCGCAGTCGACCATCGGGGCGGAAATCCGCGCGTCGGCCGGGGGGAAGCTGCGCGACTTCTACGGTCCGCGCGGCTATTGGCCGCTATGGGTCGACGGCAACAGGCTTGGCGCGCAGGCGGACGCCTTGCTGGCGCTGGTCAGGACGGCCCGGCTCGATGGCCTCAACCCCAAGGATTATGATCCACGCGGCCTGGAGCGCGCCATGGAGGATGCGAATGGCAGCCATGGCGACCCGCGCTTGCTCGCCCGCGCCGACATCGCCCTGTCCAAGGCCTTTGCCGAACTGGTCAAGGACATGCGGCGGCCGTCCAGGCGGGTGAAGATGCGCTATCTCGACCCGGAGGTGGAGCCGAAGGACGAGGAGCCCGCCGATATCCTGCGCGCCGCCGCCGTGGCGTCGTCATTCCCCGACTATGTGGCCAATGCGGAGTGGATGAGCCCCTTCTACATGAAGCTGCGCGCCGCAAGAGCAAGTTTCGCCAAGCGCTGGGCTGACCTGCCCGCTGTCGCCATTCCCGCTGACGTCAAGCTGCGTCCCGGAGGGAAGGGGCAGGGTGTATCCATGCTGCGCCGCCGCCTCGGCCTGCCGGACGGGAGCAGCTATGACAAGGCGCTCGCCGCCAAGGTTCGCGCCTTTCAGGCGGATCATGGCCTCAAGGCCGATGGCGTCGCGGGCGCGCAGACGATCGAGGCGCTGAACCGCGGACCGGACTGGTACGACCGCAAGCTGACCCTGAACCTTGACCGGGCGCGGCTGCTGCCGGGGCCGTGGGTGCGGCATGTGGTGGTGGACGCCGCTTCCGCGCGCCTCTGGTACTATAGCAAGGGGCGGCAGGACGGCACGATGAAGGTCGTGGCGGGCGCGAAGGAAAGCCAGACGCCGATGATGGCGGGCATGGTGCGCTATGCGACGCTCAACCCCTATTGGAACGTGCCGTCCGATCTGGTGGAGCGCAAGCTTGCCCCCCGCATCCTCGACGGCGCGTCGCTCAGCCGCCTGAACTATGAGGCGCTGACCGACTGGAGCGCGAACGCCCGGCCGCTCAGCCAGTCGGAGATAGACTGGCAGGCGGTCGCCGACGGGCGGCAGCAGTTGAGGGTGCGGCAACTGCCGGGCGGTTCCAACGCCATGGGGAAGGTGAAGTTCATGTTTCCCAACGACCTTGGCATCTATCTGCACGATACGCCCTCGCGCGATTTGCTGGCGAAGCCCGCGCGCCATTTCAGCAATGGCTGCGTCCGGCTGGAGGATGCGCAGCGCCTTGGCCGCTGGTTCTTCGGCAAGCCGCTCAAGCCGGAAAGCGACGAGCCCGAACAGCATGTGCCGCTGCCCCAGCCAGTGCCGGTCTATCTTACTTACCTGACAGCGGCGCCGGGCGGAGACGGCGTGCAGTTCCTGCCCGATGTCTATGACCGGGACGGAGGATAGGCGGCGGCTTCAGAACCCGGCCATCAGCCCGTCTATCGCGCCCTGCAAAATGTAGCTGGCGGCGAGCTTGTCGACCAGTTCCCCGCGCCGCGCACGGCTGGCGTCCGCCTCCAGCAGGGTGCGCGTGACCGCCTGGGTCGACCAGCGTTCGTCCCACAGCAGGATCGGCAGGCCAAGGTCGGCCATGTTGCGGGCGAAGGCGCGGTTCGCCTGGCAGCGCGGGCTTTCGCTGCCGTCCAGATTCAGCGGCAGGCCGATGACCAGCCCCCTGACCTGCTGCTGTTCGATGAAGGCGGCCAGCGCGACCTTGTCCTTGCTGAACTTGCCGCGCGCGACCGTGTGCGCCGGGCTGGCGATCGACCAGCCCGCATCGCACAGCGCCAGCCCGATCGTCTTCGTGCCCACATCCATGCCCAGCAGGCGGCCGCCCTGCGGCAAAGCGTCACGAAAAGCCGTGCGGTCGGCGGTCAGCAGGGTCTGCGTCATGATTTCAGGAACGTCGCCAGCCGCTGCCGCGCGTCTTCGCGCACATCGCCCCAGAACAGGCTGTAGTCATAGACATGGTAGTTATTGCCCGGCAACGTAAACGGCCCCATGTCGATGGGCTCCCCGATCATCAGCACGCCGCTGGTGTCGCAGCGCGCTGGCACGATGCCGGTCAGCAGGCGCGGCGGCCTGGCGTCGTCGCGGCTGTCCAGCGTTCCCCGGTTGGCGCTGGCCGGGGCCGACCCGTTGAACGCGCCGGTGATGGGATTGGTGCACAGCATATGCGTGCCCTTGCGCGGCCGGCCGGTATAGCCGTTGCGGCGCTCGAACGTTTCGATGATGGGGGACGGGTCGGCGGGCTCGGCATAGCTTTGCCAGCTCACCAGGCAATGCGCCTGATCGCGCCGCGCGCAGGCGGGCAGGCCCAGCGCCGGAAGGTCAGCCTCCACCGACACCGGCCAGCCGACCGCATAGACCGCCGCGATCCGTTCCGCCACGGGCTTTCCCGCAACCTGTTCGCGCAGAAGTTGCAACAGGTGGCGCGACCCCTGGCTGTGCCCCGCCAGGATCAGCGGCCCTTCGGGATTGGCCTTGAGGAAGGCGGCGAACGCCTGCGCCACGTCGCGATAGGCGGCGGCGAGCGCCTGATCGCCCGCCTGATCGCGGGTCAGGAATGCGCCATAATTGGCCTGACGGTAACGCGGCACCCAAATGTCGCCCACCGCGTTGAAGGCGCTTGCCTGACCCTGCACGAAGCGCCGCGCGGTGTTGAGCGCGTCCTTGTCGTCCAGCCGCATGTTCCAATGCGCGCCGCCGAAGGTGGTGATGTAGGATGTGGGGTGAATGAAGAAGACCGCCGCCTTTTTCGCCACCGGCGCGTCCTTCAACCCCTGCGGCGTCCACAGGGCGGGATTGCCCTTGCGAATGTCGGGCCGGGCGATCCACATGCCGGGATCGTCATAGGCATTGGGCGCAAGCGGCCGCAGCGGCGTGAAGGCTTCGCGCGGGACCATCACCGCGCGGATCAGTTGCATGCCCCAGATGCGGTAGACCAGCAATGCCGCGAGGACCAGCACGATCAGGCCGGCGACGACATACAGGAATTTGCGGGCCACGGGGCTGCTCTCCGTCACGATGCGGGGCTGCGCGCCCCCGCTGCGCGGGCGCATGTCTGGCGCAGGCGCAAGCGGGGCGCAAGTGCGGACTTGAAGCAAGCGTGAGCGGATGGTAGCGGCGGCCCATGTCGATAGACCTTCAGACCGTGAAAAAGATCGCCAGCCTCTCGCGCATTTCGGTGACCGACGCCGAAGCCGAAGCGATGGTGCCCGAACTCAACAACATCCTTGGCTGGGTGGAGCAATTGGGTGAGGTGGACGTGACCGGCGTCGACCCGATGACCGCCGTCATCCCCAACAAACTGCGCCTGCGCGACGATGTTGTGACCGATGGCGATGTCCGCGACAAGGTGCTGGCGAACGCGCCGCAGGCCGAACATGGCTTCTTCGCGGTGCCCAAGGTGATTGAGTGATGGCGCGCCATCCGTTCGCCCGGAGCTTGTC
Source organism: Sphingobium quisquiliarum P25 (assembly GCF_000445065.1). GTDB lineage: Bacteria > Pseudomonadota > Alphaproteobacteria > Sphingomonadales > Sphingomonadaceae > Sphingobium > Sphingobium quisquiliarum. The sequence goes on along the minus strand of NZ_ATHO01000159.1, from coordinate 38,312 downwards.
GAGGGGCACGGCCGGCCAGCGGGAGGCCACTTCGCTCCGCTCAGTGATGGGCTTCGACTTCGCTCAGCCCGAACGGGAATTTAATCGTGACTGATCTTACTGACCTCACAGTTGCCGAAATTCGCGACGGCTTCCGCGCCGGGGACTTTTCCGCGCGCGAGGTGGCGGAGGCGTTCAATGCCAATGTCGCGTCCGCCAAGGCGCTGAACGCCTTCATCGTCGAGACGCCGGAAAAGGCGCTGGCCGCCGCCGATGCAGCCGACAAGGCGAAGGCTGCGGGCGAGGCGTTGAAGCCGCTGTCGGGCGTGCCGATCGGCATGAAGGACCTGTTCTGCACCGAAGGCGTGCAGACCACCGCCGCCAGCCACATGCTGGAAGGGTTCAAGCCGACCTATGAATCCACGGTGTCGAAGAAGCTGTGGGATGCGGGGGCGGGGATGCTGGGGAAGCTGAACCTTGACCAGTTCGCCATGGGATCGTCCAACGAGACGAGCTATTTCGGCAATGTGATCTCCCCCTGGCGGCGGGGCGGCGGCGACAATGCGGCGCTCGCGCCGGGCGGCTCCTCTGGCGGTTCCTCCGCGGCGATCGCGGCGCGGCTCTGCCCGGCGGCGACCGGGACGGATACGGGCGGCTCCATCCGCCAGCCCGCCGCCTTTACCGGCATCAGCGGGATCAAGCCAACCTATGGCCGCTGCTCTCGCTGGGGCATCGTGGCGTTCGCCTCCTCGCTCGATCAGGCCGGGCCGATGGCGCGGACGGTGCGCGACAATGCGATCCTGCTGGAAACCATGGCGGGCTTCGACCCCAGGGATTCGACCTCGCTGGACCTGCCGGTGCCGCAGTGGGAAGCCAATCTTTCGAGCGATCTCAAGGGCAAGACGGTGGGCATTCCCAGGGAATATCGCCCCGATGGCCTGAACGCCGAAATCGCGGCGCTGTGGGATCGCGGGATCGAGTGGCTGAAGGATGCGGGGGCGCAGGTGGTGGAGGTTTCTTTGCCGCATACCAAATATGCGCTGCCGACCTATTATATCATCGCGCCTGCCGAGGCTTCGTCCAACCTCGCCCGCTATGACGGCGTGCGCTATGGGCAGCGCGAGCTTCCCGATGGGGCGGGTCTCCAGGATATGTATGCCGCGACCCGCGCCGCCGGTTTCGGGCCGGAGGTCAAGCGCCGCATCATGATCGGCACCTATGTGCTGTCGGCGGGATTCTACGATGCTTATTATACGCAGGCGCAGAAGGTCCGCACCCTGATCGCGCGCGATTTTGAGCAGGCGTTTGAGAAGTGCGACCTGCTGCTGACGCCGACTGCGCCGAGCGCCTCCTTCGCACTGGGCGAGAAGCAGGCCGATCCGCTGGCCATGTATCTGAACGACATTTTCACCGTGCCCGCGTCGCTTGCCGGTCTGCCCGCCATGGCGGTGCCGGGCGGGCTGGACTCGCAAGGTTTGCCGCTGGGCCTCCAGATCATCGGCAAGGCGCTGGACGAGCAAGGCGTGCTGAATGCCGGGCTTGCCATCGAGGAGCGGGCTGGCTTCACGGCGCGGCCGGAGAAGTGGTGGTAAAACGAACCGTGCTCCGGCGAGGCCGGAGCCCAGGGCCGCTTGGCTCTGCACTCACCCCGGGTTCCTGCCTTCGCGGGAACACTTGAGGACAAGAAGATGACTGAATCAACCTATCGCATTCAGGGCGCAACCGGCGAGTGGGAGGTCGTGATCGGCCTGGAGGTCCATGCGCAGGTGACGAGCCAGGCGAAGCTCTTTTCCGGCGCGGCTACGGCTTTCGGCGCAGAGCCGAACACGCAGGTCAGCCTAGTCGATGCGGCCATGCCCGGCATGCTGCCCGTGCCCAACCGCGAGTGCATCCGTCAGGCGGTGCGCACCGGCATGGCGATCAACGCGAAGATCAACAAATGGTCACGCTTCGATCGCAAGAACTACTTCTACGCCGATCTGCCGCAGGGCTATCAGATCAGCCAGCTTTACCATCCGCTGGTGGGCGAGGGGGAGATCGAGATCAATCTCGACGAGAAGAACCCCGATGCCGCGACCAAGCGGATCGGTATCGAGCGCATCCATGTCGAGCAGGATGCGGGCAAGCTGATGCATGACCAGCACCCGACCCGCTCTTATGTCGACCTCAACCGTTCGGGCGTGGCGCTGATGGAGATCGTGTCGAAGCCGGACATGCGTTCTCCCGCCGAAGCAGGGGCGTATCTGTCGAAGCTGCGGACGATCCTGCGCTATGTGGGATCGTGCGACGGCAATATGGACCAGGGTTCGATGCGCGCGGATGTCAATGTGTCGGTCCGCAAGCCGGGGCATGAGTTCGGCACGCGCACCGAGACGAAGAACGTCAATTCCGTCCGCTTCGTCATGGCGGTGGTCGAATATGAGGCCAACCGCCAGGTCGATGTACTGGAGGCGGGCGGCACCATCGTGCAGGAAACGCGCCTCTACGACCCGGACAAGAATGAAACGCGCTCCATGCGGTCGAAGGAGGATGCGCATGATTACCGCTACTTCCCCGATCCCGACCTGCTGCCGCTGGAGCTGGACGACGTGTTTCTGGAGGAATGCCGCCAGTCGCTTCCCGAACTGCCCGACGCCAAGCGCCGCCGCTATGAGGAGCAGCTTGGCCTTTCCGCCTATAATGCCGCGACGCTGACGGCCGACGCCGATACGGCTCGCTGGTTCGAAGCGCTGCTGGCCGAAGGCGCGCGCATCCAGAAAAAGAGCGAGGGCGAGGTCGCGAAGGCGTCGGCCAACTGGCTGCTGTCCGAACTTTATGGCGCGCTCAACCGGCTGGGCAAAAGCCTTGAAGACAGCCCGGTCGGTCCTGAAGAGGGCGCTGAACTGCTGGCGCTCGTCGCGGACGGCACGATCAGCGGCACCATCGCCAAGCAGGTGTTCGAGATCATGCTCGAAACCGGCGAGCGCGCGCCCGCGATCGTCGAGGAAAAGGGGCTCAAGCAGACCAGCGACACCGGCGCGATCGAAGCCGCCGTGGCCAAGGTGCTGGCTGACAATGGCGACAAGGTGGAACAGTATAAGGCGGGCAAGGAGGCGCTGTTCGGCTTCTTCGTCGGTCAGACGATGAAGGCCATGCAGGGCAAGGCCAATCCCCAGGTCGTCAACGAACTGATCCGCAAGGCGCTTGCCTGAATCGGGGCGCGCTGTCTAAGTCCTTGCCGTGAGGCCGGATGTGGGGGCATGTCCGGCAACAGGGGGGACAAGATGACGCTGTGGAGGGCAACGGCGGCGCTCGCGCTGATGGGCGCGTGCGCGCTGCCTGCGGATGTGCGGGCGGAGACGCTGACCAACGACATGGTGGTGGCGCTGGTCCAGGCGGGACTGGGCGAGGAAGCGGTCATCGCCAAGATCAAGGCTTCGGCGGCCCATTATGCGCTTTCGACCGATGATCTGATCCTGTTGAAAAAGAATGGCGTCACCGGCCCGGTCATCGCCGCCATGATCGAGGCCGGGGCCACCGGCTCCGTATCGTCGAAGGCCGCTTTTTCGGCGGACTCGCCCGATCCGCTGGTGCCGCATCCTTCGGGCATCTACATGCTGATGGACTGGCTGCCTCAGCCCAAGATGGCGCGGATCGACCCCACGACATCGAACCAGAGCAAGACCGGCGGCATATTGGGCTATGCCTTCACCGGCGGCATCGCCTCGCTCAGCATCAAGGCGGTCATTCCCAACACCAGCGCCAGGGCCCGCACGCAGCGGCCGCGCCCTACCTTCTATTTCTACTTCGATGAAGCGACGCGCGGCCTGTCTCAGACGGGCGCGCCTTCGCTCTGGCTGGCGGGGCCCGCGACGGCCATCACCTCGCCCAACGAGTTTTCGCTGATCCGCTTCGACGTGAAGAAGGACCGGCGGGAAACGCGGGTGGGCAGCATGAACCTGGCGGGAGCCAAGGCGGGCGTGATGGACAAGGACCGCATCGCCTTCGACTATGAGCAGGTGACGCCCGGCGTGTTCAAGGTGACGCCAACGGCGGACCTTCCTGCCGGAGAATATGGCTTCCTCTATTCCGTCAGCGCGGGCACGGGGCCGGGCATGTGGGGCAGCGGCACGGGGTCGGCCCGCATCTTCGACTTCGCGGTCCAGCCGTAAGGCGCGGCCATCCGGTCCGGTCATTTCGCCTGGCCCATATGGACATGGCCGCCATTTGCCTGTTCTAGCTGCGGGACGGAATAGGCCGGAGGCAGCATGCAGGCGAAGACATGGACAGATGAAGCAGCCGCGCAGGCGGCGGGCATGGACGCCGCGCGGCTGCATGCCCTGGCTGACGGCCTGCACCAGAACTATGTCGCGTCCGGCAAGCTGCCGCATCTGCGCCTGCTGATATCGCGCGATGAAAAGCCGCTTTTGAACCATGTCAGCGGCGCCGCGCGCGCCACGGGCGAGCCGCTGCGCAATGATGCGCTGTTCCGCATCGCCTCCATGACGAAGCCCGTCACCTCGGCCGCCTTCATGATGCTGGTGGAGCAGGGGCTGGTGGCGCTTCAAGACCCGGTGACCGATGTGCTGCCGGAATTTTCCGCCCTGACCGTCGGCATGGACCGCCAGCCCTTGCGGCGGCCGATGCGGATGATCGACCTGCTGCGTCACACCTCCGGCCTTACCTATGGGCTTCAGCGGCAGACGCCGATCGACGCCCTCTATCGCGAACAGGGTCTGGACGAGTTCCACCAGAAGCGAGGACCGGGCGAGTTCATCGAAGCCGTCGCCCGCCTGCCGCTGGAGTTCTCGCCGGGCGAACGCTGGAATTACTCCATCTCGACCGATGTGCTCGGCGTCATAGTGGAACGGCTGAGCGGCACGGATCTGGGCAGCTTCCTTGCCGATCGCATCTTCGCGCCCTTGGACATGACGGACACATTCTTCCGGCTGCCCGATGACCGGGCCGGCCGCATGACCGATGCGTGGCAGCTTGGCAGCGACGGGCGGCTGTCGCTCTACGAACGGGGGGAGCGCAGCAGCTGGCGGCGCAACCTGCGCCTCCGGTCGGGGGGCGGGGGCCTGCTGTCGACGGCGGAGGATTATCATCGCTTCGCCCTGATGCTGCTGCGCGGCGGGGAACTGGACGGCGTCCGGCTGCTGCGCCCCGAAACCATAGCGATGATGCACGCCAATCAACTGCCCGGCGGCGCTGACCTTGCCAGCCTGTCCTCATCCATGTTCAGCGAGGCCGATTATGCCGATGTCGGCTTTGGGCTGGGCTTTGCGACCGACCTTGTCACGCAGGAATTTTTCTGGGGCGGGGTCTTTTCCACCTTCTTCTTCGTTCACCCCCGCGAACGGATAATCGGCCTGTTGATGACCCAGCATTTTCCATCCAACGTCTACCCTCTCCGCCGCGCCTTTCGCGACGGCATCAAGGCCGCGATCCTGAAAGGGTATGCGGGATAGTGCGCGATCATGCTGCACTGCGAAATTGCAGATGGTCTCGCCTGCGGCCCTGTGTCATCATCCCTGCTGAATCAGCAAGGGGCGCGCCATGAACGTAAAGGGCAACACCACGCTTTTCATGCCTGCTCCGCGGCAGGGCGGTCCCGAAGCGCTCGCGCGGGAGATTGTCGAGCGGCTGACCTACCGCATCGGCAAGAATGCGCAGGCCGCCAAGCCGCACGACTGGCTGCACGCCGTCATCCTTTCGATCCGGGACCGGGTGATCGACGCCTGGATCAGGTCGACGCAGAAAACCTATGAGGAGCAGGGACGGCGGGTCTATTATCTCAGCCTGGAATTCCTGATCGGCCGCCTGATGCGCGATGCGGCGTCCAACATGGAAATGCTGGACGATGTGAAGGCGGCGCTGGACTCGCTGGGCGTGGACATAGACATCATCGCCGCGCTGGAGCCGGACGCGGCGCTGGGCAATGGCGGCCTTGGCAGGCTGGCCGCCTGCTTCATGGAAAGCATGGCGACGGTGGACGTCCCGGCCTATGGCTATGGCATCCGCTATGTGAACGGCATGTTCCGGCAGGAGATTTCGGACGGCTGGCAGGTCGAATTGCCCGAAACCTGGCTGACGCACGGAAATCCTTGGGAATTCGAGCGGCGCGAGGCGAGCTATGAAATCGGCTTTGGCGGCCGCGTCGACCCCGCCGAAGGAGAGAATGCGGGGCCGCACCAGATGCAGTGGCGGCCCAGCGAGCGCGTGATCGCCACGCCCTATGACACGCCGATCGCTGGCTGGCGCGGCAAGCGGGTGAACACGCTGCGCCTGTGGGAAGCGCAGCCGATCGACCCGATCCTGCTCGATCGTTTCAACGCCGGGGACCATCTGGGCGCGCTGGCCGAAAGCAACCGGGCGGAGGCGCTGACGCGGGTGCTCTACCCGGCGGACAGTTCGCCAGCGGGGCAGGAATTGCGGCTGCGGCAGGAATATTTCTTCTCCTCCGCATCCTTGCAGGACATCGTCCGGCGGCACATGCAATATTTCGGCGACATAAGGACGCTGCCGGACAAGGCGGCGATCCAGTTGAACGATACCCATCCCGCCGTCGCCGTCGCGGAATTGATGCGCATCCTGCTGGACGACCATGGCGTCGATTTCGACGAAGCCTGGGACCTGACGCGGCGCACGTTCAGCTACACCAACCACACGCTGCTGCCCGAAGCGCTGGAAAGCTGGCCCGTTCCGCTGTTCGAACGGCTGCTGCCCCGGCACATGCAGATCGTCTATGCGGTGAACAGCCGCCTGCTCGGCGAAGCGCGGCGGTCGGGGCAGTTTGATGACCGGGCGGTCGGCTGCATATCCCTGATCGACGAAGGCGGGGAACGGCGGGTGCGGATGGGCAATCTGGCCTTCGCTGGATCGCACAGCGTCAATGGCGTGTCGGCGCTGCACACGGACCTGATGAAGGAAACCGTGTTCGCCGACCTCCACCGGCTCTATCCCGCGCGCATCAACAACAAGACCAACGGCGTCACCTTCCGCCGCTGGTTGATGCAGTGCAATCGCGGCCTGTTCGACCTGATCCGCGAAGCCATTGGCGACCGCTTCATGGACGATCCCGAAGCGCTGCGGGACCTTGATCCCTTCGCCGGCGACGCTGCTTTCCAGGACAGGTTCATGGCAGTCAAGCGCGCCAACAAGGCGGCGCTGTCGGACCTGCTGCGCGCCCGCGTCAACGCCAGGATCGATCCGGCCGCGCTGTTCGATATCCAGATCAAGCGCATCCACGAATATAAGCGGCAATTGCTCAACATCATCGAGGCGGTGTCGCTGTACGACCAGATCCGGTCCCACCCGGAAAGGGACTGGGTGCCGCGCGTCAAGCTGTTCGGCGGAAAGGCCGCGCCCAGCTATCATAATGCCAAGCTGATCATAAAGCTCGCGGGCGATGTCGCCCGCGCCATCAATCATGATCCGGCGGTGCAGGGGCTGCTGAAGGTGCAGTTCGTGCCGAACTACAATGTTTCGATGGCCGAAGTGATGATCCCGGCGGCGGACCTTTCCGAACAGATTTCGACCGCGGGCATGGAGGCGTCAGGCACCGGCAACATGAAGTTCGCCGTGAATGGCGCGCTGACCATCGGCACGCTGGACGGCGCCAATGTCGAGATGCGCGATCATGTGGGCGAGGAGAATATCGTCATCTTCGGCCTGACCGCGCAGCAGGTCAACGAACGGCGCGCCAACGGCTATAATCCGCGCGACGTCATCGGCCAGAGCCGCGAGCTTGGGCAGGCGCTTGACGCGATCGCAAGCGGCGTCTTTTCCCCCGACGATCCGAACCGCTATCGCGACCTGATCGCGGGCATCTACGATCATGACTGGTTCATGGTCGCCGCGGACTTCGACAGCTATTCGGCGGCGCAGCGGCGCATCGATGCGATCTGGCGCGACCAGGCGCAATGGGCGCGCATGGCGATCCACAATGTCGCCCGGATGGGCTGGTTCTCGTCCGACCGCACGATCAGGGAATATGCCGCCGATATCTGGAAGGTGATGTGATGATGATGGGCTGCGCAGCCGGGTGCTGAGTTCCGGGCAGATCGCCAGGCTGGTCGAAGGCCGCGAGGACGATCCCTTCGCGGCGCTTGGCGTTCACCCGGACGGAAAGGCGTTCACCGCCTGCGTCCTCCTGCCCGAAGCGGTCAGCGTCACCGCCTACCGGCTCGACGGGAAGATGGCGGGCACGCTGGCGCTGGTCGATCCTGCGGGCCTGTTCTTCGGCAAGGTGGCGGTGCGCAAGCGGCAGCCCTTGCGCTATCATGCGGTCTTCCCCGATGGCGGCGAATATCGCTTCATCGATCCCTATGGGTTCGGGCCGGTGCTGGGGCCGCTGGACGATTATTATTTCGCCGAAGGATCGCACGGCCGCCTGTTCGACAAGATGGGCGCGCATCCGATCCGCCATGAAGGGGTGGACGGCACCCATTTCGCGGTCTGGGCGCCCAATGCCGGGCGCGTGTCAGTGGTCGGCGACTTCAACCGCTGGGACGGACGGCGCGGGCTGATGCGCCGCCGTCAGGATGCGGGCGTGTGGGAAATCTTCATTCCCGAAGTGGGACCGGGCGTCCCCTACAAGTTCGAGCTTCTGGCCGCGGACGGAACGCCCTTGCCGCTCAAGGCCGATCCCTTCGCCTTTCAGTCCGAACTGCGGCCGTCCACCGCCTCCATCGTCGCTGCTCCCCCCGCGCATGTGTGGGGCGACGACCGGCATCGCGACTATTGGGCAAAGGCGGATGCGCGGCGCGAGCCTGTCTCCATCTACGAAGTGCATGCCGGATCATGGCAGCGCGACGAAGATGGGAATTTCCTCAGCTGGGATGAGCTTGCCAACCGGCTGATCCCCTATGTGGTGGGGCTTGGCTTTACCCATATCGAATTTCTGCCGATCAGCGAATATCCTTACGATCCAAGCTGGGGCTATCAGACGACCGGCCTCTATGCGCCCACCGCGCGCTTCGGCGAACCGGATGGCTTCGCCCGCTTCGTCGATGGCGCGCACCGGGCGGGGGTGGGCGTGCTGCTCGATTGGGTTCCGGCGCATTTCCCGACCGACGCCCATGGCCTCGCCCGTTTCGACGGGACGGCGCTCTACGAGCATGAGGACCCGCGCAAGGGTTTCCATCCCGACTGGAACACCGCCATCTATAATTTCGGACGGCGGGAGGTGGCGCAGTTCCTGATCAACAATGCGCTGTTCTGGGCGGAGCGCTATCATGTCGATGGGCTGCGGGTCGATGCGGTGGCATCGATGCTCTACCTCGATTATTCGCGCAAGGCAGGCGAATGGATACCCAATGCCCAGGGCGGGCGCGAGAATGTGGAGGCGGTCGATTTCCTCCAGCAGATGAACAAGGCGCTGTACGGAACCCATCCCGGCGTGATGACGGTCGCGGAGGAGTCCACCAGCTGGCCCAAAGTTTCCCACCCGGTCCATGAAGGCGGCCTTGGCTTCGGCTTCAAATGGAATATGGGCTTCATGCACGACACGCTGCGCTATCTGTCGCGGGAGGCGGTGCACCGCGCCCACCATCATGACGACATCACCTTCGGCCTGGTCTATGCCTTCACCGAAAATTTCGTCCTGGCGCTCAGCCATGACGAGGTGGTGCATGGCAAGGCGTCCCTGCTGCACAAGATGGCGGGCGACGATTGGCAGAAATTCGCTACCCTGCGCGCTTATTATGCGATGATGTGGGGCTATCCGGGCAAGAAGCTGCTGTTCATGGGGCAGGAATTCGCCCAGCGCGCCGAATGGAGCGAGGCGAGGGCGCTCGACTGGCATCTGCTGGATCATCAGCCGCACCGGGGTGTGCAGAAGCTGGTGGCGGATCTCAACCGCCTCTACCGCTCGCGCCCGGCGCTGCACGCGCGCGATTGCGAGCCGGAGGGGTTCGAATGGGTGCTGGTCGACGCGGCGGCGGATTCTGTCTTCGCCTGGGTCCGCCGCTCCCCTTCCGCCGCGCCGGTCGTGGTCATCAGCCATTTCACGCCGGTCCTGCGGCAGGGCTACAGGATACGCCTGCCCGCCGCCGGGCTGTGGCGAGAGATCATGAACAGCGACGCGGCCGATTATGGCGGCAGCGGCGCGGGCAATATGGGTTCGGTGACGGCGGATGAGGATGGCTGGGCCAGCATCACCATCCCGCCTTTGGGAACCTTGATGCTGGAACTGGACTATATTGATTGGGACGAGAGCAGGCTGACGCCGGGATAAGGAGAAGGAAAATTCCCATGCAACCAAGGCACCAGCCGATTGCTCGTGACGCCATGGCCTATGTGCTGGCGGGAGGACGCGGCAGCCGCTTGGGCGAACTGACCGACAAGCGCGCCAAGCCGGCGGTGCATTTCGGCGGCAAGGCGCGGATCATCGACTTCGCCCTGTCGAACGCGCTCAACAGCGGCATCCGCCGCATCGGCGTCGCCACGCAGTACAAGGCGCATTCCCTGATCCGCCACCTTCAGCGCGGCTGGAACTTCCTGCGGCCCGAACGCAACGAAAGCTTCGACATCCTGCCCGCCAGCCAGCGCGTTTCCGAAAGCCAATGGTATGAAGGGACGGCCGATGCCGTGTTCCAGAATATCGACATCATCGAAGGCTATGCGCCCGAATATATGGTGCTGCTGGCGGGCGATCATGTCTACAAGATGGACTATGAACTGATGCTCCAGCAGCATGTCGATACAGGCGCCGATGTGACCGTGGGTTGCCTGGAGGTGCCGCGCATGGAGGCGCGCGGCTTTGGCGTCATGCATGTGGATGAACGCGACGTCATCACCGATTTCGTCGAAAAGCCCAGCAATCCGCCCGGCATCCCCGGCCAGCCCGATCTCGCTTTGGCGTCCATGGGCATCTATGTGTTCCGCACCAAATTCCTGATCGAGGAATTGCGCCGCGACGCCGACAATCCCGCCAGCAAGCGCGATTTCGGCGGCGACATCATCCCCTATATCGTCAAGCATGGGAAGGCCGTCGCCCACCGCTTTTCCAGCAGCTGCGTGCGGGCGGAAAGCGAGCCTGTGCCCTATTGGCGCGATGTCGGCACCATCGACGCCTATTGGCAGGCGAACATCGACCTGACGGAGGTGGTGCCCTCGCTCGACCTGTTCGACCGCAACTGGCCGCTCTGGACCTATTCCGAAGTGACGCCGCCCGCCAAGTTCGTCCATAATGAGGATGGGCGGCGCGGGTCCGCCACATCGTCGCTGGTGGCGGGCGGATGCATCGTGTCCGGCTCCTCCCTGCACCGCAGCCTGTTGTTTTCAGGTGTGCGGACGCACAGCTTTTCGTCCGTCACCGACAGCGTGATCATGCCCGGCTGTGAGATCGGGCGCGGGGCGCGGCTGCACAAATGCGTGCTCGATTCCGACGTCATCATTCCGCCGGGCCTGATCGTGGGCGAAGATGCGGAAGAGGATGCGCGCCGGTTCCGCCGCACCGAAAGCGGCGTGTGCCTGATCACGCAATATATGATCGGGCGGCTGGCGCACTGATAGGCCTGAGCGGGGGGACATGGGAATGCAGCTGCTTTCGGTCGCGTCCGAAATCTATCCTTTGATCAAGACGGGCGGCCTTGCCGATGTCGCGGGCGCGCTTCCCGCCGCGCTGGCGGGGGAGGGCATTGCCGTGCGCACGCTGGTGCCGGGCTATCCGCAGGTCATGGCGCGCATCGGCAAGGCGAAGGTGGTGCGGCGTTATGACGCGCTGTTCGGCGCACCGGCCTCCATCCTGGCGGCGAAGGCGGGCGATCTCGACCTGCTGGTGCTCGACGCGCCGGACTTCTTCATGCGGGAAGGCGGCCCCTATGGGGATTTGGCCGGACATGACTGGCCCGACAACTGGAGGCGCTTCGCCGCGCTTTCCCGCGCGGGCGCTGACCTGGCGGAGGACGGGATCAAGGGATGGCGGCCCGATATCGTCCATGCGCATGACTGGCAGGCGGCCATGACGGCGGCCTATATGCGCTACGGCCCCGCCCGTGACATGCCCAAGGCCGTGACCATCCACAACCTCGCCTTTCAGGGGCGGTTCGGCCCTGAGATATTCGGCAGCCTTGGCCTTCCGCCCGAAGCATGGGGCGTCGATGGCGTCGAATATTATGGCGGCACCGGCTATTTGAAAGCAGGGCTGATATCGGCCGACCTCATTACCACGGTCAGCCCCTCCTATGCGCAGGAGATACGCTCCCCTGCGCAAGGCATGGGCCTCGACGGCTTGCTGAACGGGCGGGCCGACCGGCTGCACGGCATATTGAACGGGGTGGACACGGCCATTTGGGACCCGGCGACCGATCCCCTGATCGCGCGGCGATATACGGCGCGGGCGCTGGCGGCGCGCACCGCCAACCGCAAGGCGCTGACCAGGCATTTCGGGCTGGATCGCGACGATGCGCCCCTCTTCGTCATCATCAGCCGCCTGACCTGGCAAAAGGGCATGGACATGGTCGCCGACGCGATCGGCCATCTCGTCGCCTTGGGCGCGAAGCTGGCGATCCTTGGGTCGGGCGACCATGCGCTGGAGGGCGCGTTCCTGGCAGCGGCGGAGCGGCATCGCGGGCGCGTGGGCACGCAGATCGGCTATGACGAGCCGCTGTCCCACCTGATGCAGGCGGGCGGCGACGCCATCCTCATTCCTTCGCGCTTCGAACCCTGCGGCCTTACCCAGCTTTACGCCCTGCGCTATGGCTGCATCCCGGTGGTGGCGCGCGCCGGGGGGCTTGCCGACACGGTGATCGACGCCAATGAAGCGGCCGTGGCTGCGGGCGCGGCGACGGGCATCGTCTTCGCCCCGTCCGACCCCTCCGCCCTTGCCGGAGCGATCACCAGAACAGTTCGTCTGCATGGCGACAAGGCCGCGTGGCAGGCGATGCAGCGGGCAGGCATGCGCGCGGACTTTTCCTGGGCGCATAGCGCGCGCCAATATGCCCGGCTGTTCCGGGCGCTGGTGCAGCCCGCCGCATGAGCAGCCCTTTGCCGGGGCCGGAGACAAGCGGCGAGGGCGTTCGCTTCCGCGTGGCGTCGCCGGACGCGACCCAGCTCTGGCTCTGCCTGTTCGACGCGGGCGATCGCGAGACGCGCCTGCCGATGAGCCGGGATGGCGAGGGCCTCTGGACCGTCGACATAGCCGGAGCGGGGCCGGGAACCCGCTACGGCATCCGCGCCGACGGCCCCTATGATCCCGGTCAGGCCCTGTGGTTCGACCCCGATAAGCTGCTGCTCGATCCCTATGCGCAGGCGATCGACCGGCCGTTCGCCTATGACCCCGCGCTCGCCGCTCCAAGGGGGGAGGGCGGCGACACGGCTCCGCTCATGCCCAAGGGCGTGGTCATCGCCCCTCTGCATCCCGTCGCGATCCAGCCGCCCATGTTCAGCCCCGGCGGGCTGATCTACGAACTTCAGGCGCGCAGCTTCACCATGCAGCATCCCGATATCCCGGCAGGGCAGCGCGGGACGATCAGCGCGCTCGCTCATCCAACGATCATCGACCATCTGCGCCGCCTGCATGTCGGCGCGGTCGAGTTGATGCCGGTCAACGCCTGGATCGATGAGCGGCACCTCCCGCCCCTGGGCCTGCGCAATGCGTGGGGCTATAATCCCGTCAGCTATTTCGCACTCGATCCCCGTATCGCGCCGGGCGGCCTTTCCGAACTGCGCGATACGGTGGCCGCGCTGCATGCGGCGGGGATCGGCGTGATCCTGGACATGGTCTATAACCATAATGGTGAAAGCGACATGCTCGGGCCTACGCTGTCATTGCGCGGTCTAGATGCCCGCAGCGCTTTCCGTCGCGATGCTGACGGCAATCTGATCAACGACACGGGCACCGGCAACAGCATCGATTGCAACCATCCCGCCATGCAGTCGCTCATCCTAGCGTCGCTGCGTCACTTCGTCACCCAGACCGGCGTGGATGGCTTCCGCTTCGATCTGGCCCCCGCGCTGGGCAGGATGCCGGACGGGTTCCATCCCGGCGCGCCGTTGCTGACGGCGATGCGGCAGGACTCCTTGCTCGCTGACCGCATCATGATTGCCGAGCCGTGGGACATCGGGTCGGGCGGCTATCAACTCGGACGCTTTGGCGAGCCATGGCTGGAATGGAATGACCGTTATCGCGACGATGTCCGCCGGTTCTGGCGAGGTGATCCCGCCATGCTGGGCGCGCTGGCGACGAGGCTGGCCGGATCGTCGGACCTGTTCGGAGCAGGGGAGCATACGCGCACGGTCAACTTCATCGCGGCGCATGACGGCTTCACCCTGCGCGACCTTGCCAGCTACGCGCACCGCCATAATGAAGCCAATGGCGAGGATAACCGGGACGGCCATGGCGAGAATTTCAGCTGGAACAACGGCGTCGAAGGCGCCAGCGATGACCCCGCCATAGAGGCGGCGCGGCAGCGCGACGTAAAGGCGCTGCTTTCCACCCTCTTCTGCTCGCGCGGCACGATCATGCTGACCGCCGGAGACGAGTTCGGCCGCACCCAGCGCGGCAACAACAACAGCTATGCGCAGGATAATGCGATCAGTTGGCTGGATTGGACCGGGCGCGACCGGGAGATCGAGGCGCATGCCTTCGCCCTTGCCGCCCAGCGCGCCGGAAGCGCCGGCCTGTCCGGCACGAAGCTGCTGACCGATAGCGATGTGGAATGGCTGGACGAACATGGCGCGCCGCTAACCTCCGAAGATTGGGAAAATCCCGCGCGCCGCCGCCTGATCATGCGATATCGCGGAACGGGCCTCGCTCTCTGCGTCAACGGAGAGGTTGAAGGCTGCCGGTTTCAGGCCAGCGGGCAATCCATCGACGTGCCCGGCCGCACGATCGTAACGCTAGAAGGACAGCTATGACGCGCGGCTGTCACGGGATCAGCGCCGGAGCGAGAAGGGCTTGCATTTCGAGTGCGTTCTCAAGCGCAAAGCCAGCGGCCGTGTTGTCGAGGATGATCCAGGTCTCGCGGCCATCCGACATTTCGTTCAAGGCAGCGGCGGACCAGGCTTTGAGGTCCGCCTGCTCATAACGCGACCAGTAGATGCGCGGCGCGCCATGCAGCCTGAAATAGGCGAGTTCCCCGCCTCCACCGGGCCGGGCGGCATCGGATAGCAGCGACGGGTCGGCAGCGGCGCGTCCGATTCCTGTTTCGGCGAACGCCTTGCCGACATGCGGCGCGAACCAGCTGGCATGCCGGGGCTCGCATTGAACGGACGCGCCAAGCTGATCGCGTAGCCGCTCCATCACTGAAAGTAATTCGTCAGCAAAGGTCAGGCTGGGCGGCAGTTGGACAAGGACCACGCCCAATTTGCCTCCCAGTCCCTGCACCTCATCCATGAAGCGGCTGACCACATCATCGCAATCCACCAGCCGCAGTTCGTGAGTGATCGCCTTGGGCGCCTTTACCGAAAACCGGAAATCCGGCGGCACGCTCGCCGCCCAGCGTTGATAGGTGGAGCGGCGATGTGGCCGGTGGAAACTGCTGTTGATTTCCACGGCGTTGAAATGACGGGCATAGCGCTCAAGATGCGTGTCCTCCCCAGGGAACTGCGCATTGTAGCGAGATGCGATCGCCCATCCGGCCGTGCCGACCCTGCTCATTCCGATCGTCATGGCGACATCAACGCCATGCCTCGATCGAAGGTCCACGCCCGGTTATAGCGGCGGGGGGTATGTCCGAACGGTAAGGGTATGGTGAGCCCTGCTGGATTCGAACCAGCGATCTACTGATTAAAAGTATGATTTTTCAAGAGATTACGTATCATCTTGTCGCGGCGTATCGTCCATTCGTTGATGAAATTTCGACTCTTTTAGCAAAGCATATTGCTTCGGGAGGCTTCACGTTCTTCCGCTTAAGTAAAGTCGTCTGCGACCCCATCGATACCCTGCATCACGCATTCGATTGAGGCTGAAAATCTGGAAAATATCGCGCGACACTTGGTGCGGCCTCACCACAAGGAAGGCGATCCAAAGCCCCCCCGGTAATTGCGGCATATCGCAGAAGAGGCAGCCTTGTCAGGTCGAAAGCCAGTCAGTGCGGTGATCGATAAATTGCCATTTTATAAATCACAATATGCCATTATAATGATCGATAAAGGAGGGCGTTATCGATCATGCGGTGGAACTGGCAACAACCCGACTGGCCGAACTTCACCTATGATCCCGCACGTCTGCGGGCGGCTGAGGAGCGATTCACACGGGGATCAGGTGTTATCGTCGGCGCGCTGCTTCATGTGGATGGCGAGCAGAAGCAAGCGTTGACGGTTGATCTTATAACTCAAGAGACGGTGGACAGCTCCGCGATCGAAGGGGAAATTCTCGACCGCGCGAGTGTCCAATCATCCATTGCCAAGCATCTCGGTCTTAAAGCCGATCAAAGGCGTGCAAAACCAGCCGAAGCCGGGGCGGCTGAGCTGATGGCTGATGTTTGGCGGAAATTCGCCGAGCCGCTGACCGATCAGGCATTATTTGATTGGCACGCCATGTTGATGACCGGCAGGCGCGATCTTGCGAACGTTGGATGCTATCGATCCAACCCCGAACCCATGCAAATCGTATCGGGTGCCTTGCACGCGCCCCGCGTCCACTATGAAGCGCCGCCATCTGGCCGTGTTCCGAAAGAAATGGCCGCCTTCATCACATGGTTCAATGGTACGGCTCCGGGAGGCGCAAAGCCGCTCCCTGCACTCACGCGTTCAGGTATCGCCCACATCTGGTTCGAATCGATTCACCCCTTCGAAGACGGCAACGGGCGTATCGGTCGAGCGATTGCCGAAAAGGCGCTGGCGCAAACCGTCGAGCAGCCGAGCCTCACCGCACTGGCCGAAACCATTCACCGGCACCGCAAGGACTATTACGAGCATCTGCATCGCGCCAGCACAACCAATCAGATCGACGAATGGCTTGCATGGTTCGCAGACATCGCGCTTGAAGCGCAGCAACGCACCCTGACGCGCGTTCGGTTCCTCATCGCCCAAACGCGGATGCTCGACCGGCTCAGCGGACACATCAATGAACGGCAGGAGAAGGCATTGCTCCGCATGTTCGCCGAAGGTCCCGATGGCTTCAGGGGCGGCCTCAGCGCCAAGAATTACCGAACGATCACCGACGCGGCGCCTGCAACTGTGACACGTGATCTTGCCGAACTCGTAAGTCTTGGCGCGCTTCGCCGCGAAGGCGAAAGGAAATCGACTCGCTACTATCTTATTTTGGACGAACAATAATCCGCGTAAAATATCGCGGATAATAATTCCTACCTGCATCTAGGATTTTCTTTGAGATTTTTCTGATCGGGTGATTATTGGCCTGCCATCGCAAACGATGGAGCAACCGATATGGACCGTATTTTCCTCACTCGCGCTGATTTGAAGCAGCGGGGCATCACGATTTCCAACACGACTTTGCTACGAAGGGAAGCTCAAGGCGCATTCCCGAAACGCACTTATCTGACCCCAAATACGGTCATCTGGAATCGCGCAGAGATTGATGAATTTCTCGCGGACCTATTCGTGAACCGTGACGACGGCAGAGGCCGTTAGATCGATACGGCCTGCACTTTTCCGTTTCAGGTCATCCGCGACCTGGGATTTTCTTTGAGATTTGACCAAACAGGTGATTATTGAACTGCCATTCGAAAGGATGGCAGATGACAAAATCTTTAACAAACAGAACCTTGGAAGCACTGAAGCCGACGGGCAAACGCTACGCGGTGCATGATGCACATTGCCCCGGCCTTTCCGTGCGAGTGAACGCGAACGGTACGAAAACCTTCACCGCGAGCTATCGCTATGGCCGGAAGCAACGACGCCTGACGATCGGCCGCTATCCAATCATCAGCCTCGCCGAAGCCCGCGATAAGGCACGGGCAGCATATCGGGAGGTTCTGGAAGGGGTCGATCCGCAGGCTGTTCGCCGTCGCAAGAACATGAACCTGCGCGAAGGCGTGGATGCATTCATCGAGCAATATGCCAAGCCGCGCAATCGGTCATGGCGGGAAACCGAACGTGTTTTGACGCGCGAACTCGTGACCCGCTTCGGTGAACGCGACCTGACCCTAACCGCGCACATGCCGACTTCGTGGTTCGGTGGATGGCCTTCATGGTGCAGAAGCCGGGGGTTCGGCCTGAGGTGGCCATCGCTTTCCGCGGCAATGAGGGCACAGGCAAGAGCACGCTGGGACGCGCCCTGATGCGGATCGCAGGCCGTCATGGCATCACGGTGTCGTCACCGAAGCAGCTTGCGGGTAACTTCAACGCCCATCTCCGGTCCGCGGTGTTCGTCTTCGCCGACGAGGCGCTCTGGCCGGGCAACAAGGAAGCCGAGGGCACGCTGAAGCAGCTCGTCACTGAGCCGGTCATCGCGTTCGAGCCGAAGGGAAAGGATGTCATCCAGGGGCGCAACCTTGTCCACCTGATGCTCGCGTCCAACGAGGAATGGGTCGTGCCAGCCGGTAAGGACGCGAGGCGCTTCGCCGTCTTCGATGTGACCGAGGGCCGCCGCGGCGATACCGCATTCTGGGAGCGGCTCAACAGCCAGATGGAGAATGGCGGATACGCTGCGATGCTCCACGATCTTCTCAGCATGGACCTCGGTGACTGGCACCCGGCGCGCAACGTGCCTCAGACTCAGGCACTTGCCGATCAGAAGCTGCTCAGTCTCGACCCGGTAATGAAGTTCTGGATGGAGGTTCTTGAGCGTGGGTCGGTCGGTCTGATTGATGAGGCGGAATGGCTTGCCGGCCCGATCACCCTCAAGGATGAGCGCGACCGGCTGAGGGAGGAGTATGACGCGTTCCTCAAGCGGAACCGGGTCTATTCTGCGAAGGCGACCAGCAAGGCGCTCGCCGCAGCGGGTAAGTCCTTTGGACTGGAGGCCGTTAAGCTCGATCGGAACATGGGGCGTGGATGGGTGATTCCGCCTTTGTCAGACGCGCGCGGCATGTTCGAGGCCCGCATCGGGGCGGATGGCCTGTTTGGCTGACAGAGAGCTATGGTGAAATGGGAGGCGTCGGGGCGACCTGGCGCCTCTCCTATATAGGCGAGGGCAGGTGCATTTCGTGAGGGCGCATCGCGAGGGCGCTTCAACGCCTAGAGAAAGCTGGGTTTTTCACTGCCGAGGGCGCGAGGGACGCACTGCGGTTTGATTTTCCGGCGCAGCTTTCTCGATCCTCAGTCTTGGATGCCAAGCGCGATGGAGCATTCGACCAATAATCATTTCTTTTGGTTGTCCTAAGTGCCCTCATCGCCCTCATCTATTGAAAACGCTGCATTTTAGAGAGGGCGCTTCCCTGCCGTAGAGGGCGCATCTTCCAGTTCCAACATGGTCGCCATTCGACACGGCCAAGCGGCCTCGCCCTCAACATTGGTAACAAAAGCGCCGCCTACGGCCCATCGTGCGCGCGTTGAACAGGCCGTTTTCCAGCCCTACTGACAATTAGTCGGAAGGTCTTGGCGGTCGAAGGCTAAGGAAACCAAGGCGTTGAGCGCGGCAGCAAACGATAAGCACCGGATCAAGCACCGTGGGACGGGCAAAAACCTGGAAAAAATTCCAGGCGGCAAGGTCCCCGGCTGGGGCCGCGGCAACAAGTTTGAACTGACCGACGACGAGCGGACCAAGGTCATCCGGGCCATCCGCCGCGGCGCCTCCGGCATCTCCATCGCCCGCGCCCTTCGGATCAATTACCGCACTTGGCAGCGCGTGAAAGCGGACGACGAGGAAATTGCCTCCGCACTCTCCGAGGTGCTGGCTATGGAGGAAATCGAACTTCGCAACGTCCTCATCGACAAGGCGAAGGAGGGGGACGTCACGGCCCTCATGTTCGCGCTGAAGACCCGGCACGGATACCGCGACCACGGCGCCGTAAATGGCGGCGACGATAACCGGGTGGCCATCCAGATCAATCTGCCTGGGCCTTCGGCCTCCCTGGAGGACTATCAGCGCATGATCGCGGTGGAGACGTCCGATGCATGACGTCCAGATCATTGAACCCACGGCCTTCCAGGCGAAGGTCATGGCCGTCCCGGAGATGGTGGACCTTTTTCTCGGCGGTGGGCGCGGCGGCGGCAAGTCGCACAACATCAGTCTGCTGATCCTACGGCACCTAGAGCTGTATCGGGAGAAGGCGCGCGTCCTGTTCGTCCGCAAGTCCTACAAGGGGCTGGCCGATTTCGAACTGGTCCTACGCGGCATCTTCTCCCAGGCATATGGCTCGCGCGCGTCATACAACAGTCAGGAGCATGTCTGGCGCCTGCCATATGGCTACGTTGAACTTGCCCAGATCGATGGACCGAAGGACTATGACAAGGTCCAGGGTCGGTCATTCACGCTGATCGTGGTGGACGAGTTGACGCAGTGGGCCGATCCCTTCGTCATCGACATGCTGCGCAGCAACCTGCGCGGCCCCCAGGGCATCCCGCTTCGAACGATCTATGCGGCCAACCCCGGCAATGTCGGTCACCAGTGGGTTGCGTCGCGCTATGTGCTGCCGTCGAAGCAGTGGGCGCCGTTCCAGTTGGAGCACGGTGGCTGGTGCGTCCAGGCCAACTCGACCTTTCGTGACAATCCACACCTCGATCATGAGGATTATCTGCGTCAGGGCAACCGAGACCAGCTCAATAGCCTGATCGACGCGACGCAGGCGAAGGTTGAGATCAGGCGCGAGTCACTCTGGAACAATCTCAAGGATGTGCCCGCCCCGTCGCGCGACGTGGCCATTGCGCAGGGACTCGCCGCCTTTCGTGGCGACATCAAGAAACAGACCGCCGATGCCCGCACGGCGCATGTCCGTTCGGCGGCCGAGATGCGCGCTACGGCCATCGCCGCCAAGCCGCACTATCGGTCGCCCGCCCAGATGCTTGCCCGGTATACCTTGGGCAGCGAGAAGCGCAGTCGGATCATGCAGCAGATCGAGAACTCTGGCCCGGCGGAACTGCTTTCCCTTGCGGAACTGGCGGCGGCGACCGGCGACAAGGATCTCGGCGCCGCGCTTGCTTCGCGCGTCTTCTCCCTGGCTCCGGAGAAGCGGCCGTTCGACGTCAACGAATTGGCCAATGCAATCGTCGGAGAAGAATGGCGTGAAATCAGTAAGGCGCTGGATGAGGTGGAAACCATGGCAGTGGATATTGCGCGCCGCGATCGCGACTTCGAGACGGGCCGCGCGGACGGCACCAACATGATCGAGCAGACCCTTCGCCAGCAGCAGGCCGAAGCCCTCTATGCTGAGGAGGGTGATGATGACGAAGCATAAGGATCGGACGATCAATCGCCTGCGCGCCCTCGACATTGTCGAGCGTGGCCAGACGATCCCGATCACATACAAGGGCCGTGACGACTTGTTCCGGAAGGCGATGGCGGGCGAGCAGATGCTGACGCCACTGACCCTCTACATCTATATGACCGGCAGAGACCAGGAAACGTTCGGCAGGGTTGAACTGGCCGAATGCACGGCGGCGCTCAAAAGGTATGGATACAAGCCAGACCGGGCGATCGTTGAATTCGGCCGTGGAGCTAAGCGGGTCTGGATCAGGACCGAGGTATGGCCTGAGGACGAATATTGGGATGAGCAGGTCAAGCTCGCCCGGCGTAATGCCTGCGCCATGATAGGCCTGCTCGATCTTGCCCAAGAAACTGAAGCCGATGAGGCGGACGATCGCGACTCTGTTGCCCGCGCCGAGACCGCGATGACGGCGGACTGATAGGGCGAGGGAGGCAGCCACGGTGGCCGCCTCCCACCAATCTTGTTAAAGTTCTGCGCTGTTTCCTAGGAAACGACCGAAAACGTCGTAGAAGCCGTCACCTTCTTGGAACAGCGGCACTTCCCCATGGGTAAGGACGCCCGATGGCGCGATCCAAGTCGCGAAGACCTTGCCGTTCCTGCGCTCATATCGGATGACCTGGCGGGGAAAGTCCCATCCGGGCATTGGCTCGGTCACGCCGACCGGCCCATCATATTCACATCTGCTTTCTGTCATGGTCCCGTTCATAGCATGGGAACGGGTGGTCGCGAGCGCGGCAGGTTTACCGAACATGGCCATGGCCAAATCCTGGATTGTGTCCAGTCTGGTGAATCGGGCGATGGGAACACGTCGGTGCCCCGCCCGCTCTGCTTTCTTACCTTCAGCGTTGGCCTTTGTGTGGCGCGTGACCCTGTCGCCTAGATCGGGCAGGGGTTCGCCGGGCTTGCCGCCCAGCCACAGGAATGGCCCCATGGCGAGGGTTTCGGTATCCACGGTGAACCATACGACGCAACCGGCGGGTTTGTCTGCGAGCGCGAGCGCAATGTCGACATGGGCGCGCTTCCCGCCCTTCCGCATCGCCTTCAGTTGAACGTGCCGGAGTACGCCGTTTGCTTCGATGACCAGATCGTAGCCATTTGCGTCGAACTCCGGCCGCAGGACCTCAAGGGTGACACCCTGGTGAAATAGGATAGCCTTAGCCAACTCGGTGAGAAGCGCGTGCTCTAATACCTTTTCGCGGAGTACCGAATGCTCTGATGCCCAAAAATCGATCATGGGGTCACACCGCCGCCCGATGCGGGCGGAATGATCCCGCACTCGGTGAGGCCCCGATGGAAAGAGGCATCGATAAGGAACGGCTCCTGTCCCTTGCTCGTGTACTGCCCAACCTCGGCGGTGCGGGCGCTAGGCAGGCCAAAGGCTGGCGAAGCGGCCTCTTGCCGATAAATGAGCGACCTGCCGGCCGCCATCTCTGCGAGCATCTCACGGGCCTTGTCGCCGCTCGCTACGGTACTGGTCGCCGTCAGCGATGCGGTAAGCTGCGCCGTCTGCACCATGACGCCTTCGACCTGTCGGTCCGTTGCCTCATTCCCTGTCTTGAAGGCAGCGCCGAAGCTGGTGCCGCCGACCGCTGGATTGTCCGCGGCTTTAAGCTCGCGATGCGGGTTGTCGTCCACTCGCCAGAGGATGTCGCCGGTCGGCAGCCGGTAGCGTCCGCCAGAGCTGACGCCGATGAGCAAACCCAGCTTCGGGTTATTCTCTACGATCGGATACAGGAAGCCCATTCGGGAGAACTTCATTCCTGCTGCCGTGTCATACGCCGTGACGACACAACTGGTTGTGCCGGTGATCGGATCGGATGAGCGGGTGACGCTCCACACGTCCCGCGGCTTGCCCTTGGCCATTGCCGCGCTGGGCGCGATGGCGGTCAGTAGCGCCGTTGTAGCGGCTGCTATCCCCATGATCTTCTTCATTCGTTCCTTCCTCAAGGTCGTGCGATAGAGACTATAGTCCCTCGACCCTGCCGTGAAGAGGCCGCTCTTGTCCACTCATGGATTGGGGCAAGATCGTCGGCGCGAACGTGCGGAGGTTGCGGGGCGAGCGGGGGTTCACCCAGGAGCAGCTTGCCCATGATGCCGGGATCGATGTGACCTACCTGCGCGGCATCGAGGCGGGGAGGCGAAATCCATCGATCAGTGTGCTTGGCCGAATAGCTACGGTGCTTAGCGTTCGTCCCGGGGACTTGCTTATTACTTAGCAGGCGGGTGTCGCGTGAATGCTAGACGAGCTGTAATTGCTCGGCGTGGATAATAGGCGCCACGCGCTCGCGGGATATGCCAAAAGCTCGGGTCAGCTGCTCGTCGACAATAGCAAGATGGTGATCTGTCGAGCACCATCTCCACATACTTGCGTTGCCCGTTTTACCCTTGCCATTAGCCAAATCGTGGATGTAAGAATTGCCCAAGCTATAATTCGCTGATTTCATTTCAGAAATCAAAGCGAGCTGGGCAGCTACTGGGAAGATATTTTTGTATTTCTCTCCAATCTTCGTCGAATTTCCTTTGCAGTATATGTAATCATTCTCACTCGAATATAAGAGCTTGGCAGTGGGGCTGACACGCATCGGTTTATAGTCGCTTGGAAATTCTAGCATGTAATCAGAAAACATCGGGACGACGGGGAATTCGTCCTTAATGCTAAGAATTGCCTCGTACACTTTCCAGTCGCTGCGCGGAAAGCGCGCAAGCATTCCCGGTTTCAGCTTAGGCTTATCAGGGAAGCTGGTGGCGCTCCAAAACACCCTCAACCATGTATTCTGCGAGATCAGCCTCGCCATTTGGATCGCCAAAAGATGAGCCAAATCTTCTGGTTCATCGATTTGCAGTGGTCCGCCATCCACGAGCAGAACCGTCCGATCTGGCGCGCCTCCAAGCTCTAGGACGTGAGCTGCAAGATCAGACGCAGACGGTATATCCTCGAGTTCTTGAAGGCCTACACGGAAGCAGATGACCGCATTGCTATCGCGCCGGATAAAGCGGCGGATGGCCGCCATGTAGTCAGCCGAACTGTTCCGACTGAATATCGGGGCAGCATTCGCGCCGCAGAGCCTTGCACGCTCCAAAAGCTCTGTGAGCGGATGGGCATCCACGGCCTTGCGGTGGCGGTCATCATCGACCAATTCGGCATCGATGAACGCTAGACGCCGACCACGGCTTTCAGCGAGTTGGTGGCCAAACCTCCGCAGATATTCCGTGGGGGATAGCACACGCTGTTCGTCAGGGTCGAAGGAGCCTGCCGGTGTAACTTTGAACGCCGGGACAAGTCTGTCACTTTGCATCGAGGCCGTTTTAAATGCGCGGCGCTCACCGGCTTTCCATTTCGCCTGCGGCATATAGATTACGTCTGACATTCGCATTTGATTGTCACTCCATATAGCCAGATGAGCGAAGAAATTCTCTGACCTCGCCACTACCTAGCATATCATGAAATTCGGTGTAATCACGCTCCCGGCGAATACGGCCTGCAATCAGAGCTGGATGTAAATCGTGGCGAGCTGCAAACTTGATGATAGCTTCGGGCAACTTGGCAAATCTCACCGTTGATCCTTGCCAAGTGACTTTTGGAAGAATCGCGTTTTCCGCAAACTCGTCCGCTTCCCTTTCAATCAATTCATCGCTGTTGCCGGCGTCCTCATCCATGATTCCTTCTCCGACAACGCGGGGCCAATGGCGAATTATATGACCAAGTTCATGAAGAAGAACGAACCAAAAGTTATCTATCCTGTCATGCCGGGCTGTCATTCCAATAACCGCATAGATGCCGTCCAACGACATGGCCGCACCATCAAGCTTCGTTTTAGGGAGATGCTTCTCGAAAACTACAATAACGCCGTATTCCAGAAGTAACTCCACGACCTTTCGGATACCGATAGGGTCGGAACTAAGCTTGGCGATTTGGGAGACGACCTCAGCCGACGGCGTAGTGAAGCGGCGCGCCAGTCCAACCCGTTGGCGAGCCTTCATCAAAATTCTCGCCTGCCAAGCCAAAAGAGCAGCTCGCCGTGGAACAGACAGGGAGCCCGCCGTCTTCCGGTGTAATGCAGGTGCGATTTCACGCGGCGCCTGAACGAAAAAGTCCCGTAACACACGAGCCCTCTCGGCGGACGGTGTGCGCCGATCAATCTGACGGCCGAACCAACCACGCGTGTTCATTTCCGCAAAAGGGAAGTCCGCTAGACTAAGCCCACCTGGCATGTCATTGATTGAAGGGTCTTCTCCGGTGAGGGTCAACTTCGCTTCAAACCCTAAGCCTATCGATGACGCAATGTGCGATATCCGATTGAGGCTTGCTGAACCATACTGCTCCTTCTCGTATTTTTGGATTTGCTGCTCTTGAAGTCCGGCCAAATTGGCCAACTCTCTCTGCGTGAGTCCCTTTGCCACCCGGGCTTCCAGCAAGCCCTTTCCGAGTTCAGAAACGCCATGAACCTCAAGCTCACGAACTTTTCCGTCTCGCAGCGCTTCATAGGCAACCAACTGTTCGCGCAGTTCGGCGGCTTGGCGTTCATAAGACGCACGTTGCGCACGAGCGATCATCGGGTCAATGCCACCTTGGATCGCTTTCAGGACGTCATATTGCATTAAGGCGTCTTCAAATCCCGCCAAGGCAGCCTTTGTCGAACGATATTCTTTCTCGTTGCTAATCATGAATTCATGATTTCCAACAGTTTCAATTTAATTCCGATCATTCCTCGCTCTTCCCCCGTCATTTTATCCTTGGAAAGGAAACGGAAAAACTCACCTGATGGGCCAGAATCGCAGCCGCCTATCAGGAGGTCGCCCCTGTATCTTTCACGGCGCTCTAAGAGCAAATTTTCATCATATAGGATTGGCTCTAAGTCGGCTGAGACGCCCACGGGATCCCAACACGCATCATAGTCGCTTGGGTCTTGCTTCGAAGTGACGAAGCTGCCGCCGACAAAGATGCGCGAACAGCCTGCCACCCGCAGATCGTGACACGCTACCTTGAGACCTTCAAACAACCATGCGCGGTGGGCATTAAAGGCGAAGGCATCGCGAAATTCTCGCAGGCTGACGAAGTGCAAACCTACTGGTAGCACTTGGGCCGAGTGCCCACGTTGACTGATGAGACTAGGGATCATGGACACAACAATATCGTTGTGTCGAAATTTGCGCAAGATACCCGAATACGAATCGAGAGATTGCTCGGCAGCTGACAGGTGCAACGGCGACTCAACCTTGGAGCGCGTTGCAAATGTCAGGCCAGGCGGTGTGATGACTATGAGGGAAATTATTCCTCTCGCAGGTTTTCAGCTGATTGATCCGGGGCCGTCTGAGCCGTGGTTCACATTGTGCAACCTCATTGGAAACATGAGGAGGGCGCCTGGCACGATCCGTCCGATTGAAAGATTCGGTGCCTATCCGGTTTTCAGAAACTCCGGATGGCGACAGACGCACCAGAATTTCTAACAACGCCGTGAAAAACAAGGAAAAATGGTGAGCCCTGCTGGATTCGAACCAGCGACCTACTGATTAAAAGTCAGTTGCTCTACCGACTGAGCTAAGGGCCCTCTCGCTGGAAGGTGTGCACGCCCTAAAGGCCGTGATGCGGCTGGTCAACCTCTAGGACGCTCTATCGGTGACGCTTTTCCCAGCCGTGCTTCGATATGGCGGACGGAGCGGCCGGAGAGCGGGTCCCGCCATGCTGGCGCGATCTGGCTGAGGGGGCCCAGCACGAAGGCGCGCTGGCGGAAGGCGGGATGGGGGATGAGGAGCGACCGGCTTTTCCACTGGCCGCCCGACCACAGGATGATGTCGATATCCATGCTGCGCGCGCCCCAGCGGCGATGGCGGCGGCGGCCGAGCTGCGTTTCGATCCGTTGCAGCGCCAGCAGCATCTCGCCGGGCGTCAGCCTGCTTTCGACGATCAGGGCGCTGTTGGCGAACTGCCGTGCCGAAGGGCCCAGGGGGCGGGTGGGCATGACCGGCGCCATCGCCCGGACCTGCCCCAATTCGCCGATGCGCGCCGCCGCTTCATGCAGCAGCCGGGCGGGGGTGCGCCTGGCCGACAGGGCGCGGTTGGATCCAAGCGCCAGGGCATAGAGGTGGAGGGCGGGGGCGGCGGACATGACCCGCGCCTAGCGTCTCAACCCTGCGCTGCAAAGCCTCTGTGGCGCGGGGGGTCAGATGTCCTGCGCGATGCGGCCGTAAAGTTCGGGCCGCCGGTCGCGGAAAAAGCCCATGCCCGCGCGGTGCTTGCGCGCCTGCGCAAGGTCGAGCGTCGCCACCAGCGCGCCTGAATCCCTGCCGTCCGCCTCCGCCGCGAAATCGCCCCATTCGTCGGTGATGAAGCTGTGGCCGTAGAATCTCTGCCCGTCTTCCTCGCCGATGCGATTGGCGGCGATCACCGGCATGCAATTGCTCACCGCATGGCCGATCATCGCGCGCCGCCACATGCGGCTGGTGTCGAGGTCCGCATCATAGGGTTCGGAACCGATCGCCGTGGGATAAAACAGCATCTCCGCACCCATCAGCGCCATCACGCGCGCGGTTTCGGGATACCATTGGTCCCAGCAGATGCCGACGCCGATCGTCCCATATCGGGTATTCCACACCTTGAAGCCTGAATTGCCGGGGCGGAAATAATATTTTTCCTCATAGCCCGGACCGTCAGGGATGTGGCTCTTGCGATAGACGCCCATAATCTCCCCCTCATCATCGATCATGGCGAGGGAGTTGTAATGATGCTGCCCGTCCCGCTCGAAGAAGCTGGCGGGGATATAGACGCCGTGCGCCTTGGCGAGCTTGCGCATTTCCTGGACGGCGGGATGCTCGCCCACGGGCAGGGCGTTGGCGAACAGCGCCTCATCCTCCACCTTGCAGAAATAGGGGCCTTCGAACAGTTCGGGGGGAAGGATGATCTTCGCGCCGCGCGCCGCCGCCTTCACGACATGGCCCGCGACCATTTCGATATTGTCCGCCATGTCGTCCGAAAAGGCGAGTTGGAGCGCGGCGACGGTGACTTTGGTCATTGGTTAATGGTCCCTGGAGACAGCGGCGAAAGACGGTCAGGACATAGGGCAGGATCGCGCGGGCGCAACCGGTGACCGGCGCGGCGCGCGACGAAACTCCGCTCAGGCGGAGGGCATCTGCTGGCTGGTGCAGTGAAAGCTGCCCCCGCCCGACAAGATGGCGTTGCTGGGCAGGCCGACAATGTCGCGGCCGGGGAAGAAGGGCCGTAGCGCATCCAGTGCCGCCTGATCATTGGCGCAGCCATAAAGGGGCACGATGACGGCGGCATTGCCGATGTAGAAATTCATGTAGCTTGCCGGAACGACCTCTCCATCCACGACGACGCGGCCGGGGGAGGGGATGGACGCGACCTCGACGCCGAACGCCTGCGCGCGCGCGCGCGCGTCGGCATAGATGGCCGCGTTGGGATCGTCATCGCCCGCCGATTCGGGCAGCGCCAGCACGCCCGGCGCCACGAAGCGCGCCAGATTGTCGACATGGCCGTCGGTATGATCGTTCATCAGCCCCTCGCCCAGCCACAGCATGTCCGACAGGCCAAGCGATCCCGCCAGCAGCGTTTCGATCTTGCCGCGGTCCAGGTCCGGGTTCCGGTTGGGGTTCAGCAGGCATTGTTCGGTCGTGACGAACAGGCCGGTGCCGTCCGTGTCCACCGCTCCGCCTTCGAACACCCATTGCTGGGTGGATGTGGGGAGGCCGGTCATCGCCGCCAGCCGCGCGCCGATATCCTCATCCCCCGCCATCTGATATTTGCCGCCCCAGCCGTTGAAGCCGAAATCGACCAGCGCCCGCTCCCGGCCGCGCATCACCGCGATCGGGGCGGTATCGCGCAGCCATACGTCGCCCAGCTTCTGAACGACGATGCCGACGCCCGGCGCGGTCAGCGCGCGGGCCGCCTGCGCATCCGCTTCATCGGCCACGACCAGCCGCACATCCTCGCCCTTGCCATCCGCATGCAGGGCGTTCGCGAAGTCAGCGATCTGCCGCCGGGCCTCGTCGAAAGCGCCGGGCCATTCTTCCGGGTTGGCCGGAAAGCCGATCCAGGTCCATTCGTGCGGCGCCCATTCGGCTGGCATACGGAAGGTCATGGGCTTTCTCCTGATGGGGGGCGGGTCCTGTCCGCCTCTACAGGATCGCGGGTCCCATGGAAGCGGCAAATAGGGTTGGCTTCACCGGCCAGCGCGGCTTCTGTCGCGAATGGCGCGGAATTCGTCGCCCGGCGTCCAGTTGGGCCAGTCCGTGCTGTCCGCCAGAGCGCGGCCGACATCATAATAAAGTTCAAGGTCGGCCTTCACCCCGCTCCAGTCCCAGTTGGGATCATATTCATCCTTGGGCCCGTGGTAGCGATGCTCCTCATAGTCCCTGGCCGCCGCCGCTCCGGCCGCCGTGCCGCCCTTCACCAGATCCTGCCCGCCTTCGAAATAGAGCATCGGCACGCCCTTCTTGGCGAAGCTGAAATGGTCGGAGCGATAGTAGAAGCCCTTTTCCGGCGTGGGCTCCATGCTCGCGATCCGCTTCTGCGCGGCAAGGGCGCGATCCAGATAGGCGTCGAGCTGCGACTTGCCCTTGCCGATCACCACCACGTTGCGGGCGAGCCCCGCCATGCTGAGCGCGTCCATATTGACGCCGCCCACCGTCTGGCGCAGCGGCACGGCGGGATGATCGGCGTAATAGGCCGAGCCGAGCAGCCCGGACTCCTCCGCCGTGACGGCAAGGAACAACTGGCTGCGGTCAGCCGGACCAGCCTTCACATTCGCCTCCGCCAGCGCGACCAGGGCCGCCGTGCCGGTGGCATTGTCGATCGCGCCATTGCAGATATCGTCGCCATCGGGCGCGGCCTTGCACCGGCCCAGATGATCCCAATGGGCGGCGTAGAGCACATATTCGTCCGGCCGCGTGCTGCCGGGCAGCAGGGCCGCGACATTCCTGGACCGATGCTTGCGCACCACATTGTCGAAACTGACGCTGGCCTTCACGCCCTTGAGGGGCACCGCCTTGAACCCGCGCTTTTTGGCGGCGGCCGAGAGGGTGTCCAGGTTGAGCCCGGCACTGGCCATCAGCGCCGCCGCCTTGTCCTTCCCTATCCATCCGATCGCGGCGGACTGGCGCGCATTGCCATCGGCGCTGTCGGCCACATGCTGGGCGCCGGTCCAGCTGGACTGCACGACGTTCCAGCCATAGGCGGCGGGCTCCGTGTCATGGACGATGATCGCCGCGGCCGCGCCCTGCCGCGCGGCTTCCTCGAACTTGTAGGTCCAGCGGCCATAATAGGTCATCGCCCGCCCGTTGAAGGGGCCGGTGAGCGCCGCCGCCTGATAATCGGGGTCATTCACCAGGATGATGACGGTCTTTCCGCGCACATCCACGCCGGCATAGTCGTTCCACTTCTTTTCCGGCGCGTTGATGCCATAGCCCACGAAGACGACCGGGCTGTCCTTCACCTCCACATGCGGCTGCGCGGTGCGGTAGGTGGCGATCACCATCTCCGGCCCATATTCCGCCGAAACCGCCGTCTTCCCGCCCGTGAAGCGCAGCGGCGTCACATCCCTGGCGGTGATCTCCACCAGCGGCACATCCTGAAACCAACTGCCCTTGTTGCCGGGTTTCAGCCCCAGCGCCTCGAACCGCTGCACCAGATAGGCCAGCGTCTTTTCCTCGCCCGCCGTGCCGGGCGCGCGTCCCTCATAGGCGTCGGAGGAAAGCTCCTTCACGACCTCCTTCATCGTGTCGATCGACGGCGCAACGTCGCGCGGCGCAGCGAGCGCCGGACCGCCCGCCGCGGCGGCGATCAGGGACAGGAGGGGCAGGAGGGCGATGCGCATGACGACAGCCTTGTTTGGACCAGCGATGGTCCCGGTGATGCCAGCGCGGCCGCATGCAGGCAAGCCGATGAGCGCAAAAGAAAAAGGCGGCCCGCGCAGGACCGCCTTCTCCCAAAATCCGAAATGCCTGATCGATCAGCGCGAATAGAATTCGACGACCAGATTGGGCTCCATCTTCACCGGATAGGGCACTTCGTCCAGCGTGGGCACGCGGACATAAGTCACCTTGGCCGCGCCATCGGGCGACACATAGTCGGGGATGTCGCGTTCAGGCAGGCTCTGCGCTTCAAGCACCAGCGCCATTTCCTGCGCCTTCTTGCCCAGGGTGATTTCGTCGCCCGGCTTCACCAGACGCGACGCGATATTGCACTTGACGCCGTTCACATAGATGTGACCGTGCGAAACGATCTGGCGTGCCGAAAAGATGGTCGGCGCGAACTTGGCGCGATAGACCACCGCATCTAGGCGGCGTTCCAGCAGGCCGACCAGATTCTGGCCGGTGTCGCCCTTCATCCGCGCGGCTTCGATATAGTTCTTCTTGAACTGCTTTTCGGTGATGTCGCCATAATAGCCCTTCAGCTTCTGCTTGGCGCGAAGCTGAATGCCATAGTCGGACATCTTGCCCTTGCGGCGCTGGCCGTGCTGGCCGGGGCCATATTCACGCTTGTTGACCGGGCTCTTGGGGCGGCCCCAGATATTCTCGCCCATGCGGCGGTCGAGCTTATGCTTGGCGCTGGAACGCTTCGACATGATATTTCCTTCGATATGCTAACAACGTTGGTTCCGGTACTCGCCTGCTTGCCTGAAAGGGGCAGGGCCGCCGCTTCACCGGAGTGCAGGGCCAATCGCGAAGGCGCGCCTATGGCCTTGGGCGGGGATCATGTCAAGCCCTCGACAGGGGGTGGATGCCAGCCTAATCGGTAGGCCCATGAACCCGGAAAGCTATTCGACCATGGAGCAGGTGCGCGCGGGCGTCGACAATCTCGACCGCCAGATCGTCGCTCTGCTCGCTCAGCGCTTCGCCCATATGCGCGCCGCCGCCCGCATCAAGGAGGAGCGGAGCGCCGTGCGGGACGAGGCGCGCAAGGCCGAAGTCATCCAGAATGTCCGCGAAGAGGCCGCCCGGCAGGGCGCGCCGGAAGACATTCTTGCGGCCTTGTGGGACCAACTGGTCGAAGCATCGATCGCCTATGAAATGACCGAGTTCGACCGGCTGAAAGCCTGAAACACTGCCCGCGATATTCTAACGCGCGCGCGGGTTGGCGAGCGCCGACAGCACGCCGCGCAGCGTCCGCACCTCCAGGTGATTCCAACCCGGCTTGGTGAGCAGGTTGCGCAAGGTCCGCTTGGTCGCGGGCGCGCGGTCGGGCGGGAAGAAATAGCCCGCGCCCTCCAGCAAGGTTTCGAACTGGCCGATCATGCCTTCCAGCTCGGCCTGCGGCGCGGGTTCGCCCAGGTCGGTGACGGTCGGCTGCTCCAGCCCGGCCTGCTTCGACCATTCATAGGCGCACAGGATCACCGCCTGGGCAAGGTTGAGCGATCCGAATTCCGGGTTGATCGGCACCGTCAATATCTTGCGGGCCAGCGCGACATCCTCCGTCTCCAGCCCCGACCGTTCAGGCCCGAAGACATAGGCGCAGCGGCCGCTCGCCCGATGCACCTCGCGCGCGGCTTCTTCCGGGGTCACCACCGGCTTGGTGACGCCGCGCTTGCGCACCGTGGTGGCATAGACATGCGCGCAATCGGCGACCGCATCGGCCAGCGTCTCGAACAGCTCCGCCTTGTCCAGCACGACATCCGCCCCCGCCGCCGAGGGCCCCGCATCGGGATTGGGCCAGCCGTCGCGGGGACTGACCAGCCGCATCTCGGTAAGCCCGAAATTCAGCATAGCCCGCGCCGCCTTGCCGATATTCTCGCCAAGCTGCGGGCGGACAAGGACGATGATAGGGGGAGGAGCGCTATTTTCTTCCATGATGCCGTTCGTCCTAAGTAGGGGCTGAGCTTGTCGAAGCCCCGTATCGAAGGATTTGCGCGCCAACCGGCTGACCATGTCCCAGTCGCCAGCGATCAGCGCTTCCTTCTTTTTCCGCGACCAGCCCTTGATCTGCTGCTCGGCGGCAAGGGCTTCTTCCCGCGTACCGAAATCCTGTTGCCAGACCAGTTGAAGGGGGCGGCGGTTTTGCGTGTAACCGGCAATCTCGCCTGTCTGATGCTGGGCGATACGCTTCTCAAGATTATCCGTATGCCCAAGATAGTAGCTGCCGTCCGAGCAGCGCAGCATATAGGCGTGGAACGTCATGGCATTGTCCTTCGATACGCCATTTCGACAGGCTCAATGGCTACTCAGGACGAACGGGGTTGCGAAGGGGAGGGACCGGCCCCCTCACTCACTCCCCACCTCCTTCACCGAACCGGCGAAATCCTCGAAGTCCCGCGCATCGGTGAAGTCCTTATACACGCTGGCGAAGCGGATATAGGCGACGCTGTCCAGCCGTTTCAGCCCCTCCATCACCATTTCGCCGATCGCCCGCGCGGGCACTTCGCCTTCGCCGCTGGTCTCCAGCTGCCGCTGGATGCCGGAGATCAGCTTTTCCAGGCGGCTGGGGTCGATCTGCCGCTTGCGGCAGGCGATGTCGATGGATCGGGCCAGCTTGTCGCGGTCGAACGCTTCCTTGCGCCCCTCGCTTTTCACCACCCAGATGTCGCGCAACTGGATGCGTTCGAACGTGGTGAAGCGCGCCCCGCAGGCTTCGCACTGACGGCGGCGGCGGATGGCGGCGCCGTCCTCGGTGGGACGGCTGTCTTTTACCTGGCTGTCGTCATGGGCGCAGAAGGGGCAGCGCATTCAGCAGATATCTCCATTCGTCCTGAGCAGGAACCGGGCTTGTCCAAGGCACGTATCGAAGGATTGAGCAAAGCTCCAGCCCTTCGATACGCCTTTTGCCTTTCGGCCGTCCTCGATCCCGCTCAACGGCCATGCAGGACGAACGGTAGAAGTTCGCTTTAACCCTCGTAGATCGGGAAGCGGGTGCAGAGGGCCGACACGCGTTCGCGCACATTGGCCTCCACCGCTGCGTCGCCATGCTCGCCCTTGTCGCGCAGCCCTTCCAGCACGTCCGCGATCATGTCGCCGATCGCCTCGAACTCGGCCACGCCGAAGCCGCGCGTGGTCCCCGCGGGCGAACCCACACGGATGCCGCTGGTCTTCGTCGGGGGCAGGGGGTCGCCGGGCACGCCATTCTTGTTGCAGGTAATGAAGCTGCGCTCCAGCGCCTCGTCCGCATCTTTGCCCGAAATGCCGAAGGGGCGCAGGTCGATCAGCGCGAGATGCGTGTCGGTGCCGCCCGAAATCACGGCCAGGCCGCGCTGCTCCAGCCTGGCGGCGAGCGCCTTGGCATTGGTGACGATCGCCTGCGCATAGGTCTTGAACTCAGGACGCAGCGCTTCGCCGAACGCCACGGCCTTGGCGGCGATGACGTGCATCAGCGGCCCGCCCTGAAGGCCGGGGAAGACGGCCGAATTGATCTTCTTCGCGATGGCTTCGTCATCGGTCAGGATCATGCCGCCGCGCGGGCCGCGCAGGGTCTTGTGCGTGGTGGTGGTCACGACATCGGCGAAACCGAAGGGCGTGGGATGCGCGCCGCCGGCGACCAGCCCGGCGAAATGCGCCATGTCCACCATGAACAACGCGCCCACCTTGTCAGCGATGGCGCGGAAGCGCGCGAAGTCCAGATGGCGCGGATAGGCCGAACCGCCCGCGATGATCAGGGTCGGCTTGGCCTCGATCGCCTGCGCTTCCAACGCGTCATAATCGATGAGGTGCGTGTCTTCGCGCACGCCATATTGCACGGCATTGTACCACTTGCCCGACAAGGCGGGCTTGGCGCCGTGCGTCAGGTGGCCGCCCGCGTCGAGCGACAGGCCCATGATCGTGTCGCCCGGCTTGGTCAGCGCCAGCATCACCGCGCCGTTCGCCTGCGCGCCCGAATGGGGCTGCACATTGACGAAGCCGCAGTTGAAGATTTCCTTGGCGCGGTCGATGGCGAGCTGCTCGACCTCATCCGACGGCGCGCAGCCCTGATAATAGCGCTTGCCCGGATAGCCTTCGGCATATTTGTTGGTGAACACGCTGCCCTGCGCTTCCAGCACAGCCTTCGACACGATATTTTCCGATGCGATCAGTTCGATCTGCGTCTGCTCGCGCTTCAATTCCTTGGTGACGCCAGCGAAGACGGCCGGGTCGGCATCGGCCAGGCTGCGCGTGAAATAACCTTCCGCGCGGATGTCGGACAGGTCGGGCTGGCTGAGGGTGGCGGTGCTCATCGGGCGTGCTCCTTAAAGCGCGGGCTGGGAGAGTTTTTCGACGCGGCCGCTGTGACGGCCTCCGCCAAATTGGGTAGAAAGGAAAGCGGTGACGCAGGCCCTGGCCATGTCGGCGCCGGTCAGGCGCGCGCCCAGGGCAAGCACATTGGCGTCATTATGTTCGCGCGCCAGTGCGGCCGACAGCGGTTCGGACACCAGGGCGCAGCGGCAGGCCGGATTGCGGTTCACGGCGATGGAAATGCCGATGCCGGACCCGCACAGCGCGATGCCCCGTTCCGCAGCGCCCGACGCGACCGCCGCCGCCAGCTTGTAACCGAAATCGGGATAGTCCACGCGATCGGCCGTGGCGGGGCCAAGATCGTCGACCTCATGTCCTTCGGCGCGCAGCCAACCGGCAAGTTCCGCCTTCAGATCAACGGCGGCATGATCGGAAGCGATGGCGATTTTCACGGTGTAATGATCCTGTCACGCAAAAGGTGATTCGTTTCCCGCGCCTCTTAGGGGCACAGGCGGCCAATTGCCACAGTCCAGCTAGCCGCTTATGGCCTGCCCCATGGCAGGGACGATATTATCCATTCTGATGCTCGCGGGATTGTTCCTGACGGGCGGCGGCATCTACGCGATCGCGAAGAAGGGCGACCGCAAGCGCGGCGTGCTGATGATCATAGCGGGGCTGGTGATGTTCGCCAATGTCGCCATCTCCGCCATTCCCGGCCCGGACGTGCCGATGCTGGAAAGCCGCGCCGACTGATCAGGCGCGCAGGGCCATCGCCGCCAGCAGGTCCGTCTGCGTCACCAGCCCGCGCAGCTTGCCGTCTCCATCCACGACGATCGCCTCCCGCCGAGCTCCGCTGGTCAGCGGCCGCAGCAGTTCCGACACCGGCGTCTGGTCTGACACGAACAGCGGCGCCGACGCGATGTCGCGGACAGTCTCTCCCGCGCGGGCAAGGTCCAGCGGGCTGACCAGCCCCTGCACCCGCCCTGCATCGTCCAGCACCGGCAGCGACAGCAGGCGGCGGGCATGCAGCAGTCCCGCCGCCTCCATCACCGGCTGGCTTTCCCGGACGGAGATGATGTCGCGCGACATGATCTCGCCGCAGGTCAGCGCCGCATGGCTCCGCTCGGCCGCGCGCACCTCCGCATCATGCAGCACGACCTGCAAGTCGGCCGCATCCACGTCCAGTACGTCGCCATAGGCTTCCAGCGCTTCCTCCACATCCTGTTCGGACGGCGGGGTGCGCAGCAGGGGCGCGGGATCGCTGGTGCCATGCGCGCTTTGCGCCCTGGGCGCGACGTGGGGATAGCTGTGCCCGGCGATCCGGTGAAAGATGATCGCCACCGTCACCAGCAAGGCCGTGTTCAATGCCACCGGCACCAGGACGAACATATAGCTCGGATCTCCGCTGGCGCCCAGCACGGCGGACAGCGCCACCGCCCCGCCGGGCGGGTGAAGGCAGCGCAGCAGGGACATGGCCGCGATCGCGCAGCCCACCGCCAGCGCCGCGGCCATCGTCAGGTCCGGCACCAGCAGCGCGATCGTGATGCCCACGATGGCCGACACGACATTGCCGCCGAACACGGACCAGGGTTGCGCCAGCGGACTGGCGGGCACGGCGAACAGCAGCACGGCGGACGCACCCATGGGCGCCACCAGCAGCGGATGGGCGATGCCGTTCCCCAGCATCAGGCCGCACAGCAATCCGGTGATCGCAATGCCGCCCATCGCCCCGCTCGCGGCCTTCAGCCGGTCGAAGAAGCCCGGCCCCGGCGGCGCGGGGATGAAGGCGCTGTAATAGCGGCTCCATATCAGGCGGCTTTCGTCATTCTTCTCATTCTGCATGGCCCGCCGCCGCTAGTCGCGGGCGGATGGCAGGCCAAGACATATTTTCTTGGGTCCATGATCAGGCCAGGCCATGCGCAACCGGCGGACACAAAAAAAAGGGCCGGTCCACGGCCCTTTTCTCGATCCCTGGACAATCAGCGGATGGGTGAATCGGGCGCAAGCCGCATGTCGAGATAATTGTCGACCGACTTCATCAGCTGATCCAGCTCATGTTCGAAAAAGTGGTTCGCGCCACGGATTTCGTCATGATGGATGGTGATGCCCTTTTGCGTGCGCAGCTTGTCGACCAGCTTCTGCACGGCGCTGGCGGTCACGACCTCGTCCGCCGTCCCCTGCACGATGATGCCTGAAGAAGGGCAGGGCGCGAGGAAGGAGAAATCGTACATATTGGCGGGCGGCGCGACCGAGATGAAGCCCCGGATTTCGGGACGGCGCATCAACAGCTGCATGCCGATCCACGCGCCGAAGGAGAAGCCCGCGATCCAGGTGGTCTGCGCTTCGGGATGGAAGCTCTGCACCCAATCGAGCGCGGCGGCCGCGTCGCTGAGTTCGCCCACGCCATTGTCGAACGTCCCCTGGCTGCGCCCGACCCCCCGGAAGTTGAAGCGCAAGGTGGCGAAACCCCGCCTCACGAAGGTCTTGTACAGCGCCTGGGTGATCCGGTCGTTCATCGTCCCCCCGCCTTGCGGATGGGGATGAAGGATCATGGCGACAGGCGCGCGGGGGCGGGGCGGGGGGCTGAAGCGGCCTTCCAGGCGGCCTTCGGGTCCGGGAAAGATAACGTCGGGCATGGCACCTTATTATGGTTCTGGCCGCGAGCGGCTGATGGATGCGGTGGGCGCAAGCCTGTGCTGGCGTTGCGCGGCAGACCGCCTATATAGAAGTCGCCGCCGTTTCCGCAATCAATGAGTATAGCCGCCTCGTGGCCGCCGACCGTCTTTACCTGGACCACGCCGCAACGACGCCGATGGCGGCGGCGGCGAAGGCCGCGATGATCGACGCGATGGACCGCTGGGCCAACCCGTCCAGCCCCCATGCCGACGGCCGCGCCGCGCGCGCCGCGCTGGAGGATGCGCG
>NZ_ATHO01000158.1 GCF_000445065.1 Sphingobium quisquiliarum P25 | reverse complement strand
CTAGCCCCCGTTGACAAAAGACTTCAGCCATAGCCGGGCGGCGGCGAGGTTGAGGAAGCTCTCGAACGACAGGGCGGTCTTGTCGTAGCGGGTGGCGATGCGGCGCTGCTGCTTCAGTTTGCCGAACATGCGCTCGATGCGGTTGCGATCCCTGTAGCGCCGATAGTCTGGATGGACTGGAGCTTTCCGGTTCGACCGGGGCGGGATGATCGGCAGAATGCCGCGCATGAGCAGGTCTTCGCGAAGCCGGTCACCATCGTAGCCTTTGTCGGCGAGTAGCGCCTTGGGCTTGGGGAGTGGCAGGGCCATCAGGTCATCGACGGCCCCGTAATCCGAGGCTTCGCCGCCGGTCAGGATGAACCCGATAGGCAGTCCTTGATTGTCACAGCGGGCGTGGACCTTGCTCGTAAAGCCGCCGCGTGATCGACCAAAAGCCTGCGCACAAGCCCCCCTTTTCCGCCCACTGCCGAGACGTGGCCGCGAACCGTGGTGCTGTCGATCATGTGCTGCCAGTCGTCGGTTAAGCCCAGATCGACCAGCGTTTGCAGCAGGGCATCCCAGACGCCTTGCTCGGCCCAACGCCGGAACCGGACATAGACCGAATTCCACTTGCCGTAACGCTCATGCATGTCCCGCCAGGGACAACCTACCCGTAGCACGTGAAGCATGCCGTTGAGAAAACGCCGGTTATCGCCAGCAGGCCGCGCCCAGCGCCCCCGCTCAGATGGTAGCAGCGGGCCGATCAGCTCCCATTCCGCATCCGACAGATCCCCACGGCCCATGACTGCTCCCCAAAGGGCAGCCTTGAATCAGAATCTGAGCCGCTTGGGAATCCCTTTTGTCAACACGGCCTAGGCTTCTGCAGCCCCCATCCTGCTTGACCGGCCTCTTGGTTGCTGCAACTTTCGCTTCATGACGCCGATAGAACGAGCTGCCCGTGCGCTCTGTAAACTCGATGGCCATTCCGAGGATGGAGTGCGCGATGGCGAGCCTTTGTGGGAAAGCTATGTGTCTCAAGTCCGAGCGGTGCTGGAAGCCTTGCACGAGCCAAGCTCACGTATGGCGGAAGCCGGGGCTGAGCTTATCAAATATGTGGGTCCGGAAGAATCCGAGACAGGCTATCAGAACGATGCAACTAATGTCTGGCGCATGATGATTGATGCAATGCGGGAAGACCTGTCGCCTCAGGCATAAGGTGACGATAATCTCTTAGATCATGTCGCTCTTTTCTTCCGCCTCAAACGCCCGCCTCCCGCGCCGCTTCCAGAGTGCCAGCGTATTGCTGTCATCCTGCGCTTTGATGGCGAGATCCAGCAACGCCCCATAAAGTGTCGCCCGATCATCATCGGTCAGTTCGACCAATCCCGCCTTCTGAACAAGCCCGCCCAGCTCGATCAGATGGCGCGTGCGCTCCCTACGTTGTATTACCCATTCCCGCGTATCGGTGCGGCGCTGACCGGCCTCAGCCCGGCGAAGGCCGCGCTCTGTTCGCGCCATCGCCTTGCCGATACCCGCGATCTCACGCGCGAGCCTTTTTCCTCCGCTGTTGAAAAAAAGCCGCACCCTTCGCGCGCCACGCCTCCTTTGCTTCCGTATTGGGAGTTTCCACCGCTGCGATAAGGACTCCGGCGAGCACATCGGGATCGAGCGTATCGGCGCCAGTCACCGTTACGAGCTGGCCGAGTTGCTCGACCTTTTTCGCCTTCAAGGAGCGCGCCTTGTCGTTAAGTGCTTTCAGCTCGGCATCATAGTCGCGCACCTTGCGCATCGCCATTCTCCTAACCAGTTGAAAGCATGAAACTATCAGCGCGGCGTATGGAAGGAATCGATCAATCCTAAAAACGCGACGAAGTCACTCAGACGAACGGCAGAGAGTGTGAGTGCGCGCTTATACGTCGTTGCCGACGTGCTGCTAAGCTGCGAGAATCATTGGGTAATGGCGATCTACCATTTTTCAGCCAAGGTCATCAGCCGCGCCAATGGGTCGAGTGCGGTGGCGTCGGCTGCCTATCGTTCAGCATCCGAATTGCAGGACGAGCGGCTTGGGCGCGCTCATGATTTCTCGAACAAGGCAGGCGTCGTTCACTCCGAAGTGCTACTGCCCGAAGGGGCGCCCGAGCGCCTGACGGATCGCGCGACTTTGTGGAATGAAGTCGAGGCGGGGGAGAGGCGCAAGGATGCGCAGCTTGCCCGCGAGGTGGAGTTCGCCATCCCCCGCGAGATGAACCAGGCGCAAGGTGTTCAACTCGCCCGTGATTTTGTGGAAACGCAGTTCGTGAAACGGGGCATGGTCGCCGATCTCAATGTGCATTGGGACAAGGGCAAGGACGGTCAACCCAAGCCCCACGCCCATGTCATGCTGTCGATGCGCGAAGTGGCCCCCGGCGGCTTCGGCAAGAAGGTGCGCGAATGGAACGGCACGGAGCTGCTGAAGGAGTGGCGCGAGGCGTGGGAAGCCCATGTGAACGAGCGGCTTGCCGAGCTCGATATCGACGCGCGGATCGATCACCGGACGTTGGCGGCGCAGGGGATCGACCTTGAGCCGCAGCACAAGATCGGCCCTGCGGGATCGCGGCGATGGGAGCGTGGCGAGGGCGCCGAACGGGCGGAAGATCATGTTCGGATCGCGCGGGAGAATGGCGCAAAAATCATTGCCAATCCCTCCATCGCCCTGGACGCGATCACGGCCAGCCAAGCCACCTTCACGACACGCGATCTCGCCATGTTCGTGCACCGGCACAGCGACGGCAAGGCGCAGTTCGATGAAGCGCTGAGGGCGGTGCGGTCCAGTCCTGAACTGGTGGCATTGGGGATCGACGGGAAGGGGAATGACCGCTTCACGTCCCGCGAGATGATTGCGGCTGAGCAGCGGTTGAAATCGGCGGCCGATCGGCTCGCGGGTCAGGCGCAGCATGGCCTTGCCGATCGGCATTGCGACGATGCGCTGGCGGTCGCTGAAGCGCGGGGGCTTTTCCTCTCCACGGAGCAGCGCGGGGCGCTGGAGCATATCACCGGCAGGCAGGGGCTGGCGTCTGTCGTCGGCTATGCCGGGACGGGCAAATCGGCGATGCTGGGCGTGGCGCGCGAGGCTTGGGAGAGTGCGGGCTATCAGGTCCACGGCGTAGCGCTGTCGGGCATCGCTGCGGAGAATCTGGAGAGCGGATCGGGCATCACTTCCCGAACGATCGCGAGTATGGAATATCAGTGGGAAAAGGGGCGCGAGCAGCTTTCGCCGCGTGACGTGCTGGTGATCGATGAGGCGGGAATGATCGGTACGCGCCAGATGGAGCGGGTGCTGTCACATGCTGCGGATGCCGGGGCCAAGGTGGTGCTGGTCGGCGACCCTGAGCAGTTGCAGGCGATCGAGGCGGGCGCGGCGTTCCGAAGCCTTGCCGAGCGCCATGGCTGGGCCGAGATTGGCGAAATACGCCGACAGCGAGCGGAGTGGCAGCGGGATGCCACCAAGGCTTTGGCGACGGGCCGGACGGGCGAGGCGGTCCATGCCTATGAGCAAGGCGGCATGGTTCATGCGGCGGAGACGCGTGAGCAGGCGCGGGCTGAGCTGATCGACCGCTGGGATGCGCAGCGGCGCGCCGATCCCGACCAGAGCCGCATCATCCTGACCCACACCAATGCCGAGGTGCGCGACCTCAACCTTGCGGCGCGCGAGCGGCTGCGTGAGGCGGGCGAACTGGGGGCGGATGTGAGCGTAGCGGCCGAGCGGGGT
The DNA here is from genome assembly GCF_000445065.1 of Sphingobium quisquiliarum P25. Lineage (GTDB taxonomy): Bacteria > Pseudomonadota > Alphaproteobacteria > Sphingomonadales > Sphingomonadaceae > Sphingobium > Sphingobium quisquiliarum. The sequence goes on along the minus strand of NZ_ATHO01000158.1, from coordinate 35,611 downwards.
GCGCGTGACTTCGCCAGCGGCGATCGCATCATGTTCCTGAAGAATGAGCGTAGCCTGGGCGTGAAGAATGGCACGCTGGGACAGGTTGAGGCCGTGTCGGCGGAGCGCATGGCGGTGCGGCTCGACGACGGGCGCAGACTCGCGTTCGACTTCAAGGATTACGCCCATGTCGGCCATGGCTATGCCGCCACCATCCACAAATCCCAAGGGGTGACGGTCGATCGCACCCATGTGCTGGTGACCCCCGGCATGGACCGCCATTCGGCTTATGTGGCGCTGTCGCGGCACCGCGACGGGGTGCAGCTCCATTATGGTCGGGATGATTTTTCCGATCAGCGCCAGCTTGTGCGCACGCTCGGCCGTGAGCGGGCCAAGGATATGGCGTCGGATTATGCCCGCGATGCCGACGGGCCGCGCCGCGCCTTTGCCGGTCTGCGCGGGCTGTCGGGTGAGATCCGCTTGCCGGATGCGCGGCCCAAGCGGCGCGGCATGTTCGACGGCTTGCGCCTTTCGCGTGCTGCCTCACCGATGGCGGAGCCGGCTGCCGCTGACCGGACGCTGGCGCGCGCGGTGGAGCGTGTGGCACGGGCCACAGGGGCGATATCCGAGGCGCAGGAGAAGGGCGCTCCTATTCTGGAGCATCAGAAAGTCGCGCTGGAACAAGCGCGCAATGCGCTTGATCAGATCCAGCCCCATGCGTCACGCGACATGAGCGCGGCGATTGAGCGCAATCCGCCCTTCGCCCGCGAGGCAGCATCGGGGCGCAGCGGCCCGATACTCGCCGCCATGGCGCACGAGGCGCGCTTGCGGGCCGATCCGCACCTGCGCGCCGCCCAGTTCGTGGAACGCTGGCAGGGGCTTCAAGCAGAGTATCGCGCTGGCGACAGGGCAAGCCGCGAGAAGGCCGGCGAGGCCATGGCTGGCATGGCAAAAAGCCTAGAGCGCGACCCGCAAATGGAGGCAGTGTTGCGCGGGCGGACGCGCGAACTGGGGCTCGAAACCCGCATGGACCGTGGGCGTGAACTTGGCCGCCAGCTGACCCAGGGATTGGGGCTGGACCGGGACCGCGGCCTCGAACGATAGGAGGAAGAATGGACCAGTATCGCGAGGTCGAGCAGGACGACCCGGTTGCGGCGTTCGAGCAGCTGCGCGGCGAGGTAGCGTTGCTGCGTCGGGCTGTGGAAGGACTGACGGCCGCGCGCGAGTCCATCGACATTCCCGACTATGAACCGACGCTCGCTCGCACCGAAAAGATATTGGCCCTGCTGGCGCGGCAGATCGACGCCATGCGGCAAAGCCCCGCCATGACACTGACGCCGGAGACGATGGGGAGCCGTATGAACGCGTCCATCAGGGAAGCTGCGAACGCGGTGCGGGGAGAGGCGCAGGCTTCGAAAGCGGCGCTGGATGGCGCGGTCCTCGACCTGCGCAGGCTGACAGGTGCGGTGCGCCACGCCAAGGAGCAGAGGTCGCAATTGCTCATGGCCGGCGGCGGCGGCCTGGCATTGGGCCTGCTGCTCTATGCCGCGCTAGCCGGGCCGATCGCACGGATGATGCCCGCAAGCTGGCAATGGCCCGAGCGCATGGCGGCGCGGATGCTTGGTGAGCCCACCATCTGGGGAGCAGGCAAGCATCTCATGGTTAGCGCCTCACCGCAGAGCTGGGATGCCATCGCCGCTGCTGCCAATCTCGTCCGTGACAATCGCGAAACGATCGAAGGATGCCGCAAGGCCGCCGCCAAGGCGGAGAAAGCCGTGCGCTGTACGATCGAGGTCGAGTAGCGGAAGCTTGCTTCGTACCATTGATATCTTCCTAGGTCTCGCTTTTAGAGGGCGCTATGGGCGTGCGGGAGAAAATCACGACCACGCTGTCGACCAAAGGGCAGGTTATCCTGCCCAAGGCGATCCGTGACCAGAAACGTTGGTCTGCGGGAACGAAGCTATGTAGCGGTCTGGCTGATCGTACAGGTGGGCAGCGGAACACCACTTCTGCCCGGATTCCCTAAAGGCAGAGTCAAATATAACCTTGCAAATTTCAAATAGCTATTGAAATATGCAAGGATGATAGAACGTCATATAAAGCCAGAACTAACGGAGAGGCTAAAAGAAGTACCGGCGGTGGCATTGTTGGGGCCACGGCAGGTGGGCAAGACCACCCTTGCTCAAGAGGTGGGGGAGCTACAGCCCTCCATCTATCTCGATCTGGAGTCAGACGCTGACCGAGCCAAGCTGGCCGAACCCGAGCTTTATCTGAATCTGCATGAGGACAAGCTGGTTATCCTGGACGAGGTACACCGCCTTCCAGGTCTCTTCCAGATTTTGCGCGGTCTCATTGATCGTGGACGGCGGAAAGGCTTGAGGACGGGACGGTTCCTGCTCCTCGGTTCAGCTTCGATCGATCTGCTGGCGCAATCAGGGGAAAGCCTTGCTGGCCGGATCAGCTATCTGGAAATGAGGCCGTTCGATGCACTGGAAATACCAGATGACATCGAACATCTGTGGATCAGGGGGGGATTTCCCGACAGCTATCTTGCAAGTTCGGATCGCTCCAGCCTGCGCTGGCGGCAAGATTTTATACGGACCTATCTTGAACGGGATATTCCCATGATGGGTCCTCGCATTCCGGCTGAAACACTGCGGCGTTTCTGGACGATGCTGGCGCACCATCAGTCCGGCCTCATGAACGCTTCGGAATTTGGCCGTAGCCTTGGAGTTACGTCACAAACGGTCGCAAATTATCTCGATCTTCTCGTCGATCTGCTCCTGGTGCGTCGCCTCGCGCCGTGGCACAACAACGGCAGCAAGCGCCTGGTCAAATCGCCTCGCATTTATGTTCGGGACAGCGGGCTTGTGCATGCTCTTCTGGGCCTTGCCGATCGGGAAGCGGTTCTGGGCCATCCAGTTGCCGGCGCCAGCTGGGAGGGGTTTGTCGTCGAGAGCCTTTTGGGAGCAGCACCAGAAGCTACAGAGGCATATTTCTATCGGACGGCCGCTGGAGCGGAGATCGATCTTCTGCTCCGTTTCGCCGATGGCAGGCTCTGGGTGTTCGAGATCAAACGCAGCCTCTCGCCCAAAGTTGAGCGCGGCTTCCACACGGCTTGCGAGGATTTGCAGCCGGACCGTAAGATCCTCATATATCCTGGATCTGAGCCTTTCCCCCTGGGGGATGGCATTGAGGCAATGCCACTCCCACTCGCGCTCCAGTCCATCAAGCAAGAGGCAAGGACATGATGGGGAAGCACAAGCCTTTGTGAACCTACTCAAAGCATTGAAAGCCGCGCCCTCCGGTGGAGGATGATTTTGACTGCTGACATGATGTCATTGACGGGCCGGAAAAGGCCTCACAGCTCCGGCTTCTGGAACCGGCGCATTCGTGATTAGGCGCCTGGGCTAAGGCTGGACTGCTACGCACTGCAGCATGGGTGAAATCGCCCGCATGATCTGCTTTGCCCTACCCTCAATTGAGCCGCAAGGCGCGGTCGTGATCCTGTCCCGGCCCAAGGAAGCGATAGATAATGATCCTGTCGCTCCGCACGGCGTAGAGGATGCCGTAGCCATGATAGGAGCGTCGCCGGATGCCGTAATGCTCGTAGCGCGGGACCAGCGGGAAGGCACGGGGCATTTCGCCGAGGCGCCGAGCGGCGTCTTCCAGCTCCGTAACAAAAGTCATCGCGCGCGCCGGGTTGTCTTTCGCAATATGGCGGCCGATCGCGCGAAGATCGTGGCGCGATCCGGGGGTTAGGGAGACTTTCATCTGAGCGGCTGTTCGCCCGCCATTCCTTCTATTTCGGCACGAATTTCCCCGCAGATTTCGCCCAGGTCGTAAAGACGGCCCGCTTTCTCATCCTCAAGGCCGCGCTCGATGGAAGCGTCCAGCTCACGCAGCCAACGCTGCTCATCTTCCGTTTCGGACTGATCGCGGCGGATCAGGTCACGCACATAATCGCTGACGCTGGCATATTGGCCGCTGTCGATACGGTTTTGCACGAAGTCACGCATGAGGTCGGGCAGCGAAATATTCATGGTCGCCATCGGCTTCTACCTCCTGCGCTTAGTATGGCAAAAATTGTCATCATCTTCAATCCCGCCAATTTAGGCGTTTAGGCCTCTGTTAAGACCGAATCGCTACTCGGCGCCTTCACCAGGCATCGCAGTATGAAATTCGATCCAGCTACGCTTTTAACAACCGCATTCCTGACGCTGTTTCTGTTTGGGATGGTGCTCGCGGTTGTGGTCCGGCGGTCGGGTGAGGATCGGGCGGGGCTGTGGTGGATTGCCAGTTTCCTGCTCGGGGCGTCCGGGTTTCTGCTTCTCGTCCTGGCGCCTGGCGGGCCGGGCAGCCTTCAGCTGATGGCCGCCAATACGTTGTTCTTGTCGGCTTATGGCTGTTGTCATGCAGGTGCACGCTCCCTTGCTGGACGCAAGCCGCTTGTCTGGCCGCTGATCGTCGCATTTGCGATATGGCCCCTGCTTTGCGGGCTGTTCGAACTTGGTTTTGCAAGCCGCGTCGTGGTCTGCTCCACTCTGGTCTGCGGCTATTCTGCTGCGGCTGCATTCGAACTTGTCCATGGTGTGACAAAGGAGGAGCGCAATCGGTTGATTGCTGCGGGACTATGCGCCGCTCACGCGCTCTTTTACCTGATCAGGGCGGCATTCGGGCCCACGCTCGGCCTGATCAACGCAGCGACCGAGGATGTGGAGAGCGCATGGGGCGCTGCGATCGCCCTTGAGATCGTTCTCTTTGCCGCAGCGATGGCGACGCTCATCGTGGGGACCATCGCGGAGCGGAGGGGCCTTAAGGAAAGGCGCGCGGCGAACACCGACTTCCTGACCGGTGTCGGCAGTCGAAGAGCGTTCGATGCCACCATGCGTAGGGTCCTTCCCGTGGCGGAAGACGCCGTTCCAACTGCGCTGCTTCTCCTTGATCTTGATGAGTTTAAGAAGGTGAATGACCGCCTTGGCCATCAGGCGGGCGACGCTCTGCTGAAGACCTTTGCTCAGGCTGTCCGCCAGCAATTGCGCGATCCAGACATGTTCTGGCGCCTGGGCGGAGATGAGTTCGCAATCCTGCTACGTGGGTGCGGCCTTCATGAGGCTGAAGCTTTCAAGGCATCTCTCCGCCAAACGATCGAAATGTCGCCTGTGATTCAAAAAGTGGCCGGCGGCACCCGGGTTTCCGCCAGCATCGGTAGCGCTGCCGTGCTGCCCGGAGAAGGGATAACAGACCTGGTACGCCGTGCTGATGTAGCGCTCTATCGTGACAAAGAGAGGCGCAGACGGGCCTTTCCCAAGGGCTATCTTGCATCGCGTGCAGCTTGATGTGGCTTGTGGCATGCCAGGTGGCGCTTGCAGACAATACCGGCGTTGGAGCTTTGACGGCCCGGCTGTCGAGGCCTTGCTCCGCCTATGGAAAACTTCCGATGCGGTCGCGACTTCGCGGCTTGGCTCGGCCCCGTCCTGCGTCGGCCGCTCATCCGGCAGCAAGGAGCGGCTCGGACGCGTTTCCAAAGCCGGACAATCCGACATCCGCAAGCTGCTGATTATCGGTGCGATGTCGCGCCTGAACTGGATGGGCCGCAAATCGGTTCCTGAAAGTCCCTGGCTGGCGCGCAAATTCATGCGCAAACCCAGGATGATCGTGGCGATCGCTCTGGCCAACAAGAGGGCACGGAAAACTGGGCCATGCTGACGAAGAATGAGGACTATCGAGTTACGGCATAGGTGGCGGCGTGACCCACATGTCACGAATCCGCCTTGCCGAATGACGGGAGGTGAAAGAAGGCGACGACCCGAATGGGCAAAATGATCGATGGGTCAGGCGGTGCGACCCGAGGCTGTAAGACCTTTCCCTGACCCAGCAGCCACCTAAACGAGCTTCACAGCATAAGCAATTGCAAAGCGCCTGCCGCAACTGTCTCAAAGGAAATCGGTGCGCTCCCCCTCGCATCTTTTTTGAAACTGATAGGTTTCATTTTTGAAAGATTGCGGCTAATGCGTTTCTGCGACCCAGAGGGGCGCGCTCATGCGCGACCTTTCTACTGACCCTCCCTGCTCTTGGCGGGGAGGGTCTTTTCTCGCCGGGCCTGCCTACGCGATCATCGAAATATTCAATAACGGAAGCTCAGCCGTCCCCCTATCGACCTCGGTTCGTTAAGGGTCTGTAGCGTGGCATAGAAGAACCCCTGGTTCGACAGCTTGTAGCGCGTGCCGGTCAGGTTGTTTCCAAATATGGTGACAGTCCAGCGCTTGGATGGGTCCGTCCATGCGGCTTGGGTATTGAGCAAGAAATAGCCATCCTCCTCAAATCTGCCGCGCGCAGTTTTGGAGTTCGTGCCCGGCGCGCAGGAAAGTGCCCCGCCGATCACGACGACATCGCAGGCGTAGGAGCTGTCTTGCGGTGCATATCGGCTCGAGTAATTGCCGGTCGCCGTCAGCAGGGCCGAGCCGCCGGCAAGAGGGAACCGGTAGTCAGCCGCAACAGTGGCGGTCCAGTCCGGCGCGCGCGCGATGCGGCGACCGGTCCAGGAACCCACCAGCGATGCGTTCAAATTGGTCGTGGGGTCCACAACCACATTGGTCGCATTTTCGAAATCGCTGTAGCGCGCATGGAGATAGGCGGCCGAAGCCCGCAGCGCCAGGCGACCGGTAACAGGGGCTTCAACCAGGGCTTCGAGGCCATAGATATGAGCGCCACCGCTGTTTTGAATGACCGTGGCAACGGATGCGCCATCCGCCTGGAGCGCCGAAATCTGGTTGTTCTTGAAGTCGTAGTAGAAGGCGGACAATTCACCACGAAAGCCCCTGTCGGCGACCTTATAGCCCACTTCGTACGCGGTCACCTTTTCAGGCTTCAGCTTGTTGAAAGGCGCAAAGCTGTTGATCGTGGCGGACTTGAAGCCCTTAGAAATCGATGCATAGACGTTGCTGCGGTCGGTGATGCTGTACCGCAGGTTCGCACGCGGCGTGAAAGCATGGTTTTCCACCCGTCCCACGCCATCGGCATAGTAGCCGATCGTGCTTTGCGAAGCGATGATCCTGCCCTGATTATCGAGACGGCTGACCTCGATCCGCTTTCGGTCTTCGCTATACCGGCCACCTGCCGTGAAGAACAGGCCGGGCATGATCTGATATGTTCCGTCCAGATATGCCGCCCAGGACCGTGTCCTGAAATGCGTTGTCGATGTGGTGGGGCTGAACGACAATCCTATGTCCTCCAGACCCTTGGCCTGGAAATTATCGCGGTAGTAAAACAGGCCAGCAAGCAGTTCGAAGTCGGGAGATACTGTCGTCGCCAGATCGAGCTGCTGCGTGAATGTTGAACGCTTGTCCCGTTCGATGTCAGCATAGCTGGTGCCGAACGGATTGGACACAGGATCAATAGGCGCTGCGTCAATGTCATACATCTGGTAATCATGTTGGCGACGATAGGCGCTTCGACTGGTCAGTACGCCCAGGGAACCAAGATCAAAGGCGGCGGTCAGATTGCCTTCGTCCGCCTTGACCTTTGCGACGGGCTGGAAGTTCAGCGATGTGCGATCGCGCGCAATGGCGACCGGGTAACCGAAGTAGGCCGGCCCTGCATTGGCGACATTGTCGACCGACTGAAAGGCAAGCCCGCGAGGATCGTTGATGAAGCTATGCACGTACCCGATAGTCACCGTCACGTCATCGCTCGGCTCCAAGACTAGTTTCGGACGGATCGCATAATTTTTGAAGGGCGCTGCGTGACGAGTACCGCGGATCGCCTGACTGACAAAACGGATCGGCGCGTCGGGCGCGAATTTATTGATGTCCTGCATATAGCCGTCAGTGGCGCGATAATTCGCGGCGACGCCAAGGGATATCCCCTCACCCAAGGGCCCGGCAACATAGCCCGCAAAGCTCTTGTCATCGAAGCGGGGGGCATAGCTGGCATCCATCCGCGCTTCAAATTTTTCGCCCGGAGTGAGCGTGTTGATAAGGATCGCGCCGCCCGTAGCGTTACGGCCGTAGAGCGTGCCTTGCGGACCCTTGAGGATTTGAACATCCTTGATGTTGATGAGGTCCTGGTTCACTGAAAGCTGGTCGGAGGTGTAGAAACCATCGACATAGACGGCGACATTGACCTCCTGACCGACACCCGCGAAAGTTGTCGACACGCCGCGTATCGCGGGCTGGGTGTAAGTTCCGAAGCGGGAGATTTGGACCGACGGTGCGACCAGGCCAAGGTCCTGGAAGCGCGTCACACCGGCTGACTGAAGCTCATCCCCGGTCTGCGTCGCAATCGCCGCCGGCACGTCGACCAAGCGTTCGGAGCGCCGCTGCGCTGTGACGATGATGTCGGTAGGCCCCGTCGCATCAGCGACTGGACCGCCCGTCTTCAGTGTTGCCGACGGCTCCGCGCCAGAAGCCGACGCCATTGGTTCCTGAGCGTGAACGCCAGCGGGCATCGCACAGATCAGAACAGCCGCAGCGCTTTGCAGACAATGATTCACTTTCATGTTGTCCCCCTTTTTTATTTTTTTGATGTCTACCGATCGACAGCGATGAAGCGCCGTGCATCGGCCCACGCCGCCTGGTTTTCACGCACGGTGTCCAGCGCCTTGCGCCAGAATGTCTCGCCGGATCTTTCGCGATAATCGAAACCTTCCCGGTTCCTGACTTCGATCAGTTCCACACCTTCGGGGCCGGGCGTGTAGGTGTAGGGCACATCAGCGGGAACGAAGAAAGCATCCCCCGCCTTCAGATCCTCCCTACCCAGTCTCAGTCCCCCTCCGATGATGTAATAGAGGCAGTCGGCGTTGTGGCTGTGGAGCGGCAGCGGGAATGATCGTTTGAACCAGGCATGGACCACGCTCAGACCAAAGCCTGTGAAAACGACATGAGCTTCGGACCCGGCGCCGAGACCCGCGTCAAGACATGCCTGCATAGAAGGCGCATAACCGCCCGAGGGCGCTTGCACGTCCATAATGCCAGACTCTATGATGTCCGGGGCTTTCCCCGCGCGAAGAATGGCGAACTTCTTCTCCAAACGCTTTTCCTTTCAGGCAGGCACGCCTCAATTCGGTATGAGGCCGCCGTCAGTGTTAATATGTGGAAGATCTAGGCTGCTTGGTCGGCTGCCGGGAAAGCCGTAGCGGCGGCAACCTCGATCGAAACTTTAGCCTGTCTGCGGAGAAGCTTGGCGATCAGAGGGTTGTCGAATGCGTCTCCGCTTAGTCCCTTCGCCGTATTTGGGCTGTCCCCGCGGATGCGCTCACACAGGGCGGTTTGTAGTTCGGAACGATCGCGTTCACCCTGATGCAGTGGACACCAGTGCCACTGCCACAGACTGCGTCATATTGGTTGCCGCTCGCTTGCCTGCGCGATATCCCGCCCTGGCTTCATCGCCTTTCCGCCGGGAAGTGGGGGCGATGTTCTTTGCAACTTCATTGTGCTGATTTCCCTACTGCCTCTGCAACTGGGATCACTGGTCTTGACGGGTTTACCGCGAACCCGGACGCCATTGCGTCCCCTTAAGTGCGCTGCTACCCGACGGAAATGGCCGATCTCACCGACAGCGCAGCAAAGGCCGACCTTCCACCGGATAACGGGAGGCCTGCCCGTCGCGGGCGGCCGGTCGCCGACAGCGCCAGCCGCAATGAACGGATCATAAAAGCCGCGACGGCTCTCTTTATGGCGAAGGGATTCACGGCGACGACCATGACTGAAATCAGCCGCGCCGCGGGGGTCACGAAGCGAACCATCTACCAGGCCATCGGCAACAAGGACGCGCTTTTCCGCGAGGCTTGCGCGTCCCTTGGCACACGTATCAGTTCCTTTGATTTCGACGGCGAGATCGATGAATTGCCCGTGAGCCGGATTCTTCGCGTTATGGCTGAAAGGGTTGTTCGTTACGCGCTCAGTCCCGAAACGGTAGCTTTCACGCGCGCAATCACGATGGAGACGCTGAGATGCCCGGAACTGGTTGTTGAAGTCATGAATGCAGGGCGGGCCGTGATGAATGACGCCATCGCCGCGATTTTCGCCCGACTGATGGAAAAGGGACGAATTGCAAAGGCCCCCCCGACGCGTGCTGCCGACATATTCTATGACTTGATTGTGGGAAATCGCGCGCAACGCGCCTTGATGGGATATGACGAGCCCCTGCCCAGCGATGCCGACCTGGACGAACGCGTGAACATTCTGATGCTTGGATTTTTCCAAGTCGGAGATGCTGCGACAGGATGATGAGCTTTCACCCATCACGACTGTGGCACGTTCTCGCGACAACGGCATCATGGATGAACCCTGGCCACACCGACGCATAGCCGTCCCTCTAAACTTCTTCATTTTATGAAACTTTTTAGTTTCACAAATACATGGTGAAGTCAATGTGCCTTCGCTGTCATAACCCTTGTCGCCGAGCAGGGTGGCGACTTCGGGAATGGCCTCGATCAGCGCTTCAGCTTCACAGGCATTGTGAACCTGCCCGCGTGTCAGTCTCAGGCGGATCTGGCCGACTAACCACGTGTCACATCAGTCTGAGGACAATATACAGGCCCTGACCGAGCGACTTGGTGCAGCATGTGCGGATTACGAATTTTTCAACCTGTGGCAGGCCTAGTGATCTGGAACTGAAGCAGGTATCATTGCCGCACTGCGATGCGACCGGATCGATGCCCCCTTCGTGTTCGACAGATCCCACGTCAGGTCCAGCCGCGAGACGCTTATGGTGCCGGTCGTTTGAAATTCGAACCGCCCGCCATCCTTCTTGCGGATGTTCTTCATCCGATAGAGGAATGATTCGAGCATGATCTGCATTTCGCGCTTGGCAAGGTGCATGCCGAGGCAGAGGTGGGGGCCCGCTCCAAAGGTCGCGTGCGTAGGATTCCTGTTGATGTCGATGACATGCGGATCCGGGAAGGCGAGCGGATCGCGGCCGGCCAGATAAGTCGGCAAAATCAACTGATCCCCCTTCTTCATTGGCACCCCCTCAAACACCATGTCTTCCGCGACGACCCGGGATGGAGCACTGACGCCGAAGGCTCGGCCGAACTCCTCCACCGCCGCGGGAATGTCTTGGGGATTGTTCCGCAAGCGTTGCTGCAATGCCTGGTTATTAGCGAGGTGATTCATAACCCAGCCCAGCGACGCCAGGACGGTATCCAGTCCCGCCACGAACAGGAGATAGACAATCCCGAGCTTCTCCTGTTGGCTTAACGGTCTTCCATTAATCTCGCCCTGAGCGATGGCCGCCATCAGATCATTGGAAGGGTGCTGCACCTGATCGGCGACGTAGCGTCTTATATAATCGTGAATGGCGTTGCCCGCCTCCAGCCTGTCCTGCGCGCTGTCGCTGTGGATCAAGGTCCCTTCCCATTTCAGGAACTGTTGAAGCATGGTTTGCGGCATGCCCAACATATCTACGACGATGGCATTGGGCAGGATCGATGCAAACTCCTCGATGAATTCGCAATGTCCGCGGTCGATGAAGGCGTCGATCAGCGTATTGGAAAGTCGTTCTACCTTGGTCAGCCGCTCGTCGAGCGCAGCAGGAGAGAAGTAGGGCTGCAACAATTTTCGCAAATGCATATGCTCTGGCGGATCAGCTTCCAACGGAAGCATCTGCCAACTCGGATCCATGAACGCCTTGGTTAAGGGCCCGCGCTTACTCGAGAAGAGCCGGGCGTTGCTGAACGCTTTGCGTATCAGGGCGTGGCGTGTAAATATCCAGGAGGGCGTTCCAAGCAGGGCATTTGTCGTCCAGATGATGTCCGGGCCATCATGTAGTCGCGCCGCGGCCCTAAAGGGGTCGTCCAGTTCCCCGACGAAGGCGGCTAAGCTGTGATCCCATAAATTTTCCTCGGGGATATGATCGGGAATGAGGGTGTTGATCGTCATATTCATGAAGATCCTCGATCCTTCTATCAATTATCTGGAACGGAATTGTAGAATTTAATGCCCGCCTCAAACGGCCTCACATATTCCAAATAGTGATCAAGCTCGGGCGCGTGGATATAAATGGCGTCGATGAAATCGCCGGTCACTGCGGAAGAAACAATTGGCCAGTCGGCATCCTTCAGCTCTTGTACCAACTGCTTCCATCCCGCGTCATCCTCGATGAGGAAGCCCAGATGGTGAAAGCGGATAGCGAAGCGATCTTCCGGTAGCTCTTCATTATAGAACTCATATCCCGGCCCCTTTGCGGAGATGATCTCGATGACTTGTCCACCCGCCCAGGCGAACGCAACACGGATGGAGCCGCCCTGTAGATTGGCGTAGTCGATGAACTGATAATTGGACACCCCATAGCGCTTTGAAAAGATTTCAATCGCCTGGCCCATGTCGTTCGTGACCCAGGCGGAATGGGAATGCTGCTTGCATAGGAGCCCTGGCGCCAGAGGTCTGGCCGACCGGTATATCGCGGTGAACATGTGAACTTTCCTGCTCCAGATCGAAGCGCAATTCTTCAAGCGGGATTGTCGTTTTAATCTGGCTGGCTGCAACCCGGCGGAGCGGATGATGTCACGAAATCAGAAGGATGTCCGCTTTTCGTTGCGCCACACTTCATCAAGCCAGTTGGACGTTCCTACATAGTATGCGCGCATCAAGCGTCGAGCTTCGCCCGCTGGCGAAAGTCGCTGGGCGACATCCCTGTCGAACGGCGGAAAGCAAAGGCGAAGCTCGATGAGGAAGAAAAGCCTAGCCGACCCGCAATTGCAGCGAGCGTATCGTCACTGCTGGTGAGCAGCTCCCTGCCTCGATCAAGGACCACCTGATCGATATATTTGCCGAGCGAAGTGCCGGTTTCGGCCTTGAAGGCGCGGCTGAGCTGGCGAACGGTGACCCCGCAAAGATCAGCCAGTTCGACAAGCTGTGGGGCAGGCGCATCGGCATGGATGCGTTCGCGAATCCGCCGCAGCCGCCAGCCAGCCAGACCGCCCCAGAACAATGTGCCCGAATGTCTTTCCGCGACCAAGCTGCGCGTGAGTTCGACGCAAAGCACGTCCGCATAGGCTTCAATGGCGACATCAGAGCCATATTGATCCGCTTTCAGCTCATCCTCGATACGGTTCAGCAGCATCTCGACTGCGGGGTTTACCACCATCGATCCCGCTTGCGATCGGATGGTTTGCAGATTCAGCTGTCGCCCCGCCACCCGCTCAATCCTCTTTAAATCGAGCGCGCACTGTAAAGACCTGATCGTGCCGGTAGGGACCGTCAGTTCGTAAGCTCCCCCGGGCACGGTAACGAGGATGCGGGGCAGTTGCTTGGGCTGATCGATCTCGTTGCGTCTGAGATGGGCAAGGCTCGATCCGCTTGGCCTTGGCGACAGCGCGAGATTCACGGTGAGGAAATCATCCTGATGATCGACCAGTTTTCTGATCGGGGTCTGCCACTGAAACCGGCCGACTTCTATTGAAGCGCCATTAAGACGGACGCGGCGCTCCATTGCGTAGTGGATCGGCACCTCCGGCAGAATTTCGGAGGTCCACAGCTCGAATGTAAATTCCGGTGAGAGCATCCTTGGCTTTGTCCTCATTCCTGCTTGCCAGAGCTTCTACCTGCAGTAACCGCGCAGCTGCCCGCTATTCCAGCCTTCGTATCTCCGCAGGGAGCCCCGTAGTCCGGGACCCATTATCCGGACATCGCACCGGCGGGACTACCGTTGATTCTAGAGATGTGATGGAGCGTCCTTCACATCCGTCGTTTCGTCAAATGGAGCCCCGAGCGACGCGGACTTCCTCCACAGTATAAAGATTGCACCAGCATTGAAATAAGGACATTTTCGGATGCGCTAAGCTTGCTGCGCCATGCCCCACTCGATAGCCCTAGCCCAACGAAATTGAGTTAGCCTTCTCGATCACTACTCCAACGGAGGCGCGCTCTTTAGGATCGTTGCCGTGGACGGTCAGCGATCACTTTCAAAGGAGAGAGCGAGATGAAAGTGTTAGTTGTCGGCGGCACGGGCTTTGCTGGGGGATATAGCGCGCTTCACTTGCAGGATCAGGGTCATGACGTAACGATCATGTCGCGCAAGCCGCCCTGCGGCCAGTCGCGCCTGAACCAGCTACCGTTCGTCAAGGGCAACTATATCGAGGACGATTTCACCGACGGCCGACTGGAAGGTTATGATTGGCTCATGTTCTGCGCAGGGTCCGACCCGAGTGACTATTCGCCTGCCGAGAGCCGGTCGGAGGATGATTTCTTCCAACGCGCGAACAGCGAGGCCATCCCGCGCTTCTTCGAGAAGGCGAAAGCTGCCGGGATCGCGCGGGCGGCATATATGGGCAGCTTCTACTCCTTCGTGGCTCCCGATAACATCGAGAAGATCGGCTATGTTCGATCACGTCATGTAGCCGATGAGGCCATACGTCGACTGAGTGGTCCATCGTTCAACGTCTCCAGCTGCGCCATGCCCTGGATCGTCGGCTACACGCCCGGCCTTCCGGTTCCCCACTGGGAGGCGCTTGCCCATTATGTTCAGGGCCGCATGCCGGAAATTCCAGACTTCGCACCGCCTGGAGGAGCTAATTTCATGTCATGCCGGTCTGTTGCGGAGGCAATGCTCGGCGCTCTCGAGCGCGGGGAGTCGGGGAAATCCTATCTGGTAGGGGATGTAAATCTTAGCTGGAAAGAGTTTTTCGAAATGTGGTTCAAGGCCGCTGGTCGACCCCGGAACCTTGAAGTTCGACTGAGCCACCCCCTAATCACGGACATCCCGCTGTCCTACCTCAGCTTCGGCGCCACGGATTACACGCCGCCCGAGAGGGAGACGGCACTGCTCGGATATCAGCGCGGTCTGATCCCTGCAGAAGTCGAAGCTTGTGTCAGATATTACGGGGCGCTTGAAACCCGTTCGGCATTCGCGTGAGCGGAAAGTGACTAGGGCGTAAACTCATGACCTGCGTTGTGGCCGCATAATGAGCCTGTAGCTGGTAGCTATCCGATATCATATAGTATCTTTGGACTTGTAACGGTTTTGCGCCGGTCACCTATCTCATTATGCCGCCTTGGCCTCAAAGGCGAGCGGACTGATGCCACCCAGATATGAATGGCGCCGCCGTGAGTTGTAGAAGCCATTGATGTATTGGAAGATCGCGGCCTCTGCTTGCCGCCGGGTTGGCTAGCTCTGCCGCCAGATCATTTCCGCCTTCAGGGATTTGAAGAAGGTCTCGACCGCAGAGTTATCGTAGCAATTACCCTTGCCGCTCATCGATGGACGCAGGCCGTAGGCCTGCAGCTTCTTCTGATAATCATAAGAGCAATATTGGCTACCGCGATCGGAGTGGAAAATGCAGCCCTCAGGCGGCTGACGCAGCCGCACCGCCATATCCAGCGCCCGGATCGCCAGATCCTTCTTCATCCTGTCGCTGACAGCCCAGCCAACGACACGACGGCTGTGCAGGTCGAGGATGACGGCAAGATAGAGCCAGCCCTCCTGTGTCCAGACATAGGTGATGTCGCCGGCCCATTTGCGGTTGGGCACATTGGCGGCAAAGTCACCGTCGAGCCAGTTTGCCGCGACACCAAGGCGATGGTGGCTGTCCGTCGTAACCTTGTGCTTGCGCGTGCGGACCGGCTTGATCCCGTTGATCCGCATCAGCCGCCCCACACGACGCTCGCCGACGTCGAGCCCTGCTTCCTTCAACTCCATCGTCATTCTCGGGCGACCGTAGCTGCCAAGGCTCAGGCTATATTGCTCCCTGATATGGGCCAGCACCTTCATGTCCGTCCGCTCCCGGCGCCTGATCGGACGCGAACGCCAGGACCGATAGCCGCGTTCGCTGACGTGCAAGACACGGCACATCAACTCCACCGGCCAACGGTGCCGCCAGCTGTGCACAAAGGCGAACCTCACGGCCTTTGGCTCGCGAAGAACTGGGTGGCCTTTTTTAGGATTTCCCTCTCCTCCCGGAGCACACGGTTCTCAAGGCGGACCCGTTCATTCTCCCGCGCCAGATCTGCCTGCGGCGCTGCCACCAGGTCAGACGGACGATAATGCGAAACCCATTTGTTCAGCGTCGACTTGCCGATCCCCAAATCCGACGCGACCCGTTCGCGCGGCAACCCGCTGGCAAGCGCAATGCGCACCGCCTCCTGCTTGAACTCTTCACTATGCTTCATCATCTCGTCGGTCTCCTTGAACGAGCATTAAACTCTCAAGTGACCGGCGCAAAACCGTTACAAGTCCAAGACCAACCTGTCGCGGTTGATTGCCGATGCGCTTGCGGGTGGTGAAGTGGTGATTGCTAGGGGCAATGTACCGGCAGTGCGCCTCGTGCCGGTTTCGCCTGTTGGTAAGCGTCGCTTTGGGGCTCTTAAAGGCAAGATCGCCATCGATGAACGTTTCGACGAGCCGCTCCTCAATGAGGAACTTGGTGGTTGGGATCTGGCTTGAGGTTCCCAGATGCATTCGTGCTGATCACGAGATGATGGCGGGCATAACGGCGCTCACCAGTCCGTTGTAGCGCACCCAGTTCGACGAGTTCACGAGTTCAGCCAGATCGCGGGTGGCGGTTGCCGATGTGGCGTTGGTGATCTTGCGATAATTGTACGCACTCAAGCCGCCAGGCCCTTCGGCCATTATGCGAATGAGCGCCTTTCTCTGTCGCGCCTTAATTGCTGGGCGCGAACACCTTGTCCCGGTTTCCGCCAGATTCTGAACGGCCGCCAGCACCGCCATCACCTGATCGTCACCGCTATCAGATGTTCGGCAGCCTTAACGGTGCAGCGCCTGCTCCAGTGCCTGGCGAATGAACCGCTGATACGGCATGCCCTTGCTGGCGGCTGTCGCCTTGACCTGCTCCAGCAACTCGGCGGGCAAACGCATGTTGACCCGCGCGTCCTTGCTGCTGAACTCAAACCGCGTGGGTGTAAGCGCAGAAAGATCATAGCCGGTAAGATCAGCGGAACCGACGAAATCCTCGGCCTCCTCATCGCTGGACAACAGCGGAAGGGGTTTATCCTTGCTCATAGTGCCGCACCTCCTTCGCATGCATGTAACGGGCGCTGATCGGACGGATAAATTTGGCCCCATCCCGTTCGCGCTAAGGCCAGAAACACATGACGGCCACTACTGGCGCGGCCGATCGCCAGAAAGCGCGTCTCCACCGTCGAATGTGCAACATCCGGCCCTATGGACAGCGTACCGGCGAACACGCTTTCAATTTCTGCCAGCGTGACACCATGTTTCTGGCATTTCGCCTTTGTTGCCTTCATCCCAATCGAAGCCAGCGACATTTTTGCTGTCCATACCAGAGGAATGGCATTTGTATGTACGTATGTCAACCCTGTTGTACTGAGACGGTGGCGCAACCCTGCGCCAGTTCACGCCACTCCCGGTTGGGCGTCTGGAGCAGTCGGGCGTGGAGCTTCAAATCCGCACCCGTTCCACCTCGGCAAGGCTGATCTCGTCCCTTCGCCGGTCGTAAATCTGCGTCGTCCGGGTCGAGCTGTGATTGGCCATAGCGGCGGCGTTTTCCAGCGTGCCTCCATTTTTGAGATAAGTGGTGATCCCGGTTGCGCGAAAGCTGTGGTTGCCGATGCGGGTTGCGATGCCTGCCGCCTTGGCGCGGCGGCGGACCATGGCGTGGGCGTCGGGCTGGGAGAGCGGGGTTTCGCTCAGCCGCTTCGTCTCGCGGCTGATGGTGCGGAACAGCGGCACCTTGTCGTCGGCCAGGTCACAGCCCTCGATATAGGCGAGGAGATATTCCTCCAGCAGGTGGTGGCAGGGCATTTCATGCCGCTTGCCGCCCTTTTCATGCAGGCGCAGCCAATGGCGGCGGCCCTGCACAAACACATCCTCCCGCTTCATGGCGAGCGCTGCGCCGATGCGCGCGAAACTGTAGACCATGAGGCCGATCAGCGCCCGATCGCGCAGGCCCGCTTCCGTGGAGATGTCGATCGCGTCGAGCAGGGCGCGCGCCTCCTCGGCCTCCAATACGGGCGTGCGTCCGGTGCGCGCGCTATGAGCGGGGCCGCGTACGCTGGAGGCGGGGTTGAAGGGGATGATCTGGCCCACGACCAGCCAGTCGAACAGGTTGCGCACCGCTGCGAGGCGCAGCTTGACCGTAGGCGCGGACAAAGAGTGGCCCAACTCCTCAACCCAGCCCGCGACATGGAGCGGCGCAATCTCGTCCAGGTCGCGCACGCCATGGCCGAAGCACCAGTTGAGGAAGTCGCCCGCAGCTCGCGCATAAGCGCGCCGCGTGTTCGGGTTTCGGATGTTCGCCGCGAAAAATTCAAGGAAGCGCATCCGCGTGGCTTGTGAAGCCTCGGCTATGATCACCGGCGCGGAGGAAAGAGAGATGAGGCCGGGCATCAGAGGCGCTTGGCGAAGGGTTTCATGGCAGCGGAGCCTAACTGCGCGTCAGCCCTTGATAAAGGACATTATCAAAGGATGATGCGCATGCTGTACGCAGACCTCGCAATTGCACCATCTATCCAAAACCGTGACATAAAAAGCAGAAAGTGACATAAATAGAAAATATGGCAATCTGAGTAATCAATGGATTTAGATGGATAGTATGACCTTTCAGGTGAACGTCACCGCAAATGGCCGCATGAGCCTTCCGGCGGATGTCAGGAAACGTTTGGGCCTTATAGGCGGCGGGGCGTTGATCGTGGAGGAAACGCCCGATGGCGTCATTCTGCGCACTGTTGCCCAATCCGTCGCCCATGCGCGCGCGCTGGCCCGCAAATATACTGCAGACAAGCCGGAAGCATCGGTCGATAGCTTTCTTGCTAACCGCCGCGCGGAAAGCGGCGAATGACGTCTATCGTCCTGGACGCCTCGGCCCTGCTCGCCATGCTGCGTGATGAGCCGGGGGGTGACAAGGTGGCGGGCGCACTCATCGGCTCACGCATGTGCACTGTGAATCTCGCCGAGGTCATTAGCCACTTTGTGCATAATGGCATGCCGCCCCAGGAAGCGGATGCGATGTTGCGGCCCCTCCCCGTCACTTGGGTGGAGGCGGATGCAGAGCTCGCGAGAATCGCGGGGCATTTACGCGCCGTCACGTCCGAAGCAGGATTGTCGCTTGGCGATCGCTTCTGTCTGGCCTTGGCTCTTCGTGATGGACTGCCAGCCTGGACGGCAGACCGGCAGTGGGCCTCAATCGCCGAGACAATCGGCGCCAAGGTGAAGATCATTCGTTCTAGCAGACGATCGGGATAGCGACCCAGCAGTGCGCTACTGCTGCATTAGCCCGATGATCCTGCCGCAAAGAACGATGCCGTATATGCCAGTGTGATCGCTGCTAAATTCTGGTCAAGCGAGCAGCTGAAGACGATTTTGGCAAATGCCATCACGCAAGTCCGATAAGATGGACGAAGAGATCTCCGGCGCGCGCCAGATCGCAGCGGTGTATCACGAAGCAATAGACTTGCTGCTACTTAACCGAGATGCTAAATCGCACCAATAGTATGATTTTCCAAAATCTGATTGGAAGGCTTAGCCATGGGAACGGTACGTAAGACTATCACCCTTACTGACCAGCAGGATGCGTGGATCGCTTCGCAGATTGAGGCTGGGCAATATACCAACGACAGCGAAGCAATCCGTGATCTTATCCGGCGTGAGCAGGAGCGGAGCTTTGAAATCGACACTATCCGTCAGGCGCTGATTGAGGGAGACAGAGCGGCGAACCGCAGCCCTTTGATTTCGAGGATTTCCTGCACCGGATGAATGCGGAAAATGCCTGAATATCGCCTTAGTCCTGCGGCCCAGCGCGTTTGTGCGCCAAGCTTGCCCACGCCCCACAGCAGGGTCAGAGCTGCGCCAATATCCGTCCAGGTTAAAGACGGCGTGCGACCGAGCATCACATGATCTATTTTCAGCAAGCCAACTACGGCGTTGCGATCATTCGGATCCTGCATCAGCGTATGGATGCTGCTCGTCACTTTTAAGATGACGAGAAACGTTTGGCTGCCTGCAAGAGTCAAAACCGAATCAATCGAATAACCCTGTAATTTGTCCAGATTTGGACTATATTCGGATCTGGAGTTGTAAATGCCTCAGCCAAACTATGATGTCCGCGCGTCCGCGCCTGTTCTGGACCTTTCTCGTTTCGAGCCGTCGAACCGGCGCCGCCTCAGCGCCCCTGCCCTACGCACCTTCCTCGCAATTGCTGATCTCTGGGGATTGAACGAGGAACAGCGGCGGCTCATGCTTGGCTATCCCTCGCGCTCCACCTTCCATAGCTGGTGCAAGCAGGCCCGGGAGCATGGGTCCATTACGCTCGACGTCGATGTCCTGACACGCATCTCCGCCGTGCTTGGCATTCATCAGGCGCTTGCCGTCCTTTTCAGCGAAGAGCGTGACGGGGTTGCCTGGCTGCGTCAGCCGCATGAGGCGCGCGTTTTCGGGGGCAGGCCGCCGCTCACGCTAGCCACCAATGGGACGCAGGATGGCTTGATGACGGTTCGCCGCTTCCTGGATGCGGCGCGGGGCGGCCTTTATATGCCCCCCACTGCGGCAGAGGCCGACTTCGCACCCTATGAGGATGATGAGATCCTCTTTCAGTGACGGAGATACTCGCCGCAGCGCCGTACCCAAGCTATCGGCTGATCCCATCACGCTTTCCGCCGATCGGGCTGTTCGATACGGTTGCAACGGCAGCGGATGCGCAGGCTGTCATGGAGCTTGCCGGTTGGACCAACGACCGCCTTGTCGCCGATCTACTGCACCGCTTACCGGAATCCCATTGGGTCTATGGCCGACCCAATAGCAGCGTCATCATGGCGGCATTTTTACATACCGCGCCCGACGGCTTGCGCTTCAATGGGCCGGAACTGGGCGCATGGTATGCTTCCAAGGAAATCGAAACGGCTGCCGCTGAGGTCGGGCACCATCTTCGCCGCGAAGCCATCGCCCGCGATGTGCCGGGCATGAGCCGAACCTACAGGGCTTATTCGGCAAAGCTGGTGGGTGAGGATTATCGCGATATAAGAGGGCTATAGGGCGATCATTCTGATCTTTACCGTCCCGACAGCTATGCCGCCGCGCAGCGTTTTGGCGAACAGGTCAGATCCGAAGGAAAAGCAGGCATCATCTTTGACAGCGTGCGGCGTCGAGGCGGCACCAACATGGTGGCCTTCATTCCGCCCCAAGTCACGAATGGCATGCAGACCGACCATTTCGAGATCAGCGTGGAAGCCCGCGCGCGGGCCATCAACGTCCGCCGCTTGCGCTTTTAGAGGACCTGCCCTCGTTCAGCCCGGCGACAGATGCGAGCCGGGTCGACCCGATCTGCTTTTTTTCGAGCCACGCCATTCCAGCGATGCAGTGTATCGATAGCTTTCCAATATCCAGATAGTATCCTAAAGCTCATGCATAGAGGCGCGGGAACAGGATTTTCAGCGTATGGCTCGGGAAACGAGGGAGAACCGGGCCTTTTGGGCGTTCCCGACGTAAGTAGGCCTTCATCGGTCAGCAGCTTGAGGACGCGCCGGGCCGACCGTTTGGGATTCTTGCAGATCAGGGGCAATTTGGCCGATTTTACTGATCAAGAAAACCAAGGCCAAATAAGGCGAATTTTACATTAAGAGCAAAATATGGCCGATCCTTGGCCGATCTTTGTTTCGCTTGAGATCGACATTCCAACATCAGGGAGCAGGGCTCGCTGAGCCTCCATTGCATCCACCGGATCAGGAGCTTCAGCCCGCTGCCGCCACAAGCCGGTACTCGACCCCAATCCGCTTTCTCGATCCGCGCCGCTTTCTGAGGATGTTTTTCACATGACGCCGCGCGGATGGCGCATCCGGAAAGCTGCGCCTTTGCCGCTGCCCCTGGGCGCCGATCCGTCCCCAGCAGGTTTCGACCACATAGTCGCCGAACAGGTCGACGCTCATCCAGATGCTATAGTCCCGCGCGATATTATGGGCCGGGTCCAAGGCGCGCAGGTGGATCAGGCGGGAAGGAAATGCGTGCTCCATTTCCGCAGAATATGCACAAGCGCCCTACCCGTCTTACGACTTGTCTGACTCTGTGTCGGCCTATTGATTCATTGCCACGATCAGCGGAACGGCAGCAGT
This sequence comes from Sphingobium quisquiliarum P25, assembly GCF_000445065.1. GTDB lineage: Bacteria > Pseudomonadota > Alphaproteobacteria > Sphingomonadales > Sphingomonadaceae > Sphingobium > Sphingobium quisquiliarum. The sequence continues at coordinate 13,613 of NZ_ATHO01000158.1, read as the reverse complement.
TGGATATTGCAGAGCCCCCGAAAAGATGGCAGTGCGCATGGCCTGACGGGCGGGTATAGCTCAATGGTAGAGCACTAGCCTTCCAAGCTTGTGATGCGGGTTCGATCCCCGCTACCCGCTCCAGTCACCTCCGGTTGTCTAGCCCGATAGCTTTCGACCTCAGGACGACTGAATGTGTTGGCGGAACCAGTCAGCCATCTCAACCTCTGACAGTTCGCCGCCAGCCAAGGCGACAAAAGCCACCACCAACTCAGCATCCGTAGCGGCCAATGCGTATCCGTTGAGCATGAGGAACGTTTCGCTCACCACCGCTGCGGTTCTTTTGTTGCCGTCTACAAAAGGATGGTTTCGCGCAATGCCGAATGCATAGCCTGCGGATAAGTCCGCGACATCGGGTTCGCCATAGCCCGCCAAATTTACGGGGCGAGTCATAGCGCTATCAAGCAGGCCGTGGTCGCGCATCCCATCATCTCCGCCATGCTCCGCTACTTGCTCGGCATGCGCTGCTGAAGCCACCTCGGCCGTGACCCAAATCCAGTGCCTATTTGGCAAGTTCACGCAGCGCACGCTTGCGCCGAAGCATCACTTCGCGAGCGGCCGCCATCTGCGCTTCAAAATCTGGCGCAGCAGCACTTAATTCGATGCCCCGAGGAGTTGTCACCAATGAGAGCGTTTCTCCCACCTGGACATTAAGGTGCGCCAAAACATCGCGAGGTAAAATGACACCTGCACTGTTCCCAATTTTGGTGATTTTGAGAGCGCTGTTCATACGACAGTTATAACGCGGCTATGCTTGAAAGCAAGGGCGCGGTGCGCGCCACTCACACAGCAAAAACCCCGCCAAAATGATTGGCGGGTTTTCGACGGGAGGCGTGGCAAGGATTGAACTTGCGACCCGTGGGATGTCAACACAGTGCTCTACCACTGAGCTACACGCCCCCACTGGAGACGGCCAATAGCGGCGCATCTCTACGCAAGCGGTTTCACTGGACCATGCGCCCATAAACTGCCGGGTCGGGCGTCTTTTTTGTGATGACTTGGCACGGCTTCAGCGGAAGTTGGAACAGGCGCGCTCTATTTTCATCCTCCCGCAGAGCTTGGCTACAGAACAGCGCCTGTTGCTTTTGAAGGACGCCATGCATATCCTGCACATATGCGGGCCGGGCCCCTCTGGCGATTGCGTGAACAGCGATCGTGATGTCGGACCGCATCGAGCGTGCTCGATGCTGGCCGATTACTATAGTGCCCGATCACTCAAAGCCGCTCGTCGTCTGGACTGGAAACGAGGAGGCTCATGTGATGCCCAAAAACCGCGACCTTATTGTCGCTGCTCAGCTTGGAGCCTCGCCGATCGCAAAGCGGCAAGCGTCCTCATCGGTCCTGCACCTGAGAAACTCGGCCAATGGGCAAAAGGATTTCCGATGATTGGAACTAAGTTTCGCACCGCTGGCGCTCTCGCCATGAGCCTGGCAGTCGCCGTCATGATCGCAAGCCCCGCTGATGCAAGGCGCGGCGGCAGCGCCGGTAGCAGAGGTTCGCGAACGGCGATCGCCCCGCCGGTAACGAAGACCGCGCCTAATCAGGCAGCGCCGGTACAGCGGACCATGACCAATAAGCCTGCTCCTGCGCAGGCGAATGCGGCCGCTGCTCGTCCGGGGGCCGCGAACAGCCACAGCAGGTTCGGCAATATGGCAAAAGGCCTGATCGGCGGCCTCGTCATGGGCGGTCTTATCGGGATGTTGCTCGGCAACGGCTTTGGCGCCCTGGCTGGCAGCGGGATGCTGATGGCTTTGCTCCAGATCGCCCTGATAGGTGGACTCATCTGGTTCGGGCTCAAAATATTTCGTCGCCGCTCCCAATTGGCCCCTGCCGGGATGCCGGCTTCTTCCCAATATTCGGCGCACCCTTTCACTAGCGCGCCCCAACAGCCGTTTTCGGCCACGGCCTTCCCCGTGCGTCCGGTTGAACTCCAGACTCACGAGATTGTGATCACGAGGGAGGATCAGCAGAGCTTCGAACGCCTGCTGGCGGATGTGCAGGATGCGTTTGGGCGTGAGGATTATGCCCAGCTGCGCGCCTACACTACGCCAGAAATCATGTCCTACCTTGCCGAGGAACTGAGCCAGAACGCAACCAAAGGCCAGCGGAACGAGGTTTCCGCAACCGAGCTGCTTGATGCAGAAGTCGCAGAGGCCTGGGGCGAAGATGGCACGGACTATGCGACGATTGCGATGCGCTATCAGAGCATCGATATCATGCGTGATCGGAACAGCGGTGCGGTGGTTTCTGGTGACCCGCATCAGCCGAGCGTGACGACCGAGCTTTGGACCTTCGTGAGAGACGCCCGTAACCCCTGGCGTTTGTCGGCGATCCAGGAGGCGTGATTTACAGACCTGACCGTCGCTGACGTTGCGAGGGTCAGGTCAACACTGACGGAGTGCGCCGACGTTTAGCGGGTTGGCGAAATGTCGCGGGTCATCCAGCGTGCAAGTGTTCCATAAGTCGCAAGCTTCTCCAGAAGTTCGCCTGATGCGGCCCCTTCAGCAAAGCCGAGCTGACGCCAATATTCTGCCGCTACTTCGACGGCGACCAATTCCGCGCTGTACAGGCGATCTTCGGCCGCCAGATCAAACGCGTGTGCAATGATCTGCTGGCCAACCTTTAGCCCGCGCTTCGCTGGCGAGACCGCAAGATCATGTATGAAGAGCACCTCGCTCGGTATGGGATCGGCAATCACCGAACCCAGGGGCGGCGGTGACTGGCGCCTCCAACCATGAGCCAGCAGATAGCCCAACAATTGCCCTCCCTGCTTCGCTGCGAGGCACTCTCAGGCTTGTAACGCGGTTGAACGTTGCCTTGCTTGTGCGCTGCCACTTAAGATTTTTATTACCTTTCTCGTTAACAATAGAAGGAAATAACTGAAGCCATGTGAGGGAATGTGCAAGAGATCACCAGAAACCGCCCGTCTCTTGCAGACGAAACATTAATATGGATGGGAGCTCTGTCGATAGCGCCCATTTTATTTATATATGATCTGATACAATTAGACGGAATTCACCTGACAAAATCTCATTTAATATTAGGAAGAGATTTTTTGAATGTGTGGACAGGCGGACAGATTGCGCTGTCAGGAAAAACAAGTATTTTGTATGACTACTTTGGTTATATGAGTTGGCAGGCAGCTATATTCGGCCATCTTGATCCATATAATTATTCCTATCCGCCTCATAGCCTTTTTCTCGCCGTTCCATTTGGTAGCCTCCCGTATCTTACGGCTTTGGCGTTATGGACAGTGGCGGGCGCCAGTTTCTTTTTCTGGACAGCCCGTCCTTATATGCCTGATAATATCAACGCATTTTGCGCCATCGTCACGCCTGCGGCGGTAGTAAATATTTGGGCAGGTCATTATGGATTCCTAATAGGGGGTCTGTGGCTTCTATTTTTTTCACTAATAAAATCTCACCAGAAATTAGCCGGTGTAATTGCTGGATTTCTGACTATAAAGCCGCATCTTGGCATCTTTATCGCGTTAACGATGATTTGCAGAAGAAAATATAAATCTGTATTAATAGCATTTGTAACTACAACGTTTCTCATTGCAGCAAGTGGCCTATTTTTCGGTTTTAAGTTGTGGCCTCAGTGGCTTTTTGAAACTTCCGCTTTGCAGGGGAAGATCATGACAGCCCCAGGAGAGAAATTCTATTATTTGATGATGCCTTCAGCGTTCATTGCCCTGCGAAATGCGCCTGACCAGATTGCCTTGGTTGTGCAGGCGGGTTTTGGGCTTGCTGCCTTCGGACTCGTTTGGAAGGCTCGAAGAGCAATACCAGAGGATCTAGCCTTCATTGCTGCGTCTGCGACAGCGATCGTTTTGCCATATATATTTAACTATGATCTAACGGTTGCCAGCCTGGGCTTTCTAGTTTGCCTTTACAGACATTGGGCAATTTTGGCTCGCTGGGAGAAGGCCGCGCTATGGCTCGGTTTTGCCGTGCCATTACTGGTGATGGCTTTTGGCTATGTCGGTCCAATTGGCTTGCTGATTGGCCTTATCGTACAGGTGCGCCATGCCAGATCATCGGAAACGATTTCCTTAGGCAAAGTCCGCCTTTCTAGCAGACGCTGGGTGATAGGTGCTATCGGATAGCTACCGATACCAAATTAACTGGGCATCGGCCTCGGGTTATATGCTGCCCCACTGGTTGTGTGAGATAAGGGCGCTCGACCTGAGGCTACCTGGTAAAGGCCTTACATGGAGTTGCACTTAACATAATTAGGGCGCTGGTGGGCGCGTGAGTTGCTCGTTTGCCTAGACAAGGAGATATCCAGAGCGGACGCGCAAACCACTGCCTATAGGATTGATGCCCCCAAGCTGTTGGCTATTGGATATCCTAAAGGTATCCGAAAGATAGCTATTTATAGTCTGCTTTGTGCATGGTTCTGCTCAGCCTATTTCCCGCCGTTACGAGTAGCCGGGACCATACGCCCCCCTCTCATTGGGATTTACTTTCAGCATTCTCCTTCCGGCAAGTTTGACCGGCTCTTCGTTCATCGGATACTCCCCTGGTGAGGATCGGATCGCACCTCACATGAGCTTGATCCTGTTCCCGCAGACAAATTCGTGCTTTCGAGTAGAAATTGCCAGACCGGCATAATGGGCAAGGGAACGATCGTAATGGGCACTCCGCAGGGCGAACTGTTCAAGCTCGACAGCCCGCTGGTCGGCGAGATCCGGGGCGAGCGGTCGCTGATGGCCTTTCCCTTCTTTGCGCTTAGTAAAAACGCCTGGATGAAGCCCCTCGCCTACGCCACCCCCACGGTGTCGATCGAGGTGCGGCCGAGCGCGCGGGGCGTTGCCACCATCTACGACAAGGAAATCGTCCTCTATATCGCCAGCCTCATGGCCTCTAAGATCGACGAAGGCATGGCGGTGTCGCAGGATTTCACCTTCACCGCCCACGACCTGTTCAGCGTCACGGGCTCCAACCACAGCGCCCGTTCCTACTCGCGCCTGGCTGACGCGCTGGAGCGGTTGCAGGGCACGCAGATCAAGACGAATATCGAAGCGGGCGGCGAAGGCGAGGACGGTTTCTTTTCCTGGTTGTCGGAAGCCCGCCTGCAATATGCGCGCTCGGGCAAGGGCGAGAAACGGCTGAAGGCGGTCAAGGTTCGGCTGTGCGACTGGCTGTTCCGCGCCATCCTGCGCGACCGCCAAGTGCTTGATTATGCGTCCACTTATTTCCAGCTGGGGCCGATCGAGCGGCGGATTTACGAAGTTGCGCGCTCGACCTGCGTCGATGGTGAGCCGCTGGAGATGGACCTCCAGACGCTGAAGCTCCAGATCGGCTTTCAAAACCCCCTCTCCAACTTCCGCATCGCCATGCGCCAGATCGCGGCGGCGAACGCCATCCCCGACTATGACATCGTTCTGATCGAGGACGCACCGGCAGAGGACGGCCCCCGCAAAGTCGGGCGCAGGCCTGCCAAGGCGCGGGTCATCCTCTCCCGCCGCCCGCAGCCGGGCCCTGAGCTGATGATCGAGGATCAGGTCGAAGAGGCCTGACAGCCCCCTTTCCTCCCGCCGACCTGTTAAGGGCTTTGCCAAGCCCTTCCCTGATTCGCGCCTGCTTGTTTTGGCGGGCTAATTTCTACTCGAAAGCACGAATGGGGCCGTCCTAATTCTACTCGAAAGCACGAATCGAGGGGCAATTCCTACTCGAAAGCACGAATCAAATAGGGTGAAATTTCGCTTTCCTACTTGAAAGCACGAACCGTAAAGCCTTCCACCACGCGGATATTGCTGCGAATATGTTGCAGCTGGCCATGGGGGCTGAGCGGAAGATGACTGAAGGGGTGGCTGTGACCACATAATAGAAAGCCCGGCACGAAGGCCGGGCATCCATTTGGGTAGTGGAGCGACGTCGCCAAACGTCGAACCGGATTTAACCGTCCCTCCTCCCTACGCCAGATCGAACGCCGTTTCAAGGATGCGCGCTTCGCGCCACGCTATCTTTTTGTCTGGTGACGGCCTTCCGCATGGAGGGACGAATGGGAACGCTTGGCTTTGGCGAGGCGATGGTGGGCGCGCTCGCCGCTGTAAAAACGCCCGGAAGAAGCGGGATGGCAAGGAAGGAAGGCGCGCGCCAGCCAAGGTCCGGCGCGCCGCATCCGACCGGCGCGCCCGTGCTGCGCGACAGCGTGGAAGCGGGCACGTTCGAACATGTCTTCTTCGTCGCGCCCGCCAAGGGCGAAACCGACCGTTTGCTGCGCGCCGCCCGACGCATTCTGGACGCAGGCCGCCAGCTGCGCAGCGAAGCCCGGCGCGACAGACGGGAACTGACCCCGGCGGAACGGCTGCTGACATCGCTCACCGCCGCCAGCGTGCGCGTGTTCGAAGAAATCCTGACCCTCGCCCGTCTCAACAAGGGCCGCGTATTCCCAAGCTATGATCATCTGACACAAGCCACGAGCCTTGGCCGCGCCACTGTCGCCCGGGCTTTGCGTATATTGGAGAGCATCGGTTTCCTCGTCCGCCAGCGCCGTTTCAAGCGCGTCGAGGGCGACGGCCCCGGCCCCCGCTATGAGCAGACCTCCAACGCCTATCGCGCCTTCCTGCCCAAGATCGTCCAGGCCTATCTGCCCCGCTGGATGCGCCCTGCCCCCGTCCCCGACGACGAGTTGCAGCGCGAAGCCGACCGGATCGAGGCGATCGAGCATATGCACGCCCGCCTGCCAGCCCATGAGCAGGCCAAGGCCGCGCTCAAAGGCCCCCTCGCCAAGGTTCTTGCCCGTCTCGACGCCGCGCTAGAGCGCAAGGAGCGTGAGTCTCAAAAAGAACCTCAACCTCTACTCGATTCATTTATAAAAGAGATAATCGGAGTTGGCCTTGCTGGCCAACAACGTCATTCCTTATAAAAGCCCAGCTTCACCCTCCTCTTATCCTCGAACACCAACCCAATACGGCAAGGGCCGAACGCACCGCTACGCGGCGCGAATGCTCCCCAGCGGGAGCAAGCGGTTATGGTGTATGCAAAACCCGCCGAGGCGCTGGAGGACAGCTTTTAATGAAGAAGCGCAGATTCGATGGTCAGTAACCAGCGCTACCTTTGGAAACCGCAATCCGGAAAGCATGCGCGCCACCCTATGAGGTCGAAACAGCGAACAGAATTCCTTCCTCGCGGGCATAAGGCGGAATGGCTAGCCTTGGGCTTCCATTATGGTATCGGATAGCTATCTTATGGATAGCCTTTTGGCCCGACATTCATCGCCTGCCTGTTTAAGCCGCTGCCTTTGCCAGATCGAAACTGTCCGCCCGCGCCAGGCTCCAGCTTGACCGATAAAATTCATTGCCTTCCCCGCCGGAGATCAAATCGCCCGGCAACAGGAAACTATGGAGCTGCGCAAAGAGGCGGATCTCGGTTGGGCTTACGCGACGGACCAGATGATGGGGCCCGATCTCGCTTGGGTGCTGGAGCCCCGCCGCGGCGATCATTTCTGAAAGAGCATGCAGCGTGTTGCGATGGAAATGGAAGACGCGATCGGCCTTTTCAGGCACGACCAGCGCCCTCTGGCGCAGGGGATCCTGCGTCGCGACGCCCACGGGGCAGCGGTTTGTATTGCAGGTCAGCGACTGGATACAGCCGATCGCGAACATGAAACCCCGCCCGGCATTGACCCAGTCAGCCCCCAGCGCATGCGCGGCGGCGATATCGAAGGCGCTGACGATCTTTCCAGCAGCCCCGAGCTTGATCTTGTCCCGTACACCCGCGCCAACCAGCGTGTTGTGGACGAAGAGCAACCCCTCCCGCATGGGCGTGCCCAGATGATCGGTGAATTCCAGGGGGGCAGCGCCAGTGCCGCCTTCCGCGCCATCCACGACGATGAAATCGGGGAAAATGCTTGTCTCGCGCATGGCTTTCACCATGCCCATAAACTCCCATGGCTGGCCGATGCAAAGCTTGAAACCCACCGGCTTGCCGCCCGACAGCTTCCGCAGGAGGGCGATGAACTGCATCATTTCGATCGGCGTTGAAAAGGCGCGGTGGCGGGCAGGGGAGACGCAGTCTTCCCCGATGGGCACGCCGCGCGTGAGCGAAATTTCCTCCGTTACCTTGCTGCCGGGCAGGATGCCGCCATGGCCGGGCTTTGCGCCTTGGCTGAGCTTGATTTCAATCATCTTCACTTGTGGATCGGCAGCCTTGGCGGTGAAGGCATCAGGATCGAAATTGCCGTCAGCCGTCCTGCAGCCGAAATAGCCGCTTCCCAATTCCCATATCAGGTCGCCGCCATGCTCACGGTGGTAGGGGCTGATGCTGCCTTCGCCGGTATCATGGGCAAAGCCGCCCATCTTCGCGCCCAAATTCAGCGCGCGGATGGCATTGGCGCTGAGCGATCCAAAGCTCATCGCCGATATATTGAAGATGGATGCGGAATAGGGCTGGGTGCAATCGCTCCCGCCGATCAGGACGCGGAATGTCGCAGGATCTGCCGGTGGGGCAGGGCGGGTCGAGTGGCCGATAAACTCATACCCGTTCCCATATACGTCGAGCTGGGTTCCAAAGGCCCGCTCGCTGCTCTCATTCTTCGACCGGGCATAGACCAGCGAACGCTGACTACGGGAAAAGGGCGTCTCGTCATATTCGCCCTCGATCAGATATTGGCGGATTTCAGGGCGTATATCCTCAAAATACCACCGCAGCCGCCCAATAATGGGATAGTTGCGCCGCACGGAATGGAGCGGTTGGAAAAGGTCGTAGATGCCGGCCACCGAGAGGATCGCGCCAACCACGAACAAGGGAACCGCCCAGACGCCTGGCAGATAATAGCCAGCGACGATGGTGCTGATCAGCGCGATGCCAAGGGCGCTGAATCGGGTGAGAAGCAAGATTGAAAACTCCGTGCTCTTTAAGCAGGCTCGGTGGCCTGCGGAATGATTGCGTTCTAATCAGGATGGCGCGTTAAGCCAGTCAGGTTCCGCTTCTCGTCCGCGCAGTCGGCATCAAGGGTGGGTAGCGCGTCTTGCTCTCGCTTGCGGTCAAAGCCACCCTGAAGGTTCATCTTTCATCCCACCAAGCTTGTATGTCTAAAACGGGGCACAGACCGAAAATGCTTGCCGTTCATGCAGGATGGCGGGCTGATGGCTCCACGACTCACTCTCAGCTGGACGAGGCCGAGCAGCTTGCATCCGGTGTATCGCCAGGTTACGTCCGTCTCTCTACAAGGATCGAGCATATCAGCGATATTCTGGCTGATATCCACCAGGCGCTGGCCGCCGCCGCATAAGCCTCGGAAGAGTGATGCCCATGGCGTCTCCTTCTGAAGATATGCAGGGCATATGAACAGCTATTGGATATCCAACAGATATCAGATAGATATCCGGTATTAAGGCGCCGTCTTGTTGCTTCTCCGGCCAAGGCCGCGAGAGCTTGCTCCAGCACCGCGCTCAGCGGATAGCTACCAGATATCATCTTCACATAATCACTTGAGAGCATTGGCTTTCCCTGTGTAGACCGGCCTTGGGCTAAACGGGGATGAAGCCATGAAGTTCGGAAATAGCGCGTCCATTGCGGCGGCGCTCCGCACTGCCTCGACCAGCATGCAGGGGGATGAGGCGGGCTTCTTCACCTTCGGCCAGACGCTGGGTGGCTGGCGCCTATGTCGGCTATCGACGCGCGGCAGCAGATCGGCGCGCTTGCGGCCCGGACGGAGGCTGACGGCATGCTGGCCGGTGTGGTCGCGCAGGGTGCCGCAGGCGGTTTCCAGATTGCCGCCTCTTTGAGCTACGACGGCAGCAAGGCCGACACCGACCGTACGCTGTTCGGCGGCAGCAAGGTGAGCAGCCACTATCGCCTGCGCAGCTGGACGGCTGACATGTCCCTCGGCCATGCCTTCGCCTTGGACCAGAACTGGGCCATCGCGCCCGAGATCGGCGTCACCCACATCTCCTCCCGCCGCAGTGGCGCGAACGAGCGCGGAGACGCAGTCTCGGCCCTCGACGTCGAAGCACGCCGCACCAAGGCGACCTTCCTGTGCGGCGCACTGGAACTGCGTGGTTCGGCCGAGGCTCAAATCAGCCCCTGGCTGTCGGCAGGCGTCCTGCACCAGATAAGCGGCAGGCGGGCCTTCGCCACCGCCGCCTATAGGGGCGTGGCTGACGGCCTGACCGTTGCAGGGGTGGGGCGCAGCGAAACCCTCGCCACAGTGGGGGCGGGAGCAAGCCTCAAGGTATCGCCCACCGCTGCGTTGTTCTTCGGCGCCACAGCGAATTCGGCGCGGAAAGCAGCGGCCAAAGTGCGACCGTGGGCTTCCGCCTGCGCTTCTAACTCGGAACATTCCCGGGATAGCTAATAAGATACCAAAAAGATATCTATAGCTATCCGACCCAATCCCTTTTATTTCGCTAGTTCATTCACCAATTCGCGCCTCAATCCTTCCGCTTCTCATCCAGCGCAACCAAAGCCTGCTCCAGCACCGCCCCCAGCGGAAGACCCATGTCATCAGCAATGCTGTAAAGCGCCGCGATCGTCTCCTCAGTCGCCTTGATGTTAATCTGGCGATTGCGCCCAGTCGTATGCCTACGAGGCTGCCGCGTCGGGGCAGGGGAGGGCGTGTTCTGCGCTTTGCGGCTCGGAAACCCGCTTGCCTGTGCCAGCTGGTCGATCGCCTCGGTAGCGACCGGGCGGGAAGGAAGCTCCGGTGCGAAATCGTCGAGATCGCCAAAGGGATTAGCCCTGCTCATCACGCCATCTCCGTCTTGGTTGCAGTCGCGTTCCGGCCTTGCCGCAGCCGCTCAATCACCTCGACCGCGAACTGCTCGGCATTGACGATCGCCTTGTCGAGATTGGGCACGTCTTTCTCGTCGAGATCCTCGAGCGTCTTCTGAAAGGAAAAAATCGCCCGAAACGCCTCCCGCTCATGCAGCTGCGTCGTGAACACCGGCACTCCGGCATCGTTGAGACCACTCTGTATATGCCCCATGGTCCGCGTCCGAATAATCGGACTGGTGCGGGTGAGCAGCACGCCAAAAGGCACGGCGCGCCCCGTCATCTTCTCATGCTGCTTCAAGACCTTTATCGCGCGACCCGCCTGCTCGGCATCGAGTTGTGACCCTTGCATCGGGATGATGACCAGATCGGCCTGACTGACTGCAAGCAAGACGATTTTGGCGGCCGTGCCTTCTAGATCGACAATGACGAAGGGTGTCTGTGCCGCAGCTTCCTCGACGCGGTCGAGGATATTGTCCTCGTCGACATTTGCGACGACGGAGAGATTTTCGGGCAGGGTAGCGCCTCTACTCCAGGCATGGATCGGATGGTTGGGATCCGCGTCGATCACCGTTACCTTGGCGCCTCGCGCCACCTCCGATGCGAGCAGAAGCGCGGCCGTGGTCTTGCCGACGCCGCCCTTGGGACTGATGAATGCGACTGTAGGCATCGGATATCCTTTCAGCTACCATTTAGCTATCCGATAGCGATCTGGTCAATGCCTGTGTTGATCGCATATGGTCGGTGCAGACTATTGACGTATCTGTCTTTTGGGGGTCGAAACAGGCTTGAGGGAAGTGAGGACGACAATGGCCAGATTGACTACATTCTTGGCCGTTTTGATGACCCTGGCGGCGGCAGCTTGTGGAAGCCAGCCTTCCGGTGCGCAGACATGTGCGCCCCTGGATATGGTCCGGAACACCACCAAGGACGCTACCCCCGCGCTTTCCAAATGCATCGAAAAAATGGCGGGGAAGGAGAGCTTGAAGCTGCGCGCGGGTGTCTATCGATTGCTAACACCGCTTGTCATTGATCGGACGGTCACGATCGAAACCGTGCCTGCGATGTCAGGGGCGGCCTGTTCGAAGGACACAGGCGCTAATTGCGCGGTGCTGGCGATCGGTCGGATGCCGCCGCAACCTACCGCTGGCATCATGCCTGTCGAGATCACCGCGCCCAATGTTCGTCTCCGTTCCATCGCCATCATGGGCGCTGGGCAGAAAGATGTCGCATGGCAGCGGCGCATCTGCCTAGACCAACATGCCAGGCCCCTGGGCGGGGCCATGCGCGTCAGGGCCGATGGTTTCGAAATAACGAATGTGCTTTTGAAGGATGCTAGCTGCTATACCGCCCTTGAGGTCGTCAAAGGCGTCAAAGGCGTCACGATAAAAGAAAATGTCATTGGACCCAACGGCAATCATAAGATTCAGGATATGTGGGCCGATGGCGTAACTATCCATGACGCGGCGAAAATCGTCGTCGAAAACAACCTGTTTCGGGACAACACGGACGTTCAACTCATTTTTGGCGGATGCGTCGGATGCCGCATCGCAAGGAACAGGTTTATCCATTCCAGCGACTTGGCCCATGGATCCTTTGCGGAACTCATGCTGCATGCCTGGCCGGACACCAGCGGCAATTTTGCCGATAGCGTGACATCGGACAACAGCATCGACTGTGGAGTGGGTCGTCGGTGCGGTTACGGCATCATGATCGGTGGTGAACCATGGTATCCTTCCAAGGCGTCTGGCGGAACCGTGATTGGTAATCGGATCGCTAATGCGCTGCTGGCGATCAATATCGATAAATTGACAGGGCCGATGGACATCAGAGACAATATAGTTTCAGGTTCAGGCGGAACCGCTAATTCCGATTGCGGCCTCAGGGATTGGCCTAGCGTCAATATTTCGACGCATTCTCAAATGTTTATCGTCAAAAAGCCAAAGGAATATGCCTCTTTGGATACTGGAAAATGTCTTTTGAACAGATAGGCATCTAGGCCGTGTTGACAAAAGGGATTCCCAAGCGGCTCAGATTCTGATTCAAGGCTGCCCTTTGGGGAGCAGTCATGGGCCGTGGGGATCTGTCGGATGCGGAATGGGAGCTGATCGGCCCGCTGCTACCATCTGAGCGGGGGCGCTGGGCGCGGCCTGCTGGCGATAACCGGCGTTTTCTCAACGGCATGCTTCACGTGCTACGGGTAGGTTGTCCCTGGCGGGACATGCATGAGCGTTACGGCAAGTGGAATTCGGTCTATGTCCGGTTCCGGCGTTGGGCCGAGCAAGGCGTCTGGGATGCCCTGCTGCAAACGCTGGTCGATCTGGGCTTAACCGACGACTGGCAGCACATGATCGACAGCACCACGGTTCGCGGCCACGTCTCGGCAGTGGGCGGAAAAGGGGGGCTTGTGCGCAGGCTTTTGGTCGATCACGCGGCGGCTTTACGAGCAAGGTCCACGCCCGCTGTGACAATCAAGGACTGCCTATCGGGTTCATCCTGACCGGCGGCGAAGCCTCGGATTACGGGGCCGTCGATGACCTGATGGCCCTGCCACTCCCCAAGCCCAAGGCGCTACTCGCCGACAAAGGCTACGATGGTGACCGGCTTCGCGAAGACCTGCTCATGCGCGGCATTCTGCCGATCATCCCGCCCCGGTCGAACCGGAAAGCTCCAGTCCATCCAGACTATCGGCGCTACAGGGATCGCAACCGCATCGAGCGCATGTTCGGCAAACTGAAGCAGCAGCGCCGCATCGCCACCCGCTACGACAAGACCGCCCTGTCGTTCGAGAGCTTCCTCAACCTCGCCGCCGCCCGGCTATGGCTGAAGTCTTTTGTCAACGGGGGCTAG
>NZ_ATHO01000157.1 GCF_000445065.1 Sphingobium quisquiliarum P25 | reverse complement strand
CTAGGCCGTGTTGACAAAAGGGATTCCCAAGCGGCTCAGATTCTGATTCAAGGCTGCCCTTTGGGGAGCAGTCATGGGCCGTGGGGATCTGTCGGATGCGGAATGGGAGCTGATCGGCCCGCTGCTACCATCTGAGCGGGGGCGCTGGGCGCGGCCTGCTGGCGATAACCGGCGTTTTCTCAACGGCATGCTTCACGTGCTACGGGTAGGTTGTCCCTGGCGGGACATGCATGAGCGTTACGGCAAGTGGAATTCGGTCTATGTCCGGTTCCGGCGTTGGGCCGAGCAAGGCGTCTGGGATGCCCTGCTGCAAACGCTGGTCGATCTGGGCTTAACCGACGACTGGCAGCACATGATCGACAGCACCACGGTTCGCGGCCACGTCTCGGCAGTGGGCGGAAAAGGGGGGCTTGTGCGCAGGCTTTTGGTCGATCACGCGGCGGCTTTACGAGCAAGGTCCACGCCCGCTGTGACAATCAAGGACTGCCTATCGGGTTCATCCTGACCGGCGGCGAAGCCTCGGATTACGGGGCCGTCGATGACCTGATGGCCCTGCCACTCCCCAAGCCCAAGGCGCTACTCGCCGACAAAGGCTACGATGGTGACCGGCTTCGCGAAGACCTGCTCATGCGCGGCATTCTGCCGATCATCCCGCCCCGGTCGAACCGGAAAGCTCCAGTCCATCCAGACTATCGGCGCTACAGGGATCGCAACCGCATCGAGCGCATGTTCGGCAAACTGAAGCAGCAGCGCCGCATCGCCACCCGCTACGACAAGACCGCCCTGTCGTTCGAGAGCTTCCTCAACCTCGCCGCCGCCCGGCTATGGCTGAAGTCTTTTGTCAACGGGGGCTAGCCAGCAACCGCTCTTTGCAGCTCGGGCTGAAGGACATCAGGGATTTGCTGATCGATGCCGGATTGGGCCAATGCGGGCCGGGCGATCAAGGCGCTCATCTGTTTCGCGATTTCGAACCCAGCTTTTCCCTCTATCAGCCAGCATTCCCCTGGACGCCAAGCTTGGCCATCTATCGTCCCCAAGCCAGCCAGCGGGATGAACCACAGCATGTCGCCTTCGACTTCCTGGCGCGTTTGGGGCAGCCCTTGAACGAGGTCCAGGGTAAAGGGCGCCCCGGAGGCGACCAGCTGTTCTTCGGCGGTCAGGGGGATGACACGATCCGGCATTGCGTAAGGCTCCGCCACGCTGACCGACACGCCTTGGTCAAGATGCAATTCACGCGGACGCCCATAGTCATAGAGCCGATAGGTTACGTCATTATTCTGCTGGATTTCCACCAGCGTCACACCCCCGCCGATCGCATGCACCGTTCCTGCAGGGATATAGTAGAAGCTGCCGGGCCGGACGGGCTTCCATTCCATCAACGCCTCGATGCTGCCGTCGAGCGCCGCAGTGCGCAGTTCCTCAGCGGTCAGATCCTGGATGGTGCCGATGCCTAGCCTTGCCTCGGGAGCAGCATCCAGCACGTACCAGCATTCGGACTTGCCGCCGGCTAGTCCGAATTGCTGAGCTTGTTCATCATTGGGATGGACCTGGACGGATAGATTTTCGCTGGTGAAGATATATTTCACGAGAAGCGGCAAGGCAGCTTCATGGTCAGGAGAAAACCAGACTTCACCGATACGGCCGCCATCGCTCAATGCAATATGAGGCGGGATATCAGTCCGACCCCACGGCTTTTCAATAGCATGGGCGACAAGGCGGTGTGTCGGCATATTGCCCCTTTTAATTTGTTTTCCGCTAAGAACCTAAGCCTTGGCTGTTTTTTCAGGCCTAATTGTATGCATAACTATTCACAAAGAAGGAAAAAGTCCAACTTCTCTCGTCTCAAAAGCACTTGGCAAGCCAATCCATTCCGCGCATGGCGCAGCCGTGGGACCGGTTCACTTCTGTGTCGGCCAGTCTCTCAGCGCTATCTTCAGCCCGAGCGAGTTATGATCACCAGTATTCCAAAGATCGTCCCGGTTATTCTCTCCGGCGGCTCCGGCACACGGCTTTGGCCTGTTTCCACGCCCAAACGCCCCAAGCAATTGCTGCCGCTGACTGCGGACGACACCATGCTGCAGCTGACGGCAGATCGGATGAGTGGCTTTGGTGCCGCTTCGGTTGGGCGCACGATCCTGGTTTCCAACGCGGCGCATGCCGACATTATTGACGAACAGCTGCGCCAGAGCGGCGTCGATGACTATCAGGTCATATTGGAGCCGATTGGTCGTAACACCGCGCCCGCGATCGCCCTCGCTGCGCTGGAGGCGCAGCCGGAGGATACCCTGTTGGTCATGCCGAGCGATCATGTCATCGCCGACCTGCCCGCCTTCCACAAAGCCATCGCCCGGGCGCTACCGCTGGCCATGCAGGGGTGGCTCGCTACCTTCGGCATCACCCCCGATGGGCCGGAAACCGGATATGGGTATATCCAGATGGGACAGACATGCGGCGAGGCGGTCCATGAAGTCGTGCGCTTCGTGGAAAAGCCCGACCTTGCCAATGCGCAAAGGATGCTGGCGGGCGGTGACCATGCCTGGAACGCAGGCATTTTCCTGTTCCGGGCCGATACCTATCTGGCCGCGCTGGAACGACATCAGCCCGACATGCTAGCGGCGGTCCGCACATCGATGGCGGAAGCCAGGCGCGACGGGACGCATGTCTTTCCCGACGCCCAGGCCTTCCAAGCCTGCCCATCAGACTCAATCGACTATGCCGTCATGGAACGCGAAACCAAGGTTGCCTGCGTGCCCGTCAGCATGGGCTGGTCGGACGTCGGCAGCTGGGACTCCCTCCATGCGGTGAGCGCCCGCTGCGACAATGACAATGCCGTGCGCGGCGATGCACTGCTGCTGGGCGCGCGCAACTGCCTGGTCCATAGCGACGGCCCGCGCGTCACGCTGGTCGATGTCGACGACCTGATCGTGGTGGTGTCGCAGGGCGAGGTCATGATCCTGAAGCGCGGAGAATCCCAGAAGGTGCGAAAGGTGACCGAGGCTTTAAAGGCCAAGGCCGCTTCGGACGTAAACTGATTCCCTTTGGAACGGCCACGCCAAGGCGCAGGCACGAGAAAAACTTATGACCCAATCCGTTTCTATCGCCGATCTGATGAGCCAGTCCGGGGTCGCCTTCGGCACCAGCGGCGCGCGCGGGTTGGTCAGCGCGATGACCGATCGGGTCTGCTTCGCCTATAGCTGCGCCTTCCTCCAGCATCTTGCCGACATCGGCCAGTTTGAACCCGGACGGCATGTCGCGATCGCAGGCGACCTGCGGCCGTCCAGCCCACGCATCATGGCAGCCTGTGCAGCGGCGATCCGCCATATGGGGGGAGAAGTCGACAATTGCGGTTTCGTGCCATCGCCGGCAGTGGCGGCCTATGGCTTCGCACAGGGCATCCCATCGCTGATGGTGACCGGCAGCCACATTCCAGACGACCGCAACGGCATCAAGTTCAACCGCACCGATGGCGAGGTACTGAAGCCCGACGAACTGGCGATCCGCGCGCAGAGTGTCGCCCTGCCTGATCTCTTCGATGACGAGGGAATGTTGAGGGAGTCGCAGCCGATCGCGCCGCTGATCGACGTCGCCACCCCTTATATCGCGCGCTATGTCGATGCATTTGGAAATCAGGCGCTCTCTGGCTTGAAGCTGGGCGTTTATGAGCATTCCGCAGTGGGCCGCGACATATTACTGACTCTGGTGAAGGCGCTGGGCGGGGAAGCTGTGTCGCTGGGCCGGTCTGAGACATTCATTCCCGTTGATACCGAAGCTGTTCGCCCGGAAGACCAGGCGCTGGCGCAGCAATGGGCCGCAGAGCTGGGATTGGACGCGATCCTGTCCACCGACGGGGATTCGGATCGCCCGCTGCTGGCCGATGAAAAGGGCGAGTGGATACGCGGCGATGTGGTCGGCATCTTGTGTGCCCGAGCGTTGGGTATCAAGGCGGTGGCGACGCCGGTCAGCTGCAACAGCGCGGTCGAACTGTCCGGCCTGTTCGGCGCCGTGCGCCGCACCCGGATCGGATCGCCTTTCGTGATCGAGGCGATGAATGCGTTGGTAGAAGAGGGACAGGGTACGGTGTGCGGTTATGAGGCCAATGGCGGCTTCCTGCTGGCAACCCCGATCCCTGTCGAAGGGTGTGGCCTTGCCGCGCTGCCTACCCGCGACGCGGTGCTGCCGATACTCGCCACGCTTGTGGATGCGCGGCGGCAGGGCGTCACGCTTTCCGCGCTGCTGGCCCAGTTGCCAGGACGATATACTTTCAGCGAACGGCTGCAAAATTACCCGAGCGCCCAAAGCCAGGCATTGATCACCCACTTGGAGCATGGCAGCGAGGCGGAAATCCTGGCGCGACTGACCCAGATGTTCGGTGCGCTTGTGGGAGAGGCCGGCGCTGTCGACCGTACCGACGGCCTGCGCATCCGCTTTACAGGCGGGGACATTATCCACCTCAGACCCAGCGGCAATGCGCCCGAACTGCGTTGCTATACGGAAAGTGACAGTGCCGAACGTGCGGCGCAGCTAAATGAAGAAAGCCTGCGCTTGATCAGGCAGCAAAAAGCGGACACTTGATCCTTGCTTCCTAGTCTAAGGCCTGTGGGGATTCATTGTGAGTTGATGACGGCGGCGGCGAGGTAGATCATGGCCTCGAAGCTCTGATCGGTTTTGCAGGCGCGCATGGCGATGCGCTTGAACTCTTTGAGTTTGCAGAAGAAGTTTTCGATCAGATGCCGCCATTTGTACATCTCGACGTCGAGCGGGATGGGCTTGGCGCGACGAGGGTGCTGCGAGATGACGATCTTCGCGCCGCGTTCGTTGAGATCAGCAACCGATCGCCGAAGCCGCCTGATCTGCGGCCTTCAGCCAACGCTTACAGTTGATCGCTGATCTGCACCTCCGCAAAGGCAGGCTTGATCGACTTGCGCTCACCGGACATCGCCTGTCGCCGCCATGTGTAGATCGAGCCGCTGCCGATGTCATGGCGTTCACAGGCCGCGCGCACGCAGCCCTCCGGGCCAAATGCATCCCGCAGCACGGCCAGCTTCTGCTCTACCGTCCACCGCCGCCGGCCTGACACCCGGCTAACGATCTCTATCCGACTACTCATACGACCGCTCGTATCAGTAGTCGCTGCGCTGCTCGCTGAATCTTCAATCTCGTCCGACACCGGCCACCCCGCTTAAAGAGCGGCAATCATCCCGGCTAATGGGCGCTGCGCAAGGCGGCCCTCAGACCCCGCTTACGTTGCTGTCGAAAGCCTTGCCAGCGAGCAGAGCGCCGAACTCGATGCCATCAATGAGTCAATGAGCGGGGCAACGCCAACCATATCGAAGCGGTGCCCAGGCATCAGGCGGAAGCGGACAAGGTTCCCCAGCGCATCGGTCAGGGCCAGAATCTTGGTCGTCATACCGCCTTTGTAGCGACCAATGGCCTGGCTCTGAGTCCCCCTTTTGCGCCCTGACCGTGCCGGTGAACCTTGACGATGGTGGCGTCGATCATGGCGTATTCCATGTCAGGTTCATCCGACAAAGCATCGAAAATCCGCTTGAAAACGTCGGCTTTGCGCCAGTCGCTGAACCGCCGGAAAGCCGTGCTCCAGTTACCGAACATGGCAGGCAGATCACGCCATGGACTGCCCGTGCGAGCAATCCACAGCACCGCCTCCGTGAACAGCCGATTGTTGCCTCCGCTGCGTCCGGGGGTCCGTGGGCTTGCCCAAGCAGTGCGGTTCCATCTTCGCCCATTGGGCGTCGGTCAGTACGAAGCGCTCCATCCAGAGTGTGAATCACATCCCCAGCAAAATGGGAACCCTGAATCCCCACAGGCCCTAATTCGTCAGGCGACAACGGCCCGAGACGATCAGCTATCTGCGTCGGCATAGCTTCCCCAAGATACAGCGAGCCATCAAGGGCATGCGGTCGGTCGAGGGAGGTGTATCATTCCCCCAGTCGTTTGACATCATCGTGCATCCGCGCTGCATTCACCTGGTCTATGAACTGAGCCCTACAGCTACGAGGTGGATGATCTGACTGGCGCTGTGCCGACGAAGCTGGCGGATAAAGATACCCCTTAATAGACGCTCTGCGCTACGCCCGTGAGGGAGTAAGACGTCCAACAGTGGCAAAGCCTGCCACTACGACCACAGCCGCGCCCGTCAAGCGAACCGCGTTCACCAGGAGGGGGGGTATGATCATCGAAGTCTCTCATGACGGATATAAAGCCGTAATCACGCTACCGAACGGAACGAGCGCGGGGGTTGCGCAATTGTTGGCACAACAAGTCCGCTCTCTTCTCGAATGCGCTGGCAAGGTGATCCTTCCCCCTGGCTATGAGGCGCTTTGATGCTTTGCCACTGCTGAAAAGCATTATGCCACCGACTCATTATGCCGCAACCAAATCCTGATTGAGGCGAGTTGGACGGAGGCGAGGAAATTGTCGTCTCGCTTGTCGTATCGGGTGGCGATGGCTCGGAAATGCTTGAGTTTGTTGAAGAAGCGTTCGACGAGATTGCGGTAGCGATAGAGGAACGGGCTGAAGGCCGGGATGCGTTTTCGGTTTGGCATTGGCTTGACGCAGGCCCATGCACCGCGCGCCGCCAAGGCATTGCGCATGGCGTCGCTATCGTAGGCACGGTCGGCCAGCAGGACGCAGCCTTCGCCAAGACCATCTAGCATATCGTCGGCCGATCGTCCGTCATGGGCCTGTCCTTCGGTCAGCTTTAGCCCGATGGGGAGGCCAAGCGCATCGACCAGTGCATGGATTTTGGTGGTCAGGCCGCCGCGCGAGCGACCCATGCAACGGGATCGGCCATCTTTTTTTGGGCGTTGGCAGCGTGCTGGTGGACACGGATCGACGAGGAGTCGATCATCTGGATATCCCCTTCGTAAGCTGCTGACACCGCTTGCAATATGCGCGCCCAATGACCTGCCTTGCGCCAGCGGTTGAAGCGGTTCACGCAAGTCGTGTGCGGACCATAGCGTGCCGGGATATCCGCCCAGGGCGCACCCGTGCGTAACCGCCAGAATATCCCGTTCAGTACCCGCCAATCATCGGCCCGCGCCACTCCGCGAACCTTGGTCGGAAGCAGCGGCTCGATCACCGACCACTCGAAATCCGTCAGATCAAAACGCGCCATTGTCAGTCTCCCTTCATCGAGAAACTGAATCAGAAATCACGCACGTTGGAAATCCCGTTTATGGGTATGTGACCTAGACTAATCGCCCTCCCCTCAGTTCCATGCCAACGCTCGGGCCATGGAACACTATATCGGGCTCGATCAGGAAAGGGCCCAAGAAAACAGCGGGCGTCTGAAGGTACATGCGCGCGCTCTGAAGCGTTTCGATGCTTTTGCCCTGCCTCAGATGGGATGCGGGCCGAGGGGCGCAATCTCTAAGTCGATTACAAGGCTCCGCTTAATGTTCATAGACGCCAGCTTTAGGTCTGAGAGCGCCCTGGTAACCGAACGCATCGACATGGCGCGCGATATAGGGCGGACGTCGATCAACGGTGCGGGCTGCGCCTTCTTCAACATCCCCTGTTCATTGAACAGATCAGGCAGGAGACGCTCAGGCGAACGCTGATAGCAGCACCTGAGCAGATAATTCCCAGCTCGCACTTGGCCGGAGTATTTGAATTTTCTTCTCTTGTGCATGGTCAACCCATTGCCGGACGCAGGCGCCTATTTGCGCCGGGGATGCATCTGCCGGGAAATAGCGAACGCCAAGCCTCTCATGAATGCGGAAGATCGGCAGGTCGCGCGCCAGGACCGGCTTGTCATGCCCCAGCGCCTCGATCAGGGGCAGTCCGAAGCCTTCGGCATGGGAGGCGATGATGACGCCTTGGCAGGCCTGGTAGATGCACTCCAGTTCCAGATCGTCGACATCATCGAACCACAGCAATTTGCCGCCATGTTCGGGATGGGTGCGGATGGCGTCGCGCAGTCCTTCCACCCCCCACCCCATTCGGCCCACCAGCACCAGGCGGTCGTCAGCTCCCTGACGCCAGAGCTCGCTGAAGGCGGCCAGAATGTCGGCATGCCCCTTGCGCGGTTCCAGCGTCCCCACCATCAGTGAGAAGGGCAAACTGGTGTCGAACCGCACGGGACTGTCGGCCACCGCCACTGGATCCAGCAGAGATTCGCGGATGTCATGTCCCATTGGCACCACACTGGTACGATAACCTCCGCTGAGGCCGTACCGCGCGGCCATCACCCGCCGCAGGTCTTCCTCCGTCTGGCCGGATATACACAGAAACCCTTCGGCAAGGCTGGCAATGGCATCAAGCCATGCCTTGTAGCGCAGGACATTGTTGGGCGAGAACCATTTGGGCCGTTCGACCGGCAGCAGGTCGCACACAAGGAACCAGAGACGCCCGCCGTCGCGCTGGAACCGGGTCAGTTGGCGGCGATAACGGCGGACGGTGTCGAGGGAGAAATCAAGCCCGAGGAACAGGTCGCCGGGCCTTGCCGTCATGTCCTCCGGCCCGACCAGCTTGCTGGCATCGGGCCAGGCAATGACATGATAGGGGCGACGGCGATCGGCCGCGACAAAGCGGACGTCCCAGTCCGCCGGGTTTTCGTCGATCAGCGCAAGCGCAAGCGCGCGCACCACCCGCTGGATGCCCGTTCCCGCATCATGCCGGCTGATGACGGCCAAATCGACGAACAGCCGCCTTCGCTGTCCCATGAGCTGCGGCGGCGAGGAGGACAGCCGGGACCGCTGCCACCGGGCGCGCAGCTTGCGGATCGGACCGGATGTCGCCGCCTGTTCGATCCGGCAGGGCATCAGGTCCCAGAAAGGCTTCACGACTATCCTACTCCAATGTGCGGGCTAGGCAGTTATCTGCCCAAGTCCTTACCTGAACGCCGTCGCGGTCGTCGCAGCGGGCAGGAAGGTGGAGTAGATCACGTTCACGAATTTCTGGATGTCCGCCAAGGGCGCGTTGGAAACGTAAAGAACGTCCCTATTCCGGATCGGAAAGCTTTGCGCGATGAAGAAGCTGGAAGGATCCTTCATGTTGATGCGGTAGATGACCGGCACCTTGCCCTCCGGGGTGAGCCGGGCGCCCTCGCGGGTTGCAGGGTCGAGCGCAGCAGGATCTTCAAAGCGGAAGATGAACACGCCCTTCACATCGGCACGCGAATCCTGGAGTCCTGAAATGCGGCCCAGCGCCTGCGCCAGCGTCAGGCCGGTCGCTTCGAAGGGCAGTTCGTCATTCTTGCCGATCGCGCCCAGGGCTGTGAAGCTGTAGGGCTGATACAGCAGGGTCATGACATCGTCGGGTTCAAGCCGGACATTCTGCCGGGGATCGCGGATCACCGTGTCCAGCGGCAGCGCGGTGGTCTTCATGCCCCGGGTAATCTGGACCGTCATCTTGCCGACCGGCTGCCGCACGCCGCCCGCGGTCGCCAGAATGTCGAGGACGCGTTCGCCGCGCGACGTGAGCGGCACGCGGGCACTATTGGCGACCTCGCCCACCACGGTGACATTGGCAGCTGCGTTGCGCGACAGGCGCACGATCGCCTGAGGCTGATGCGCCATGCCGGCGAGGCGTGAGGTGATGGTCCTGGCGATGTCCTGCGGGGTGCGCCCCGCCGCCTGGACCCGACCGATGAACGGAATGGCGATCATCCCATCGCTGTCGACCATCTGTTCGGGCAGGGACGAACCGCGCGCGAGGGAACCTGAACTGGTCGACCCAAGCCGAAGATCGCTGCCCGAACTGCCAAACAGCGTCGCGGGCGGCGCTTCCCAGATCGCGATGTCGAGCACGTCGCCCTGGCCTATGACCGAGCCGATCGGCCTGCCTTCGCCCAGATCCTCGGCAAAGGAAGCGTGGTGGGCATTGGCAAGCAGGTGGCGCGTGATCGCGTCGGTGACGTCCACGAGCTTGATCTGGGCTTCATCGACCGTCTGATCGCGCTCGGCTCTGATACCCCGAGCGGACGGTCCGGACGCCGACATGATGGCACAACCCGAAAGCGCCATGGTAAGGCATGCCGCCCCCGCCATACGGACTGACATCTTTTTCTTGGTCATCGAGGTCCTGCCAGATCCAACTATTACAGACACGCGGCACAATCATGGGCGAAGGGCGCCGACCTATGGCTGAACCACGCAGAGGGATCAAGGACGCAGATAAACGCTTCGCTCCTGAGAAGAGTTTTAGACAAAGCGGCGCCACTTTCTCCGAAACCTGGATGATCGCGTCGTGTGTGGGACGCAGACCACATTTGCGCAGAACAAAATCGAGACTTTTCGTGCAGCCCGCTGGACGATGAGGAAGGAGCCCGCTAGGGCCGGGCGCTGCCCGTATCGCAAGCGGATGCTGGCTTGTATCAGGATTGATTAGCTTTATGCATACCGCTCATGCTGAAACGGAACCGGGCGTTGTGCATCCGCAGGAAGATCAGAAAAGCGTGCCATATATGATCGCAGACAAATTGAAGAAGGTCGGCCCGCTTTTCCTGTTCACGGTCATCATTCCGACCCTGCTGGCAATCATCTATTACGGCTTCATCGCGTCGGACGTCTATATTTCCGAATCCCGCTTCACCGTGCGAAGCCCCGAAAAATCGACGCCGTCAGGGCTTGGCGCGCTGTTCAAGAGCTCCGGCTTCGCCAATGCGGGCGACGAGGTTTATGCAGCCCAGGATTATGTCCTGTCGCGCGACGCGCTGGCGGCGCTCAACCGGAAAAATGCCTTTCTGCGGGCCTATTCGGCGCCTTCCATATCGGTCTTCGACCGCTTCCCTGGCTTGGGCGGAGCGGACACGTTCGAGGATTTGTACAAATATTACAAGAAGAAGGTCGACGTAAAATACGAAACCTCTTCTTCCATCGTCACCCTGACGATGCGGGCCTACACCCCGCAGGATGCCCGGCGGTTCAACGAGCAGCTGCTCGAAATGGCCGAGGCCACCGTCAACAAGCTCAATGAACGCGGACGCCAGGACCTGATCCGCTTTGCCCAGAGAGAGGTCGACGAGGCTAGGGCCTTTTCGCAAAAGTCGGCAGTGGCGCTTTCCTCCTATCGCAATGCCGTCGGGATCGTGGACCCGGAAAAGCAGGCGACCGTCCAGATCCAGATGATTTCCAAGCTTCAGGACGAGCTGATCGCGACCCGCACCCAATTGACGGAAACGCGCACGGTTTCGCCCCAGAACCCCCAGATAGAGGTTCTGGCCGCGCGGGCGCAAAGCCTGAACGACGAGATCAACAAGCAGCTCGGCCTGGTCGCCGGCAGCAGCAAATCGCTGTCCTCGCGCGCGGCTCAGTATCAGCGGGTTCTTCTGGACAACCAGTTCGCCGAGAAGCAGCTGGCCGGCGCCATGGCCGCGCTGAATGACGCGCGGAACGAAGCCAACCGCAAGCAGGCCTATGTCGAGCGCATCGTCCAACCCAATATGCCCGACGAACCCCTGGAACCGCGGCGCTTACGCGGGATTTTGTCGACACTGATCCTGGGCCTTGCTGCATGGGGCATCATCAGCATGCTGGTCGCGGGCATGCTGGAACACCGGGACTGACGACGGCGTGACGACCCTTTCGCAACTGGCCACCTTGCGCCGCAGCGCGGCGATCCAGGGGCGAGTCATCTATGCGCTGCTCATGCGCGAAATTCTGACTCGCTATGGGCGCCACAATATCGGTTTCCTGTGGCTGTTCGTTGAGCCGATGCTGTTCACAACCGGGGTCACGATCCTTTGGACGCTGTCGAAATCGGTTCATGGCTCATCGCTGCCGATCGTTGCGTTCGCACTGACGGGCTACTCAAGCGTTCTATTGTGGCGCAATATGCCGTCGCGGTGCATCGGCGCGATAGAGCCCAATCTGGCGCTCATGTATCATCGCAATGTCAAGGCGATCGATGTTTTCCTGGCCCGGCTTATTCTGGAAGCTGGCGGGGCGACGATTTCGTTCGTCACCCTCAGCCTGTTCTACATCTATATCGGTTGGCTGGAGCCGCCCGAAGATGTTCTAACGGTAGTGGGGGGCTGGCTTCTTCTTGCATGGTTCGGCGGAAGCCTGGCCATGCTGCTGGGAGCTCTGGCGGAAAAAAGCGAGTTGGTCGAACGCTTATGGCATCCGGCCTCCTATATCACCTTTCCGCTTTCAGGGGCGGCCTTCATGGTTTCGGCCCTGCCCAATTCGGTGCAGAAATATGCACTCTATATTCCCATGGTAAATGGCGTTGAGATCGTACGCGAAGGGTATTTCGGCAACAAGATCCACGCATATTACGACCTGCCCTACCTGGTGGGATGCTGCATCGCCCTTACCCTTTTGGCGTTGGCACAAGTCGCCGTCGTCAATCGAGAGATTACACCCGAATGATTATCGCCGATCATGTTCATAAGGTTTATCCGACGCGCCAGGGCGATCGCGTCGTTCTGAATGACATTTCCTTTGCCATCGATCGCGGCGAAAAACTCGGCATTCTTGGGCGCAACGGCGCCGGCAAATCCACATTGATCAGGCTTGTCAGCGGCGCCGAGCAACCTACGACAGGTACGATCACCCGGACTATGTCGGTATCCTGGCCGCTCGCCTTTGGAGGAGCATTTCAAGGCGCGCTGACCGGTCTCGACAATGTGCGCTTCATCAGCCGCATCTATAACCAGGATTATGCCGAAAATATCGATTTCGTTCAGGACTTTACCGAACTCGGCCTCTATCTGCGCGAACCTGTCAAATCCTATTCCCAAGGGATGCGCGCCCGCCTGGCCTTTGCCATTTCCATGATTATCGAGTTCGACTGCTATCTGATCGACGAAGTCAGTGCCGTGGGCGATGCGAGATTTCATGAGAAATGCGCGATCGAACTTTTCCAGAAGCGCGCCGACCGCTCAATGCTGATCATCTCCCACGACACGGAATATGTGCGCGCGCATTGTTCGAGATTCGCAGTCCTGCATGAAGGCGACATGCAATTCTATCCGGATTTCGATCAGGCCTATGCCCAGCACATGGTCAATCTGCACAGCTAGGGACGTTTTCAGGCATGGCGGTCGCAAGAAATGCGACACGTAACCTGATCTTCAGTCCAGCATCCATGCCAGCGTATCATGCAAGGTATAAGCTGGCCGCTGGCCGGTCATCCGCTCGATCTTGGTCCGGTCGCCCCACAGCATCTTCACTTCATTCTCGCGGACAAAGGCAGGATTGACCTTTACTTCGAAATCATGGCCCGAGATGTCCTTAATCATCGAGATCATATCCCGCAGGGAATGAGCTTCGCCCGAGCAGATATTGAAAATCTGGCCAATGGCTTCGGGTTCGTCCAGCAAAGCTGAATAGGCAAGCACCACATCGCGCACGTCGGAAAAGTCCCGCGCCACGTCCAGATTGCCCAACTCGATCGTCGCGGCCTTGCGGCGGACATGATCGACGATCTTGGGGATCACGAAATTGGTGGCCTGTCCGACCCCAGTATAGTTGAAAGGCCGCGCGATGATGATCGGCAAGCGATCCTGATAAAGGCGAGCCACAAATTCCATTGCGAGCTTGCTGACGGCATAGTCGTTGATCGGCTCTGGTGCGACATTTTCATCGATCGCGCCGCTGACGCGATTGCCGTAGATATTGGCGCTGCTGGCCAGAAGCACCGCTTCGACGCCGCCGGCGGCGCTGACCGCCTCCAGCAGGTTGCGGGTACCCACGATGTTGGTGCGATATATATCCTCGACAACCCCATGAGACACGAACGCGATGGCGGCCAGATGTACAACCCTGTCGGGCCGTACCATGGCGAGAATGTCCCTTAGCGCCTGGGCATCGGTCAGGTCGCATATATGAGCGGCCGCGAGCCCCTCCACCGGAACCGTGATGGCGCTGTGCGAGATGCCGATGACTTCATGCCCCCGCTCCGCCAGCAATGCCGTCAGATGGCGACCTGTAAAGCCGTCCGCCCCGGTAACCAATATCTTGCTCATAGCCATCTCACCATAGCGGATGATGCGAGGTCCCGGCGGCGGCGCTGGCCACCGGGCATCACCTTCCCTGTCATCGCCTTACCCCCGTCAAGGAGATCAGAAGGATGCATTTACACTGTTTCGGACGATGTCGGCATCCACCATCATCTTGCAAAGCTGTTCCAGTGTGGTTTCCGGCTTCCAGCCCAGCTTCTTGGTCGCCTTTTCCGGGTTGCCGATAAGGAGATCGACCTCAGCCGGACGATAAAAGCGCGGATTGACCCGCATCACCGTCTTGCCGGTGGCGGTGTCGATCGCGATTTCATTCTCTTCCTTGCCGGAAAATTCGACATCGATCTCAGCCGCCTTGAAAGCCATCTTCACGAAATCGCGCACGGTTTCGGTGCGGTTGGTCGCCAGAACATAGGTGTCGGGTTCATCGGCCTGGAGCATCCGCCACATGCCTTCGACATATTCCTTGGCAAAACCCCAGTCGCGTTTCGGATCGAGATTGCCCAGTTCAAGGCAATCGAGCTTGCCCAGCTTTATCTTGGCAACGCTGTCGGTGATCTTGCGGGTCACGAACTCACGGCCGCGCAGCGGGCTTTCATGGTTGAACAAAATGCCGCTGCAGCCGAAAATGTCGTAGCTTTCGCGATAATTGACCGTGATCCAATGCGCGTACAGCTTGGCAACGCCATAGGGGCTGCGCGGATAAAAAGGCGTGTCCTCCACCTGGGGAACCGCCTGGACCTTGCCGAACATCTCAGAGGTACTGGCCTGGTAGAAGCGGATCTTGGGATCGACGATGCGGATCGCTTCCAGGAGGTTGAGCGGACCTATGCCGGTGATCTCTGCGGTGGTTGCGGGCTGATCAAAGGAGACGCCAACGAAGCTTTGCGCGGCAAGGTTATAGACTTCGGTGGCGCCCGTCGTTTGCAGCAGGCGGATGCTGGACGACAGGTCGGTCAGATCATATTCGACCAGCGTCAGATTGGGGTGATTGGCAATGCCAACCTCCTCGATCCGCCAGAAGTTCACCGAGCTTGTGCGACGGTATGTTCCATATACCTTATAGCCTTTTTGTAACAGGAGTTCGGCAAGATAAGCTCCGTCCTGTCCAGATATACCGGTCACTACCGCCGTCTTCATATATTTCCTCTTTGCAAATAACTCTGATCACGCAACGTCATACATTCGTCTGCATGCGGTGCGCGCCGCAACGCAGGGCAATGGTTCTCCTATAGGGATTTTTGGCGCGCACCATGGCGTCGTGGGCTTGCGCCGTCAATCGGCCTGAGCACTCGAGTACGCCAATGCTATATTGCCATTAGGCTGTAGTGACGATTTAGAGCGGTTTTCAACCGCTTTGAATCGAAAGGGAATTACTTTTGGGCCGGATTTCTGATTCATACTTCCTGTTGGTGAAGGAGGCTAGCGTGGATGGGTCACCCGCTCTCGATGGATTTGCGCACGCGGCTTCTGCCCGCGATTGACGAAGGGTTGAGTTGGCGCGCGGCAGCAGCGCGGTTTGGCGTTGCCCCATCGACGGCGATCCGTTGGGAAACGCCGCGACGAGAGACGGGCATCGGCAAGCTCGTCGACATCCTCCAGCCCATGGAATGTGTTAACTATTTCAGTTCATGCGGCTATGATCAGATTGATCGAAAAGCGCTTATCTTATGACATTGCGGTCCGTTTGGGTCATGCTGGATTGCCCGGGCCGGGGTGGCCACCCCGGCCCGGGCGAAGGGGACGGATCGTGAAAACGCCGGTCGTTGTGGGACCGGGCTAGAGTAGGATCGCCCCTTTCTCTTCCATCAGGCCCGAACGGATACCGGGGTCTTGGACCCGGATGACAAGCATGGGATAGCGGAAAAGATGAGCGACAATCTACCACAGACGATCGGCATCGACATCTCCAAAGCGAGCCTCGACTGCCATGTCCACCCTGCCGGCGCCGAGCGCCAGTTCGCCAACACCGCCAAGGGCCACAAGGCGCTGATCGCCTGGCTGCGACAATGGCCGGTCGAGCGGATCGCCTATGAGGCAACCGCAACCTACCATCGAGCGCTGGAGGCGGCTCTGGCCGACTGGCCCTGCGTTAAGCTCAACCCAGAGCGCGCCCGGCGCTTCGCCCGCGAGCAACCGTTTGAGCTTGGCGTTCTCCTCCTCCAGCGCCCGCAGTCGCTTTGCGTCCGACACCTCCAAACCGCCATACTTGGCCTTCCACGCATAATAGGTCGCGCTCGACATGCCGTGCTTGCGGCATAAATCCGTCACCACCGCACCCGCCTCGGCTTCCTTCAAAATGCCGATAATCTGCTCTTCCGAAAACTGCTTCCGCTTCATTCTGTCCGTCCCTTCGTTGGGTCGGACTCTAGCGCCAACTGGAGGAAAAATCGGGGGTCACGTCATCACGGATACTCTAGCAAGACAAAACCCGAAACGGTGAGCGAGGTCATCCGACACAGCGCTCGGTGGGACCGCCTCTGCTCAGCCCTCATCCGCTAGGCGGGTTCGAACATCAGGTCGAGGTGGGTGATCCGGCTCTCCATCGCTTGCTGATAATGCGCCATCACGGCCTCGACTGATCCGCCCACACTTTCAGGCTCGGCGGTTCGGTGAAGCACCTTGGCCGAATAGCCCAGGCTGAAAATGAAGCGCAGGAATTCAGAGGGATCGCCGCATTGCGCGGCTTCGATATAGGCCGGCGAAAATTCGCAGATGATAACGGGCCGATGCTTCCGTATGACCTTCTCAGCTCCGCGAAGAGCCTTGGGCTCATGGCCTTCGATATCGATCTTGATCAGGTCCAAACGCTCGGCATCCGAGAAAAGCTGATCCAGGGTAATCGACGGTACGTTCACAAACCGAGGATCGCGCAGCACGTCCTCATCACCGCCACGCACCGCGCCGTTTGACGTGTTCGCGCCGCAGAACATGGTCATGAAGCCAGGCTGGTCGGATGCACCGATCGGGATAATGCGAACGTTGGACACGCCGTTTCGGCGGACATTTTCCTGAAGGAACTTCGAATTGTCGGGGAATGCCTCGATCGCATAGACGATGCCCTCCGGCGCGTGCTTTCCGGCCAGAAGGGACAGTGATCCCACGTTTGCGCCGATATCGACCATCACGGAATCGGGCGTGAGTTTTGCGAGCAAGGCGTTCGTTACCCAAGGCTCGTGCTCTCCGAACCGACGTATCTCCTCCTGCACCGGATCGCCTGCCTTCACGACCAGCGTCATATCGTGGTAGCTGAGTTCTTCGGTTTCGAACGCGCGAGCGGCGGCCGGTTCCACACTACCCTTCGCCTCTCTGGCCGACAGAAAGCCCCGCACAACATCAGCGGGCGCCATGCCCTTCTTAAGGTTAGCGATCCATCCGGCCCGACCAGCGGGGTCAGCCTGGCGGCCTAACACCCCCTCATATAGAGCGCCGACGAAGGCATGAGTTTTCATCATGTCGCCTTCCCAAAGGTTCACTTGGGTTCCCGAGAGGCGCGCGCGGTGCCACAGCTCGATGGCCTCCTGCTCGCTCAGCAGCTTCCCTGCACGCTGGGCCGCGATGAGCCCTTTGGTCAGCTCGTAGGCCGCGCCTCCGTCGTCCTTGGTCGGCTCGATCTGCGTGGCCTCGATATACTCGTTCCAACCATAGATGATGACGTGCTGCGCGCCGCCTTCAATCGCGGAGGTGAACTGATTGTGCAGCAGCTTTCCATCCGAGCGCGGGACAATGGGCACCTTAGTTTCTCGTCCATACAGCCTGTCGTTATAGCCAGGTATGATGCTCGAAAATCGTTTGATTACAGCAACTTCTGGCTGCGGCTGCCAGAAGTGGACGTATCCTGCATGCGCGAGGCTAGCGCCATGCTCCTCCCAGCTTTCTTGGGGGTAGTAGACCTGATGGACGTATTCAAAGCCTTCGTTGTCAAGCATGTCATTGAGCCGCTCCAGATATTCACCGCCTGGGGGTGAAAATGTGAGAAGCATCTGCTTGCCTTTTGGCCCAAGCGTTACACCATTAAACATTCCGCGCTCACGGAAATATGCCAATGTGCGCTTTACTGCATCGGGGCTTAGCTTTGAGCGGTCCTCATCGGTGGCGGCCACATCGATGAGAAAAGTGTACCCTAGGCCATTCTGTACAAGCTTGGGGATTATCCTTTCCGCCGTGTCTATTACATGAGGGTGGCGGAAACTCCCATCTCGCCTCATCGCGGGAACATGAAGAATCAGATAGTCGATACCTAGCTGCGAGACTTGCTCCACATGCCTCTTGAGCACGCTTTCCTGAGTGCTGTTGTAAACTCCCCCGAGTGGGATGGACGCATCGGGCTTCTCATCCCAGTAGCGCTCATGCAGCCACATGAAATAGTGAAGTCCGAATTTAACGTCGGTCATGTATCCCCCTGTCGTCGTCCTGATCGGACGCCGGTAGTCGCCCATAAGTTCCGCTGGGGCAAGCGGGGCGGTTTCCACACGAACTGAATCGAAAGGGCTTCTCTTTGCGGCTTCGTTGTGATTCAGGCTTCCTTCTGGTGGCAGGTCCCCTTCGCGCGCCACCGTGGCGCCACTCAGCATCATACGATGCCCAACGAAGGGAAGCATCTACCGCATCAGTTCAAGCCTACGCGACCGGATCGCCACCTCGGGGCCTAGAGGCAAAGCTGCCGGCTCCCGTGGCCGTGCGCCTATGCATGCAACTTTGCCTTCTTGTCGCTCACATCCTGAGCGGTATCATTGCAGGGTTCCAAAATAATGGATTCCACGGACATGTGTGTCCCCTTGTCGACCCAGACCCGAATTTCCAGATCCTGGATCGGACTGTCGAACGTGATCACGTCATCGATGCTCCAGTTGTTCCGGCCGCCCTTGATGGTGCCGCGCCAGTGAATCTGGGTGCCGCCATGCGACGAGACGTCCATATACTCGGTTCCCACCAGTTTTACGACATCGCCTGAGGCTATCATCCGATAGGATTGGCCTGCCATTGGCAAATGAGGACCATAGAGGAGGAAGCCCGCCCGGTTGCTGGTGCGGATATGTTTGCGATCAGGCACGCCGACAGCGGACTTCATTCGGCTGTCACTGCCCCACAGGCGCAAAATACCGTCGGGCATCCAGCGCTTGTAGGGCGTCTTTTGGCCCACCATGATTGACAGCAATGTTTCGGCGCTCTCCGCCCATGTCTGCCACGGGATTACGGCAGGGTTGGAAACCTTCCCCTTGGATCTGATCCACTTCGTTACCGCTTCCGATATCTTTCCCGGATCGCGACTGTCATCGAAATAGGTGGCCGCATCGCCCGCAACCTCGCGGAACACCGGAATGTCGCGCGCCAGCACGGGAAGGCCATGCCGCGCGGCCTCGATCAGTGGCAAACCAAACCCTTCGCCTTCGCTGGCGGCGATGAGACAGCTGCACGATGCGTAGACGCCATCAAGAAATTCATCGCTGATGGCCTCCAGCCAGAACAGCTTGCGGTTCAACTGCGTATGGCTGCGAAGATGATCGGCAAAATCATCCATCATCCATCCCAGCTTGCCGACCAGCACGAGATTGATCGCAATATCCTGGGCCCACAACGCCTCGAACGCTGCAAGCACCTGCCGCGCACCCTTGCGAGGTTCGATGGTGCCGACCATGAGGAATGAGGGATTCTCGCGCAGGGTCGACAATATGGCGTCGGCACTATCGGGAAGACCCGTTGTCGGGACGCTGTTTTCCGTGTCTCCGCCCAAGTGGAACCAGTTGATCTGCAACGGAATTTCTCGCTGCGTACCAAAATGCTCCAGCCAGTCAAGACAGGTATCCGCCACGGCTCGAGAGATGCAGGTGATGCCGTCGAACTGCGTGACAGCCTGAAGCCATGCATTGAAATTCTTCTGGTCGTCAGGCGCGAAGAAGTCCCCTAGTACAACAGGAAGAAGATCATAAATGATGAAATGTACGTTCACCCCATATCGACGCCACGCCTGAAGAAGTCCATGCTGCTGGATTGTAATTGTAGGGCTGAGGTCTAGACCAACAAACACGTCTCCCGGAGCAGGCTCGACGATTTGATCTTCGCACCAGCCATCCCAGATATTGAGGTATCTGCTAGTAAAGCAGCGGGCATATCGGAAGCCGGGCTTGTTAGTCTCGGCATAGACGGGTTCGACTATCCAACCGGCTGGTGTCTTGGACAACCAATGCGAAAGGATGGATCGCACGACGCGCTGGATGCCAGAACGTGCATCATGCTGAACCAACACTGATATATCGACCAAAAGCCGCTTCAGCCTCGGGCGGGGCGGGAAGTTGCGCGCGATGGATTTGCCCGCCGCCCCCCATTCCGCCGCATCCAAGCTAAGCTCGCTCTCCACGAGGGTGCGCACCAAGCCTGTTTCCTGCCTGGCCCCCTTCGCATAATAATGCTCGATCGCGGCCGCATATTCATCCCCGCAACGACGCGGCTGATGACGCTGTCTGATATGAGACCGGGCAGCTTCGCTCAATGCTTCTCGACGTGCGTGATCCCGCCAAAGAATGTTAAGCGCCTCGACCAAATCCTCTTCAGTGAACGCGTCGTCCATCAGCCAGACGCAATCGCTGGGCAGTTCTGCCATGGCGCCGTTTGCATTGATGATCGTCGCCAAGCCTGCATTCATGCAATCAAGCACCGTTCCCGATGTCTCGCCGCGAGACAATGCCCGCAGCTGCACTCCTACATCTCCCGCAACCAACCACTGACGAAACAGTGCCGTATCTGTCCACCCCGTGATCTTGATGCGGCCGTGAGGCCCAGCATTGCTGATCATGCGCTGCAAATCTGCGCCATATCCGCCGCCGTCATTCTGACCCACAAATACCAGATGACAGTGCGGATCCGCTGCCAAAGTGCTGGCGAGCCAGGCCGAGAGCAAGCGATCATTCATTTTGTGCTTGCCTAGCATGCCAAAACTACAGACCACGAAGTCGCTGGAACTTAGACCAAGGGCCTTGCGCGCCGCATTCCTATCCAGTCCGGGAAGCGGTTGCCGCAAGTGAGGTATCAGTCGCCAATCGTCAGCGGCGTGAGGTCCATACCATTGCCGCGCCAGTTGCCGCGAATAATCGGCATGAACAATGACACCCAACGAGTCCTGGATCACCTGCAAGTTGCATGGGTAAGCCCAAACAGCGTCTTCCACGTCTTGCGCCTGAAATCTTTGCACAACCGCAGGCCAGCCATGAGCATGCAGCAATTCACGCGCGAACCCGTTGGGATTGTCCCTCACCGCTTCACGATAATAAGATATTCCCGAAAGATAGAAATCATGCAGCACCACGACACCGGGATAGGTGCGCAGAAGATCAAACATGTGCATGTGAAATTCGGAATTACCGAACTGATACAATATCCGGTCGAATTCATGCGCGTGCTGACGGAACCAAGCTACGTCGCGAGCAGGATAATTTGCCGTGATGCTTACGTCGCTGATGACGTCCTGCACCACGACCACATCGATCTGATAGTGCCGGGCCAGCTCTGGCAGGAGCTCCGCGCTATAGTCGGCGATCCCGCTGGCTTCTGGTGGCAGGGGTGACAAGAAAGCCAGGCGCGGCCGCTTAAGGGGCGGGGCGACGGGCAAGGCGCGCTTTTCCTGTTGCCGGGCGTGACTTTCCTCCAGCGCAGCCCAGGCACGACGTGATGTCTTGTCCCAATCGAACTGCTCCGCCTGTTTCAGGCTATGGCGTTCCAGTTCCGCACGTTGCCTGTCGTCGGTCAGCAGGTTGGCGATCTTACTGCTCAGCGCCTCTAGATCGAAGGGATCGAACAGGGCGCTGTCCAATCCCACCACCTCGGGCAGGCTGGAGCGGTCGCTGGCGATCACCGCCCTGCCGCACTTCATCGCTTCCAGGACCGGCAGACCGAAGCCCTCATGCCAGGACGGGAAGACGAACAATTTGCATGACCTGTAGCAAGCAAGCAGATCGGCCTCAGGGATGAAGCCGGTCATGACCAGCTCTCCATCGGCCAACCCCAAGTTCGCAGCAAATTGAAGAAGGCGAAGGCGCTCCGGCTCCTGCACCGCGCATATGATCGCTAGTTGGTGCTCGCTCCGAACGGATTGCGGTATGCGAGCATATGCCTCGATCATACCTTCGATATTCTTCCGAAAGTCGATACCGCCCGTATACATAACGAACGGCCGCTCTATCCCATGGGCATGAGCCAGATGCGCCTTCATCTTGGCACTGACATCACCAGGGGTAAAATGTTCTTCTGCGGCAGTTGATATGTTGACCGTGTTGAGCGGATCAATCCCGAGGTAATCAATAGATTCCTGACGCGACGATTCTGAAATTGCCAGCAGCAGGTCTGCGTTACGAAGATAGCTCAGTTTATTCTCGTACCAAGATGCAAGCGTCACATCGCGAAGGTAGATGTCCCTGTGGATGAGTGGGATGAGATCGTAGAGTATAACCGCGGTCGGAACCGATGAGCTCAACTGCCCTACACTCGTGACAGCGTTGTCGCCCCACCCCTCGAATAGCGAACTGACGATCACATAATCGGGATTCAAGCTTGCAAGCGCACTTTCCCTTATCAACTCCGCTGCTCTTCGGCGCTCCGAATTTTCCGGGCCGGCCCCAAAATTGGGAATAGGTGCGTCCCACACGAAGATGTTTTCGGGAGGAACAAGGCCCGCCAAAGCCGCACGCAACGGTTCGTTAGACTCTGCAAATTCGCCATTGAGCGCGACAAAAACCTCATGCTCATTCCGGTTGCGGGCAAGCCACTGCGTCAAGGACAAGCCATAACGACCAATCCCCCGGAAACGGCTTGAGCCGCCTTGCGCGCCTTGCAGATCAATAACGATACGCATCATGCGTGCCCTTTTTCCAATGATGATGCGCCTTTCACATGCTGAAGCCGCAATATGATCCGACGTGCTTCAGGCCCCATATCGCTCGTGTCGACCGCCGTCAGGGGGAGGTCCGGCTTAGTCGCCTTGTTCACAAGGTCATTTATCACCCCCGCGTTGCCAGCCTGGGGCTGGTGCTCGGTTTGCGCAACATTCAGACGCTGCATCCCGGTGGTGTGGAGTAGTTGCAGCAGCGCTTCCTGCTCTTGACCTTGCTGCCGATTGCTCGGCTGATAGCGTCGGAACCAACGGCGCCTACGCTTATGCTGCTGCCGCTCCGATTGTAGTAGACGGTCAAGCTCTATCCACAATCCTCCGATCGACCGCGCCTCGCTCGATGTTGCTATATCCTTCTTAACCTGCTCTCTACTCGCTCCGCGACCAAGCATGCTCGAGTAATGCGCGAGACCGGTGGGATCCGGAGAACGATGCATGTATCGATGATATAGGCAGCAAATGAATTCAACATCGCTTTTCTTATCTATGACATCGATATATTCTGGTGAAGAGGAGATCTCAAAAAGCATCTTGCTACGACCTAGGCCCGCACGGATGGCGCTACTATGCAAGCGCAATTCAGATGGCTCGGGCTTTCTCTCTAAAATTAGTTTATAAGCTGCCGTGATAAATTGATCCAGTGGAAGAACCATTAGATCAATAATGTTACTGATATCTTGGGAGGACATATCGAGCACACGACCTTGATGCTTAAATTTGTTATAAATCCGAGAATTTTCGGATTCTGGAAAAATCGCAAATTGAGTTCCGTCTTCTAAATCCTCGGAATCACATATTGGGATAGGCGTCGTATTGCGATTTTTTATCGAATCTACAATACTTAATGTGAGGGGATCCACTTGGATATCAATTATTTTCTTTTCTAAAAATCTTTCTTTGAATAATATTCTGAAAAAAACCGCAATTTTCCAGCTTCTACTACTAATAATATTTTGTAAAATTTCCCTTTGATCTTTTATAATAGAAAAAATAATGTCAAATATATTTTTGTTATTTACTAGATTATTTTCTTGTTTTTTTATTATTTCATGAAGGGTAAATAATTCTTTATTGTGACTGTCGATCTGTATTTTGATTTGATCAAGACAATCTTGATAGGATTTCGCTAAAACAGCAATCGCTGAGTTATGCGCCTCTTGCTGCATAGCCAGGGCTTGAGTGAGGGTCCGTTCACGTTCACAGGCTGCTTCAAGTTGCTCCCGCGCCTTAGACACAATCTCATCCGTACGTGCCTGCAGGCCTTGTTCTCGCGCTAAGAAATTTTCGCGTGCCGCCTCTATCTGCTCATACAGCCTTGCACAACGCTGTTCCCAATCTCGCTGTTGAACATTCGCTGTCTGAATGAGCGCCCGCTCACGCTCTAACGCGGCATCAAGTTGCTTGCGCGCTTCAGATCGGACATCCGCAACAATCTTATCCGTACGAAATTGCAGGGCCTGTTCGTGGGCTGCGATGCGAGACTCCATGGCCGCAATATTTTGATCGTGCGCGCGAACGATCTCAATCACATGATCTGATTCTGGCGTAAGTTGGAAGCCGTCAAATATATTGGGAGGAAAATTGAAATGGGAAATAAGTTCTTTATGATCATTATGTATATAAAATCTATTGAGTCCATCTGAGTAAACGTGCTCATATCCTTTATTAATTACAATATCTTCCCATTCTATAAAATTACTTATCTGAGTCCCAGGATAGGTCGATTCTATAACGATTATCCAAGGTCGTCTGCTGGCGTCATTCCAGCCACTCAAAACAGCCTTTTCCATGCCTTCGACATCGATCTTCAACCAATGAATCTCGCGATCACGGCACAGAAAAAGAATATCGTCGAGTGTAACAGAAGACACTATTACAGGATAATATTTGAATTTATTAAACTTATGACTATCGGCAATCTCTTTATTTGAAGTAGATAGACCTGTTCCATCTATAATATAGAACTCACATATCCCATTTTTATTAGATACTATAGATTCTATAACTTGATCTCTTGGTCTATCTTTCCTGAGAAGATCCGCATATAATGGAACAGGCTCAACATGGATTCCATTCCAGTCTGCTTCTGAAAAAATTTTGCTCACAGAATCTTTAATAGGATGATGTGCTCCTATATCTATAAAGAATCCCCCGTCTATATGGCCTAATGCCCGCCATAACATAACGTCTTCAAAATTCTGAGCAAAGCTTTTCATATATTAATTCATGCCTATCGTGAATTAAATTCATATATTATTATTGATATTAAAGAACATATATCTCTGCTCAAAGCGCAATTATTCGCGCCATCCTATCTCAGTTCTGCCGCCGGCCAGAGCGAGAGGTCCGGCTTATCGGCAGGCGTCATGAACCCCAGGGGTGTGTGAGGCAGGATCGCGTTGAAGCCCCTCCACCACACCTCGATCTTGCTCTTGGCATCGTCCAAAGACAAGAACCAGTGTGTTGAGGCACTCATCACGCAGTCGGCCATAACGGACCAGCGACGGGGTCGTGGCGCCGGAGCCGCGATCATCGACGGCGTAAGCCCAGAGCCTGCCAGGCGCCGTTTTGCCCCGGCCCGGATGAAGCATGGGAACCGGGGTATCGTCGGTATGGATCTTCGAGGCGGTCAGGCCACCCTCGCGAATGCGACTGACGATCGGATCGAGCAGCACGGATGCTTGCCGACCCAGCCCGCCAGCGTCGAGCGGTCGATCTCGATACCCTTGCGCCGCCATGATCTCGGCCTGGCGGTAAAGCGGCAGATGATGATCGAACTTGGGAACGACGACGTGGGCCAGCATGCCGAAGGTAGCCTTGCCCCGGGCAATGGCTTTTGCCGGCGCGGGTGCCTGCACGATCTTCTCGCAGGACCGGCAGCTATACTTGGGCCGGATGGTCCGAACGACACGCTATTGCACCGGCACAGCATCAAGCATCTCGTCGCTCTCCTGCCCCAGAGGCCGCAGCGCGCCGCCGCAGTCAGGACAGGTGCAGTTACCCTTCTCAGGTTCGATCCGCTGCTCCTCGCGTGGCAGATGGGCGGGCAGCGCTCGAACCGGCGATGGCCGATCGATCGCTACTGGACCACCTCGACGCGCGGCGGTGACGCTGGCCTCGCCTTCGTGCTCTTCGAGCACAAGCTCAAGCTGAGCATCGCATCGCCTCAAGAGATTTATAATCCGGCACACCAGCCCTCGACTTTGGCTATCTCAGCCCGAGCAACTCGAACAGGAAGCTGGTATAGCTTGAATGAGCTTATCTCGGTGTCCGCCGAAGCGGCAGCAGGTCAATCATACAAGTAATCGTTTGCAATCCAAAACTACGCAAATACCTGTAGCAATCAAGCTCCCATAATGCCTTATTCAACCAGGTCTCGCCTAATCCCTGCGTGGACTCCGCGTTACGGAAAGGGTAGTTAATGCAAAGGCCAAAGTCCGGCGGTCGTCGCTTTGCGGCAGAACATCGACCGGGCGAAGACCTTTGCCATGACAAAGGTCGATCATCAGCGGCGCATCTCGCGCAATGCCGAACGGCACCGACATATGCGTAGGGCCGGACAAGAACGCAGACAGGACCGGCGTGCCGTTTATGGCGATCGACAGGGGCTGGGCTGTCACGGCGCCGGCCACAAATGGTCTGAGCGAAAGATTGAGCCACCATGTACCGGCGTCATGGGTCGGCCACAGGACCGTCATTTTCGATCGTTCGCCATCGGTCCATACATGGTGTCGTTCCGGCAAGGCCCAGCCCGTTTGCAATATGACGGGTAAGGGGGCTTCCGATGAGAAGCGGATGACTTCCTCCGCCGCATAGGGGGGAACGTCTTTCAGCGCCACCTTGCAGGAGAACCCGCTATCCCGCACGGATTGGTCGCCGGCTAGAGCGATCCTGAACGTCATGTCACCCGACAAGGGGGGACCAAAGGGGATGACCACCGGCGTGTCGACGGGCATATCGTGGCAAAGCTGGTCACGGCCTAGGGAATGGCTTTCCTCTGCCAACACTTCGCCATCGCGGACTAGCGTCTTGGTCAGGACAAGAAGGCTGTCCGGCTGAGCCGGCCAGGGCTCCAGTCCATCATTGACGATCCGGAAAGTGACCGTTTGGGGTTGCCCGAACTGGAACATGTCGGGCACGGCGACCAGCGGGCTGATTTGTATCCTCGCGCCCTTGAGTTCCCGCTCATTGTAAGCACGCGCGGCTTCACCCAGTTCGGTCAGTTTGCGAGCTACTTCCCGCGTGTCGAAATCCTGCCTTGCGTCGGGCAGGGCGCACCAGAAATAATCCACCAGATAAAGCCTGTGTCCGGGACGGCTCGCTGACCACTCCGCCGCTGCGCGCACGTCGGCAAAACGCGGGCGATAATCATCGCCACAAGCAATACCGTTGGGCGATAGTCTGGACGTCCAGAATTTGACGTTCCGGTCTAAGATCGGATTGGTGTGGACCGCGTCTTCATAATAGACATCGACCGGGATGTCCCAGTCCCCTACCCCGTCCGGGCTATAGGCCTGGATCGGCCGAATGTTTGGACAGTCCTTGATATATTCCCTGAACTGCTCGATCCCATATTTGATGCCATGGGCCTGTTCCAGGCCGCGCACACCTTGGTTGCCCTCCCAGGGATCGATGCAATAGACGGTGGCGTCTTGAGGAACGCTCTTGGCCCAGGCCCAGCTCGACCGCCCGAACAACGATCCCACCTCGACCACGCAGCCTCCAGTGGGCACCAGCGAGGCCACGGCTTCAATGGCTTGAAGCTGAAATTCGCTGACCTGGCCTGGAATATCGAGATTATAGGGCAATGGCATTTCCTCGTTACGGCAAAGCCGGGCCGTAGCTCATGCACGACTGAACGGCTTTGCGGACCTGAAGGCCCTTGGATATATCAATCCTACTTCTGCACATCGGGCTTCAGGCAAGCAGAGCTTCTTCAACTGGCTCGCTGTTCTCGCTTGGATGGGGAGGAACGTCGATATTCCATACTCGCACGCTGAGCTGCCGAGGATCCTCGTTGATGCCGAGGTCGCGCGGAGACACGACATGCAACGCTTCGATCGTCACGGTTCTGACCGATATGTCATCGACTGGGAAAAATCCGAACGTGCAGTCTTGGACATCCAGCAAAGGCAGGAGGCATGTCCCGACCGGGACGCCATCGACGGCAACCTTCAGTTCCTGATCTTCGCCCGGTGGGGCAAGGCAGTCCATGCGCATTCGCAGGCATGATACGCCTGGTGCAAGCATGACCTTCATTTCCATCCGGTGCGCCATGCCCCAGCGTCCACCATCCAGCTCTGCAGTCGGGTTCCACCCCTCACCCCACAAAACCCGCTCGACGCCTCGGTCCGCCTGCTCTGGATTCTGTCCGGAATGCAGCGCTTCAAGCCTCAAAAGCCGCAGCCCAGTGATACAGATAGCGCGCCAATCGCCCTCCACACGTTCTCCTTCGCTACCGTCGGGCGCATGGTCCGTAAAGCGGAACCGCATCAGCGCTTCGGGATCGAGGATGGGCCCGCTTACGCGGCATGGCGCACTGATCGAACCTCGCTGGCCCGTTGGAAATTCCAAAACATACTGATGGTCGCCAACGGATAGTGCGAGGCTGTCTCCTTCCTTCCCGGACAGCAGGCGACAGACATCCATCTCAAAAAAGCCGCATCCTTGGGGATCAATGTCCAATTGCGTATCGAAGGCGGATGACCACAATTCACCATCACCTTGGAAAAACCAGTCCTGACCAACCCGGCGCGATCTGGAGATGCCAGCCATCTTGCGGCCATAGTCCACAATGTCCTGACCCGCATCGAGGGTCAGATGCGCTGGATGAGACCGATTTTGGTTGAAGCAGATGGCTTTGATCATGACGACTGGCCTGCGTCCGCCGGCTGACGGCCTGACCACTACATCAAGCTGCAAAGGATCCGACATGCCCAGGATCGACTGGCCGATGGTTACCGCATGGATCATGCCATTTGCAGGTATGTCGATCGTTTCCAAAAACTCGCCATTGGCAAACAGGGCAGCTTGCGTCGGCCTTCCAT
This sequence comes from Sphingobium quisquiliarum P25, assembly GCF_000445065.1. Classification (GTDB taxonomy): domain Bacteria; phylum Pseudomonadota; class Alphaproteobacteria; order Sphingomonadales; family Sphingomonadaceae; genus Sphingobium; species Sphingobium quisquiliarum. Next base: position 5,127 of record NZ_ATHO01000157.1, on the reverse strand, counting down.
TTATAGCAACATTTCCAAGCGCAAGTTGCACATCCAGGGCTTGCCCCAACGCGAAACGCGCCAAGCCAAAATTGAGGCGGATCATGCCTTGCGTGGCGCTGATCGCATTCCCCGCTACCTCACCGAGCTGCACGTAATCGACGACCGACAGCCAGTTGTCGAGCGATGGTGAGGGGCGATAGGGGTTGTTGCTGAGCACGGTGCCCAGATTGACCGAAGCCGGATGGTTGAGCGTCTGGAGCACCGACGGCATTGCGCGCAACATGTTGGGCGCGTCAACCGACAGGGCGGCATCCCCCAACCAGAAAGCGACCAGACCAATGCCAAGCCTGCGCGTGTCGGCGGAGTCAGGTGCTATGTCCTTTACCGCACACAGATTGTCGGCTTCCAAAACGATACGGACCTGCGTATCATCGCCCAGCGCCTCGCGCGGAATGCGCACCCGGCTGACATAGACATCCGATCCCGCCCTGTCTGGCCGCTGCGCATTGAAAACCCATTTGCCAATGGCGCTGTCGTTGACCTTGACGACATAGGTTCTTTCGTCGCTGGCACGCTTCATCACCTTTGCCAGAACGGAAAAGACGAGATCATCGTCAGCCGACCGCGCCAAGCGCAGCGACAGGCTAGGCGAAATGCTGCGCGACCAGCAGCCCCAGCCTTCCGGTGCCGCCCAGCCACCGCCCAGATAACGTCGGCCGTTCGTCTTGGCAGTGACCAGAACTACCGAACCCAGTGTATAAGGTTCGGCTTGGCGCGCAGGACATGGCATGTCGAGAACAGACACGACCCCTTCAGTCGTATCCTTCCACGACAGGGGAACATAGCCCGATGCGATCTGCCCTTCGCGATAGCTACGCGCGGTTTTCGAGCTGGCATAATGCTGTATCAATGCCGCCCAGGCCTTTCGGTCCAGGGGATCGAGTAGATCCGTAAAATCAGGCGCGATTTCCTTCATCGACGATGCGTTGGAGGCCAGGCATATCTTGCCGTGCGCCAGGCTTTCGCCAACTGGCAATCCCCAGCCTTCGTAGAGCGAGGGATAAACGGTGAAAAGGCAAAGGTCGTACAGTTCCGCTAGGGACGCGTCGTCGATGTCGGTCAGGATGTGGATCCGATCCTTAAGACGACGATCCTCGCTGATCGCCCGAGCCAGTTCGGTTCCGTTCCACGCGACGCCGCCTACGATGACAAGATGGGGTGTGGCATCCCCCATCTTGTCATGAAGGATGGCCCATACATCGGCTAGCAAACCATAATTTTTGCGGATATGGATACCGCCGACAGCGAGGATGAAGGGTAATCGTAAAAACTTCGCGGTGGCCGCCATCCCATTGTCGCTGCGCTCGCCACCAAGGTCGCCGATGTCGTCGGCCAGCTTGATCCGCGCCGCCGGTGGCATTGCAACCCCGAATTCGTCACAAAACTCGATCAGGTCGTTCAGCGTACTTTGCGAATAGACGATCATTCGCGAACATTGCGCTACAAGAGCACGGCAATTTTCGTTCCAGACCTGCGCATATCCGACGGGATACCATTGCGGGAACAGATAAGGCGTCATGTCGTGCATGAGCACTGAAAGCCTGAGGTCATGGCGCCGTGCAAATTCCCCCAGGTCCGAAACATATTCCGGATTCTGCATCCAGCTGCTACCAACCGACACAATATCGGCATAGCGCTGCGGATCATCGTCCTGAAAAACGGGGAGCGCCTTGTCGCTGCGCAGGGTCGTCAGATAGGAAGCGACCAGATTGTGCGCCACAATGTCCTTCGGCACAGTGACGAAACCAGCGGAGGCAGAATGGTAGCAAACGAATTTTACGTCCAGACCCTGCTGCTGAAGCAGCTGCGAAGCCAGGGCGCATTCGACCCGTACAATGCCTGACAGGGTCAGTGCGTTGTTGACCCATGTCGTAATGTCGAACACCAGCCCGCCGGTTCGGTGCCGTTCAACCGAGACGGGGTCGGCCGCTTGTGGCCCGGGCAACCGCGCTTTAATGCGCGCGGTAACCTGCCGGTACACGTCCACCGTTCCGCGGGCGTAATTCTGCCAGGAATATGTCTGGCGCACATGAGCCTTCTGCGCCTCTACCCTTTGCGGGTCCAATCCTTCACTCCATGCCTCCATGATCGCGGTGCGGATGGAGAGGGTATCGGCAGGATCGCAATAGCGCGCGAAGTCACCGAAATATTCGCGTTCTCCCGATCGATCGCTCAGGACCAGGTGGGCGCCTGCCGCAGCTGCTTCCAGTGCGGCCAGCGGCGCTCCTTCCGCCCAGCTTGGCAATGCGAACACCCGCGCGCCTGCCAGCGCCGACCGCAGCATTTCCGACCCCGGTTCAAGGCGAGGGACATGCAGGACATTGTCGTCCCCGAACCGTTCGATGAGCGCCAGATATTCGTCGTCGACATTATGCCCGGCCAGCACCAGTTGTATTCCAGTGCCCGCCAGCGCCGACGCCAGCATCAACTGGTTCTTGCGATGCTCCAATCGGGCAAGACACAGGACATAATCCTGAACACCATATGTCTCACGAAAGAGCGAAGGATCGCCGTCTGCGAAATGATCCCCATCAACCGGGTTATGAACAAGGAAAGCTTTGTCCGCAGGTGCACCAGTAAGCCTTTCGAACAACCGCATTTCATGCTGGCTGAGGAAAATTATTCCATCGGCCAGTTGCCCGATTTCCTTAAGGGCGTCGATGTAGCCCGGCTCAGGTTCGACGAGGCTTTCGTTGGCATCTTTCGCCAGCCTAGAAGCCTGGCGCATCATCCTGCCTGCGTCTTCAGCATCGTCTGCGTTGCGAAATACATGCAGCAGATCGACCTGCCAAACCGACGCTTCGGACAAGTCCAGGATGATGGGAGAAAAGATCAGCGTCCTGCCGGCAGATTTCACCTTTCGCGCGATCTCGACAGCTTGTAGGGGCGCCCAGATATTGAAAAGATGAACGATATCGCTCGATAATGCCTGCTTGTTCAGATTATGGCTGTAATGAGCGTTGATCCCCAGATCCTGAATTTCCCTCTGGGTCCGGGGCACGCGAACGCTCGGTCCGCCAAGCGTCGTATCTTCCGCGCCATGGGTCAGCAGGGTGACGCGGCCGAGCCGCGGCAATCCGGCATGGGCCTCTCCCGTTGCCGAGCCGTCCCCGGCAAGCTTTGCGAACAGCCGCTGGAACAATGCGTCGTGCTGCTCCGCCCAGTTATCCCAGGTCATATGCCCGATGGCGTTAGCAAGGGACCTCTTGCTTTCCACCAACTCTGTCAGGACCGCACGCAACGACTGCGCATCCCCTTTCTCGAACGGGATATGAGGGAAGTCCCTGACCCATCCAACATTCGATGCGATAACTGGCGTTCCGCATGCCAGGCTTTCCAGCACGGACATCGGGCCGCCTTCGTTGACGGCAGGGACGAGGACATAGTCCATCGACCTGTAGAAATCCGGCAGCTTGTCTTCAGCGATGTGCTGCGCGGGGCCAGGCCAGCCAGCGCCGGTGAAATGCCATTCGATGCCTGGAACATCCATGACCGCGCGGACCAGCGCCTCGCCTTTGCGCCCGGTGTGATAGGTTCGGCCAACGACGCCGATGCGGACCAGAGGTTTGAAAAGATCCAGATCGACGCCGGGCGATATGCAGATGCTGTCCGTAACGCCAAGGCTCCGCACGATCTCATCCGTCATGGGCGACATAGATATAGCTATATCTATGTCGCGCGCCGCCTGATCAAATCGCTCGGCCGCTGTGGCATCCTGTTCCCTGTGGGTGAAGAGCGCCAATTCTATCGGCGACACTCTCCGGCTCCGGCATCCATATGTAATATAGTATTGAACTTGCGCGAAATCATCGGGCTCCGACGAATAAGTGACATAGGCGAGTCTTTTGGATATCTCTACAGCAAGTCGTTCAAGTATCCATCCTGAATCCGAAGTGACTATATGAACCTTTAACTTCTGCTTCATCAAAATAATCTCACTACTACCGAATTTCATACCAATTCTATCCAGATTTTCGCTCTTTACTCTATTCTTACCTGTGCTTCGCAAGTAGATGTTGCAAAGCCTCCCTCGTGGGTGATGGCGGAACGGGACGTGCTTGAAGGCGGATTATCCAAAGTGAATAAAGCTAGAAAAGACAATCATATGTCAAGGGAATGCCTCGCCCGGCAACGGCATAGATTGTTATACTGCTACGACCATGTTCGACATTCGGAAAAGTGTGATGACCGCGCCATGGTAGAGGTCGATCCCAAGCGGCAGCACATAGTCTAGCCCCCGTTGACAAAAGACTTCAGCCATAGCCGGGCGGCGGCGAGGTTGAGGAAGCTCTCGAACGACAGGGCGGTCTTGTCGTAGCGGGTGGCGATGCGGCGCTGCTGCTTCAGTTTGCCGAACATGCGCTCGATGCGGTTGCGATCCCTGTAGCGCCGATAGTCTGGATGGACTGGAGCTTTCCGGTTCGACCGGGGCGGGATGATCGGCAGAATGCCGCGCATGAGCAGGTCTTCGCGAAGCCGGTCACCATCGTAGCCTTTGTCGGCGAGTAGCGCCTTGGGCTTGGGGAGTGGCAGGGCCATCAGGTCATCGACGGCCCCGTAATCCGAGGCTTCGCCGCCGGTCAGGATGAACCCGATAGGCAGTCCTTGATTGTCACAGCGGGCGTGGACCTTGCTCGTAAAGCCGCCGCGTGATCGACCAAAAGCCTGCGCACAAGCCCCCCTTTTCCGCCCACTGCCGAGACGTGGCCGCGAACCGTGGTGCTGTCGATCATGTGCTGCCAGTCGTCGGTTAAGCCCAGATCGACCAGCGTTTGCAGCAGGGCATCCCAGACGCCTTGCTCGGCCCAACGCCGGAACCGGACATAGACCGAATTCCACTTGCCGTAACGCTCATGCATGTCCCGCCAGGGACAACCTACCCGTAGCACGTGAAGCATGCCGTTGAGAAAACGCCGGTTATCGCCAGCAGGCCGCGCCCAGCGCCCCCGCTCAGATGGTAGCAGCGGGCCGATCAGCTCCCATTCCGCATCCGACAGATCCCCACGGCCCATGACTGCTCCCCAAAGGGCAGCCTTGAATCAGAATCTGAGCCGCTTGGGAATCCCTTTTGTCAACACGGCCTAG